>NZ_CAXUGK010000017.1:0-98469 GCF_964250605.1 Bacteroides sp. AR20 | reverse complement strand
TACCACAAAGATAGTCGCGGTCTTGACTTTCTTATTTACCGGGCGTAAAAAATCTGTTTTTTTATATACCTTTGTAATATCAACCATCTAAACATTTATATCATGAAGTTTTTTATTGATACGGCAAATTTGGAACAGATTCGGGAGGCCTATGACTTGGGCGTACTCGACGGAGTTACCACTAATCCTTCGCTTATGGCAAAAGAAGGTATCAAAGGAGTGGAGAACCAGCGTAAGCACTATGTGGACATCTGTAATATTGTGCAAGGCGATGTAAGTGCCGAGGTGATAGCCACCGACTATGAAGGCATGATTAAAGAGGGTGAAGAATTGGCAGCCTTGAATCCGCATATCGTAGTGAAGGTGCCTTGCATTGCAGAAGGTATCAAGGCCGTTAAATACTTCTCGGGCAAAGGTATCCGTACAAATTGTACTCTGGTATTTTCTGTCGGTCAGGCATTGCTTGCAGCCAAGGCAGGTGCAACGTATGTTTCTCCGTTTGTGGGGCGTCTCGATGATATCTGTGAGGATGGCATTGCATTGGTTGCGAAGATTGTAGAGATGTACCGTTATTATGGATATACCACCCAGGTACTTGCCGCCTCTATCCGTCATACGGCACATATCATGCAGTGTATAGAGGTGGGTGCTGATGTGGCTACTTGTCCGCTTTCGGCCATTAAGGGTTTACTTAATCATCCGCTGACCGATTCCGGTCTGAGGAAGTTCCTTGAAGATTACAAACGCGTGAACGGATAAACTTAAAATATCCTATAAGCCTATCTTTCAATGTAATTATTGACTAATATTGGTGAGAAATAGAATAAAAAGATTTATTTTTGCGCCTTATATTTAGATATACAATAAGGCACCGATGAAAGATAGGCTCATAGGATTTATTAAGACATACTGCTTGTTTGTCTGCATTTTTGTGTTGCAAAAACCACTGTTTATGCTGTTTTACAAATCGCTGTACCCGGATGCCTCGTGTGCGGACTGGTTCAGTGTCATTTGGCATGGGTTACCTTTAGACCTATCTCTGGCTGGTTATCTGACAGCTATTCCCGGTTTTCTTTTCATAACCTCTGTATGGACACTTTCTAAATCCCTCCATCGCATCTGGTGTGGCTATTTCCTCTTCATTTCAGTACTTATTTCCATAATTTTTACTGTCGATTTAGGATTATACGAGTATTGGGGGTTCCGTTTGGATGCTACTCCGTTATTCTATTTCTTTTCCTCCCCTAAAGACGCAGTGGCCAGTGTCAGCATTTGGATGGTGCTGGGGGGAATTGTGGCAATGGCTGTTTATGCTGTCGTGCTGTATACTGTTTTCTACGGCATCTTGCTGCAGAAGAAGCTGTTGCTGCGGATGAAACTGCCTTATCGTCGCCTGAAGGTGTCAGGTATATTGTTGCTGATGACGGGGTTACTGTTTATTCCTATCCGTGGAGGCTTTACAGTATCTACCATGAATGTGGGGAAAGTCTATTTCACTGCCGAGCAGCGTCTGAACCATGCAGCTATCAACCCTGCATTCAGTCTGATGGAATCTCTTGCCAAGCAGAAGGACTTCAGCAAGCAGTACCGTTTTATGGAAGCTGCGGAGGCCGACCGGCTTTTTAAAGACATGCTTGAACCCGCAGGTGCCGGTGGTCAAACGGAAGAGGCAGATTCTGTGCTGCAACCTGCCGATTCACTGCATACTTTATTCAATACTCAGCGTCCCGATGTACTCTTTGTGATTCTTGAGAGTTTTTCCTCCAGGTTGATGACAGCTTTGGGAGGTGAGCCGAATATTGCCGTCCATCTGGATAGCTTGAGTAAGGAAGGGGTGCTCTTTACGAACTTCTACGCCAACAGTTTCCGTACGGACCGTGGGCTGGTGGCTATCTTGAGTGGCTATCCTGCCCAGCCCACTACTAGTATTATGAAGTATCCCCGTAAAACGCAGTCCATTCCTGCCATTGCAGGCAGCTTGCGGAAGGCGGGTTATGGTACCAAGTATTATTATGGCGGTGATGCCGACTTTACCAATATGCGTTCCTACCTGATGTCATCAGGCTTTGAAGACATTGTTTCCGACCAGGATTTTCCCGTAACGGAACGTTTAAGTAAGTGGGGGGCGCACGACCATCTCGTATTCAACCGTCTGCTGGAAGACTTGAAAGCCGAAGCTGCCGAAGGAACTGCCGAAGAGAAAACTCCTCATTTCCGTGTCTTGCAGACCTCCAGCAGCCACGAGCCTTTTGAAGTACCTTTCCGTCGTCTGGAGAATGACCGGCTGAACGCCTTTGCCTATACGGATAGTTGTGCAGGCGATTTTGTAAGACAGTTCCGTGAGCTTCCCCAGTGGAAGAATACGGTGATTGTGTTTGTTCCAGACCACTTGGGAGCTTATCCCGAACATATCGACAATTTGTCGGTAGAACGCTACCGGATACCTCTGTTGATGGTGGGCGGTGCTGTCCGAGAGCCGAGGCGCATTGACGTCTATGGCTCGCAACATGATATTGCAGCCACGTTGCTGGCTCAATTGGCGCTGCCCCATGATGAGTTTGTTTTCAGTAAAGATATGCTTAATCCCGCTTCCCCTCATTTCGCGTTCTTTACCGTACCCGATGCTTTCGGTATGGTGACAGCGGACAATCAAGTGATATTCAATTGCCAGGCGGGTACTGTGGTAGTGGATGAGGGCACAGCAAAAGGGAAGAACCTGCCGTTGGGCAAAGCCTATTTGCAAAAATTATATGATGATATAGCCAAAAGATAACGTATGACAGCACTTATGGACGCCTTGCAAGGGGCAATAGATGTAGACACAAACATATTTTTTTCCATCAATCGGATGCACAACATGTATTTCGATTATTTTATGAGCGCTTATAGCGGTAAGTGGGTTTGGATTCCCATGTATGCTGCCATCTGGTATGTGATGTTGCGCAATTTTCATTGGAAGGTCACACTGTTTTGCATGATAGGCCTTGCGCTCACCATTACTTTTGCCGACCAGGCATGTGCCACTTGGATACGTCCCTATGTGGAGCGTATGCGTCCTTCTAATCTGAATAATCCCATTTCGGAGATGGTGCATATCGTCAACAATCATCGTGGAGGGCGTTATGGTTTTCCTTCGTGTCATGCCGCCAATACCTTCGGATTGGCGTTTTTCCTGTTCTTTCTATTCCGCAAGCGGTGGCTTACTCTTTTCATTATGGCCTGGGCATTGCTGACGTGCTATTCGCGCGTATATCTCGGTGTGCATTATCCAGGTGATTTGCTGGCAGGGACTATTGTGGGGTTGATTGGCGCCTGGTTGATTTACCGCTTGTTTGTGAAGGTTAGCGGATATAAGCGTGCCGAGCATGTCGCTCATGTCTATGCTCCTATATGGGTAGGGTTGCTGACGATAGCGGGGATGCTGGTTTATGCCGGAATACGGACATTGCTGTAGATAATGGTCTTTAGAATTGATAACCGGCAGTCACCATAACCTCTCGTGGACGGATATTCAACTGTGAAGTATAGCTTTGTGTAGCCGAGTAGGTAGTATAGGCATACTCTTTTTTGTTGAATAGATTGCTGAGGCTGGCTTCCACTCTCCATTTCCTTGTCTTATAAATGAGTGATGCGTCTGCAAACAGTGTGTTGAGATGCGTATCGCTGTTTAAGTCGTTCCGGTAATGTTCTCCGGAAAGGCGGAGGTCGACGTGCCCGATGCTGAATGTGAGGTGCATATGCTGTACGAAGTCCAGTAGAGGAGCAAGGTGCGTGTCGTTCCCTATCTTACTGCCGCCATAGCTGATTGTGGCATGATATTCGGCTTCGAAAGCTTCGGCGGGCGACCATATCAGTTTGGGTTCCATCTTAAGATAGTCATAACGGTATTTTTGAAGCGGGTCGTTTCCGGCTGTTTCCGTTTGTAGAGTGAGGGCGTCTGTATCTGAAACCCGTGTCAACTGCCAGCCGGTATTGCGGCTCAGTTGTAAGTCAAGTGAGGTTTTCAGATTCCAGTCGAAAAATCCCTTGGAGAGAGTGCTGAGCAGGAACCAACTTTGTGTACTGTTGGAATGTAGGCGAAGGGTGTGGACAATGCGGTTTTCAGAGATACTCTGTTCATTCAAGGTGTTGTAGTGTACATGCCGGTAGGACAAAGTGGCGGTGGCGAAAAATTCCTGCACGGTATTCTTGTATTCTCCATAAAGGTTGTATTGTTGGCGTGTACTGACGGGGAAGAGGCCGTCAGTGTTTTTCCAGGTACGGTAGTCTGTCCGATAGGTAAAAGGGCAGAGGTCTGTGACATCTCCTGCTGAGCGGTGTAAACTGCCGTAGAGGGAAATTTTCCAATGGTAGTCGGGCTGATAGCGCAGATAGAGTGACGGATTGAAAAAGAGAAAAGAGCGCTGTTGCGAGAAGTAGCGCTTATAGCTGAGAGGGAGTGACAGACTTCCCTGCCACTTGCCTTGCTCCAACTGGAAGTAGGAGGAGAGGTAGGGAGAAAAACTGGATGCGCCAAATGTTTCCATTCGGGTGGAATGGTGCTTTACCGATGCCCATTCGCCCTTTATACCGGCGGTGTATTGCCGGGTGAAACCGTTGTGTTTTCTTAGGTGGCTGGCCTTATTGTCGTTGTAAAGGCTGTGTTGGATGAATTTGTCTTTCCCGTCGTGTAGTGACAAGGAGGAGGGCAGATAGGCATACTGTGTGGCAGAATTGAACTCCCATGTGTATTTCTCTCCATTGTGGATAAGGCTGAAGAAATTCTTTGCCGTAAACTGGGAGGTGCGCATCGTTTGCTGTAACTCGTGGGAGGTGCCGCGGTTCGTTTCACCTTCTGCCAGGAAGCGGTTCGACAGATAGTGGATGGTCTTGTTATCCTCATAGTGCATTTCCATATGGGCGGCATCGTTCTGCAGGCAGTAGTGGTAGGCTTCATCCATGCGTATGGTGTCATCGGGCTGGTAGTAGACTTGCGAGTTGCCCCGTTGCTGGGTAATCCGGTTATGGGTATATCCGGCTTGCAGGCGCAGGGAACGTTCGTCGTTCCATTTATACATGCGGTTGGCGTTCAGTGTATGGGTTTCGTTGAAGAGCAGCCGTTGCTTGTCGAGGGGAGCGCTGATGCCCGGTTGTACCAGAAAGCCGTGCAGGGGAATCTGTTGGGATGTGTTGTTTGTCAGTATATGTTGCTCACGGCTAAGGTCGGTACCGTTGTTGTTGCTCTTGTAGCCGTAGATGCTTTGCTTGCCTTTACCCAGTTGGAGGGCATTGGCGGCGTTTTCCCAAAGAAGCGTTCCTTTGTCCCTCTTCGTTTGTGCCGTTCCGGTCGTTTCTTGTGTTCCATCGCTCCAGCCTGCACCCAGGGTACCGTTGACAATCCATTGGTCGCGTGCCTGTGGGTCGAGTTTCAGGTTCAGGGCTATTTCATCCGAACTGAGTTTTCCTTTCAATGCCTTGACCGATTGGTAGTTCTCCATAATTTCTGCCGATTTTACGGCTTTGGCACTGAGGTTGTTGTTGATTTGGCTGTAGCGTCCACCCGTCACGTCCATACCCTCCACAAAATAGTGGTCGATGGCTTTACCTTTATATTTCACCTGCCCGTTGTCGTCAATATCCACACCGGGGAGCTTTTTCAGAACATCCTTGATGTGTACGTCCTTGGAAGAGGCAAACTCTGCCAGATTATACCTTACGGTATCTTTCCTGCCATGAATGCGGCCGGGACGTATTTGGACTTCTTTCAGTGCAATGGCTTCGGGATGCAGACGAATATGGAGTGTTCCTGCTGCCGATATGTTGCGTATTTCCCGTCTATAGCCCAGCAGTGATACGCTGACTTGCAGGTTGCCGTTGTATTTCCATGGCAGGGAATATCTCCCCCGGGCATCGGTCAGGGCGTAATCTATCATGGTGCCGTTTCGCAGCACACTAATCATTACGGCTTCCAGCGGTTGTCCGGTTTCTTCGTCCGTTACCAAGCCACTGAGAGACTGTGCATGCGCTGTCATTGCAAACAAGGCAAGGATTGGCAGCAAGAGTTTCTTGAAGTGTATATCCATTGTAGTTCGATGGGATGAATCAGTCAAGTTCCAGCGGATTGTGGGCTATATTCTTCGGCTTCCTGGCTTCATTGCCCTGGTTGTCGCGTATGGTGATACGTACGTTGGGCGTGTTGCCCATAATGAATCCTACCGGGTCGGCATAGTATCTTTCGTGGATTTTGTTGTACGCCTTGCGGTTTACGGGTTCATAATCTTTTCCGTTGAAGAGGATAGGTCGGTAGGAATGGCATTGCTCCATACCGGTGCAGGTAAAGAGATAATGCCCCCTGTTGTCTTCTGCTTTCAGTATCAGTCCGGGCAGTCCGAACAGCTTCCACGGCCCTTCGCTGGAGGAAATCTCCGGACTGTACCAGACAATCCATCTGCGTCCCTTAAACACGCATTCTGCTTTTTGGCAGAGATACGAGAGGATGGTTGCCGTGTCTGTCTGCAGTGTCCACTGTGGACGCTCTTCCGGTTCCTCGCACCGGAGTCTGTTGATGTCTCCGGCAATTTCATCCAGTGTGGTCACTTTGCCTACGGGGTATCTCTTGTAGGTCTGTTCGTTCAGCTTGCTTTTTCCGAACTGTTTGGCGTGTTCAATCATCGTTTCTTGCGAGGCGTTATTGGCAATGTCGGCAGCAAATACCGAGTCGCCCACATACTTTGTGTAACTGTAGAACTTGGAGCATTTCTTGCCGATTTCCAACATCATGGTTTCCTGGAAACGCTCTTCCGACAGTGTGTCCGTACAGCCGTCCACTTCATACTGCACCATGAGTACAGCCTGGTCTATGGTATCTTTTCTGAACGTCTTGCCGGAGCCGATTTTGATGTTGAACTGTGCGCAGGCGGTTGTGGTGGTTATCAACAGCATGGCGGTGAGTAGAATCTGCTTTTTCATACTTTTTCGTTGTTAGAAATTACTGTTTCGAGGACGTGTCATGTGTCCTGTCGTCGCAAATCTATGCAGAATTTGTCTTTCCGGAGTGAGAAAGTTATTACTGAAATGTTACTCAAATGAGAATAGCCGCCTCGCGCGTACCTCTGATTGGAGGAAACCCTTACCTTTGTATAGTATAAAAGAAGAACAGACTCTGAGATGGAAAAACGAATCAGAATAGTATGGGCATTGTCACTGATATCCATGCTGCTACTTGTAGCAGGGCAGGGATATTGGTTGTGGAACCAGTATCAGTATAAGAATGAGGAATATGAAGAAGAGATACACCGCCTTGTCATGGATGCCGTGGCAGTGAACGACTCTATCCGGCGTGAACAGCCGAAGAAAGTGTTCAACAAGCCTAATATATCCTTTTTCAACACCAATGTGGACATGCATACGGATAGGGATTCATTGACCAACAAGCTCAAAGAGCGCTATACGCGTACGTTTGTGGTGGGGGCCATGGCAGATAAATCCGTTCTATCCACGGCAATGAAGGATAGTATTGTCTATAAGGACAAGATTGTGATACATGGCGAAGACAAGCTGCTTTTCAACATGAGCTTCAGCGAGGCGATAGTTGCTTATCAGTTGCAGATAGATGTCCCTTTTACGTTGCAGCGCTTCGATTCGGTGCTGGCGACTAAACTGGACGGCATGTCTTTCACTACCGGACTAGTCACGCCGCGCGACAGCCTCTATCAATGGGTGGAAACCGTAGAACGGCTGGGGAGTGATTTGCATCCGGTCATCCGTCTGGTTTATCCTTACAATCCGCTGAAGCGGGAGTTGGTACAAGTGGATGTGCAGGTGATGCCGCATACTCTTTTGCTCCGTATGGGCTGGCAACTTCTGGGCAGCTTGGTATTGATTCTTCTGCTGTCTGTCTGTCTGCTGTTCCAGATAAAGACCATTTTGAAGCAGCACCGTGTGGACGAGTTGCGGAAAAGCTTTGTCAACACCATGATACACGAGTTGAAACGTCCCGTGCAGGCCTTGAAGATGTGCGTCTCTTTTCTCAATGACAAAACAATGCGTACCGACGAGCAGGCCATGGATGAAGTGGTGCGTGATTCCGTTTCCGAGCTGGACAACCTTTCCGCCTACCTCCGGAAGCTGCGCGACATGACCCGTGCTGACGATGAGCAGACACAACTTTCCCTCAGTACTTTCGATTTGAAACCGGTTGTGGAGAAGTTGATACGCCTGCAGCATGCTCCTGGAGGAAAACAAGTATCTTTCGAGACACATTTCACGGACAACCTGCTGGTTACGGCCGACCCCGTGCACATGGCAAATATCATCAGTAATCTGATGGAAAATGCCGTGAAATATTCGGGAAGCTCCGTCAGTATCCGGGTAGAATGCCGCCTGCATGGCCACGAGCTCACATTGAAAGTTTCCGATGACGGCATTGGTATCCCTGTTTCCGAGCAGGGACGGGTATTCGATAAGTTTTACCGTAGCAGCAACTTGCCTGACCGTTCCTTGCCGGGCATCGGTTTGGGGTTGAGTTATGTCAAGTTGTTGGTTGAGGCTCATAGGGGAACCGTCTTTCTGACCAGTCAGATTGGGAGGGGGACGACGGTGGAAATAACCATTCCACAATAATCTGCACAGATGGATATCGAGAATATAAATAGCAACTCATGAAACCACTGAAAATTCTTTTTGCTGACGATGACCTGAAGTATTCCATGCTTCTGAAACGCTTCCTGGAGAAAGAGGGTTATGAAGTGACCTATGCCGGAAATGGTCTTATCGCCCTCGACCTGTTTCCTCTTGTCAAACCGGACCTTGTCTTGCTTGACATCAATATGCCCGGGTTCAATGGCTTTGAAGTGGCAAAACGAATCCGGGAGGCGGACAAGCATGTCCTCATCTTTTTTCTTTCCGACCGCAGCGATAAGGCCGACCGCCTGCAAGGATTCCAACTGAAGGCGAACGATTATCTTGCCAAACCTTTCTATCCGGAAGAGCTGACAGCGCGTATCCGCGAGCGTTTCACTTCACAGTTGTCCGGTGTGGCGGAGGATGAGATGTATGCTTTCGGCCATTCCGTATTCAATTACAGTACGAACGAGATTCGTACGGGAAATAGTAAGGTGCTGATTACTTCCCGTCAAGCCGATATCCTTCGCTTGCTTGCGCTGAATGTGAATAAGACTGTCAGTCGCGATACGTTGCTGGATGCTGTGTGGGGCACTGCCTCGTATGCCAACTCCCTTGCCTTGAATGTACAGATGTCCTATCTGCGGCGGTCGCTAAAAAACGACCCGAGCGTGAGGATTGAGTCGTTGATGAAAAAAGGGTATATACTTGCCGTTCTCTGAAAACATCTTTATCTTTGGATTGTTATACAAACAAGACACTTCAAAAAAAAGAGAGCTTATGATGAGTTTAGGAGGATGGATGAATAAAATCTTGATAGGTTGGGGGATAGACCCGAAGTTTGCCGATATGTTTGACGAGACGATTATTGCACTGCTGATGGTGGGGCTTTCGATAGGGCTGGACTATTTGTGCCAGGCAATCTTCGTTGGCGGTATGAAGCATTATACCCGACGCTCTCCCCATCAGTGGAATACGTTGCTGATGAAACGCAGGGTGATACACCATTTGATACATATTCTGCCGGGAATCCTCATCTACTACCTGCTGCCCATGGCCTTTGTGCGTGGAAAGGATATGCTTGAGTTCTCACAAAAGGTGTGTGCTGTCTATATCATTGTGGCGGTGCTGCTTACTATCAACGGCTTGTTGCTGGTGATGCTCGATGTTTATAACATGAAGGACAAGCAGAAGAACCGTCCGCTGAAAGGCTTCGTGCAGGTATTGCAAGTGCTGCTGTTTTTTATCGGAGGCATCATAGTGGTTTCAGTGCTGATAGGCAAGTCTCCTATGACCTTGTTTGCCGGTCTGGGCGCATCTGCGGCTGTACTGATGCTGGTATTTAAGGACAGCATTCTGGGGTTTGTAGCCGGCGTGCAGCTCTCTGCTAACGACATGTTGCGGATAGGGGACTGGATAGCGCTGCCGGGTGGCGTTGCCAATGGAGTTGTAGAGGAGATTACGCTGAACACGGTCAAGATACGCAACTGGGACGAAACCATCTCGACCGTACCACCGTATACCCTGGTGAACAACTCCTTCCAGAACTGGCGCGGCATGCAGGAAAGTGGCGGGCGACGGGTAAACAAGAATATCTTTCTGGATATGACTACCTTGAAGTTCTGCACTCCGGAAATGCTGGATAATATCCGCAAGGAAGTCCCCTTGATGGCCGACTATCAGCCTGCAGAAGGAGAGGTGCCAACCAATGCGCAGCTCTATCGTATCTACATCGAACGCTATTTGTGCAGCCTGCCGGTGGTGAACCAGGAGATGGACTTGATTATCAGCCAGAAGGAACCCACGACGTATGGGGTACCCATCCAGGTATATTTCTTCTCTCGCAACAAGGTATGGAAAGAGTACGAGCGCATTCAGTCCGACATCTTCGACCACTTGCTGGTGATGGTACAGAAGTTTGACTTGAAACTGTATCAGTATTCCGACTAATATATCAACCGGAACTCCGCATATACAGGCAAGTGGTCGCTGTATCCTCCTTGATACTTCATCCCGTAGTAGGTGCGGAAGGGTTGCTGCCCTCCGTATTTCTTGTCTCTTGTCAGTAGGAAGGGCAGGCAGAATACGTCTGCCTTTGCTTCCTCTGTATATAGCGGTGCGTGTTCTTGCAGCAACGTACCCGATACGATGATGTGGTCCAGTAGTCCCCATTCTCCTTGATACTTGTAGCTGCCGAAGTGCTTGCGTGTTTTGGCTTTTCCTGCCAGTAGATGGTAAAGTTTTTGTGGACGTAGAGAGTCTTGCAATGTTGACGGTGCTGCTGCCTCCAACACCTCCTTTACCGATTTATTCTCCGGATAATCGTTGAAATCCCCTAAAAGGACAATTTGCGGATGTCGGCGTATCGTGTATAGGCTGTCTATGGCATGCTTCACCTTTCGGGCAGCCAGTAGCCGGTAAGGTTCAGACTCTCTTGCCCCTCCCGAACGGGATGGGAAGTGAGCTACCAGTACATCAAGCGTATCCCGGTTCAGCAACAATCCGCTGACGTGAAGAATGTCCCGTGTGGGACGGCTATTCTTCCGGGGCTTGTCTACGGGGAGGCTCTGATAGGAAAGCAGTTTGAAAAGATTACGTTGATAAAGCAGCGCTACGTCGATGCCGCGTTCGTCGGGAGATTGTGTCATCACATACCGGTAGTCTGCTTCGCGCAAGGCAGAGTAGCGGGTAAGGTCGCGCATCACACTGTCATTCTCCACCTCACACAAGGCAACAAGGGCGGGCGGCGTCCATCCTCCGGTGGCGATGATGACGCGGGCTATATTATCCAGTTTCTTTCTGTATTTAGAGTAATTCCAATGCCGGGTGGCATCCGGCAGGAACTCGTAGTCATTCTTTAGTGTGTCATGTCGGAAGTCGAATAGGTTTTCTACATTGTAGCTTACTATCCGAAACGTGAGGGTATCTCTTCCTTCTTGCCCGTACAGACTGATGTACGGGCAGAGAAGGAAGAGTATAACTCCTATCTTATGGATAACGTTCATACAAACTATTCCCGTTCCCCTTTAAGGAACGCGGGATATTTATTTCACCAGAATGTGCTTCAGTATATCCAGCAGATGGTCCCAGAACTTCTGTACAGTAGGAATCAGCATCCGTTCGTCGGGAGAGTGCACACCCTGCAGGGTAGGTCCGAAGGAAATCATGTCCAGTGCCGGGTATTTGTCAAGGAACAGTCCGCATTCCAGACCTGCATGGATAGCTTTTACCTTGGCATCTACACCGAACAAACGTTTGTAGGACTCAACAGCCACTTTCAGGATTTCTGAATGCGGGTTGGGTTTCCAGCCCGGATACCCGTCGCCGAAGGATACGGCTGCTCCACCCATTTCAAATACAGTGCGCACCATATTGGCAATGTCTTGTTTGGAGGAGGCGGTAGAGCTGCGCTGGCTGGTCTCGATGCGGATGATATGACCGGGCTTCATCTTTACGGAGGCCAGATTGGTGGAGGTTTCCACCAGCCCCGGAATGTCTTGGCTCATGGCATACACACCGTGGGGTGCGGCATAGATGGTTTGCAACAATCGCTTGGCGGTATCTTTGTCAATGGCTTTGGGACGGGCTGCTTCCGATTCGAGCACGAATTGGAGGTCCGGGTCAACGACGGCATATTCTGCCTCCACTTCGGCGGCAAAGACATTCAAGTCTGTGCGCAGAGCATGCTTGTCGGCATCGGGTATGGCAATTACCGCGTGTGCTTCGCGGGCAATGGCGTTGCGCAGGTTACCGCCGTCTATTTCGCAAAGGTACATGTCGTACTTCTGGGATGTCTGGCTCAGGAAGCGGTTCAGCAGCTTGTTGGCATTGCCGCGCCCCAGGTGTATGTCGCCGCCGGAGTGTCCGCCTTTCAGCCCCTTTACCTGCACTTTGCAGCAGAAATATCCTGCCGGTACGTCCACTTCCCGGTAGGTGAATTCGGCAACGGAATCTATACCTCCTGCACAGCCGATGAAGAGCTCGCCTTCATCCTCGGAATCGAGGTTCAGCAGAATGTCTCCGTTCATGAAGCCTTCTTTCAATGCAAAAGCACCGGTCAGTCCGGTCTCCTCGTCCACGGTGAACAGGCATTCGATAGGGCCGTGCTCAATGCTGTCGTCGGCAAGGATAGCCAGTTCGGTGGCTACACCGATGCCGTTGTCGGCTCCCAAGGTTGTACCTTTGGCTTTCAGCCATTCACCGTCAATTTCGGTTTCGATAGGGTCGGTCAGGAAGTCGTGCTTCACGTCGTTGTTCTTTTCACATACCATGTCGATGTGCGATTGAAGTACGACAGTCTTGCGGTTTTCCATACCCGGAGTAGCGGGTTTCTTTATCAGAACGTTTCCGGCTTCGTCCACCTTCGTTTCCAACTTATGTTTTTCTCCGAATGCTTTTAAGTAAGCAATGATTTTCTCTTCCTTCTTCGAAGGGCGCGGCACTTGGCAGATTTCCTCGAAATAGTGAAATACACCAGCCGGTTTCAAGTCTTTTTTTTCCATAATTATCTGAATTAGCGGCTGCCTTACATGTGTTTATGCAGCCTTCATTATCAATTGTCAAATATCAATTCTCCATTAAATTAACCACTTATTGCTAAATATGGTTAAATTGATTGACTATTTTATTCCCCTTTCTCTTTTTTTAGAGTAAAAAAGGCGAGTTAGTCCAACCAAAGCCCTATATTTGCACCCACAAAAATAGTAAAAACACTATTTTCATGTAACAAAATTAATGGAAATGCTTGATACAATATTGATAACTCTGTTAATAGTTGCTATTTGCATTGTTTTATTGGGTGTGAAGGTCTTTTTTGTGAAAGGCGGGAGATTCCCTAACGGGCATGTCAGTGGCAATAAGGCAATGCGCGATAGAGGTATCGGTTGCGTGCAGTCGCAGGATAGGGAAGCGCAACGCAAGTCCCGTTTTTCCATTGATGAATTGGAAAAAGCCTTAAACGATAGTATGAACTAATTTTAAAAAACAATATTTATCAATTATGAAGAGATTAAACTACCTCATGAACGGTCTGGCAGCTCTCGCACTGATCGTTTTATTTGCTCAATGTGCCGGCAATACTGATAAACAGACAACAAACGCTCCTGCACAAGCCGGCGGATTATCGGAAATGAAAATTGCTTATGTTGAAATAGATACGCTTTTGGCAAAATACAACTATTGCATAGACTTGAATGAGGCTATGGTGAAGAAGGGCGAGAATGTCCGTCTGACATTGAACCAGAAAGCCAGCGAACTGGAGAAGCAGAAGCAGGAATTCCAGACAAAGTATCAGAACAACGCTTATCTTTCTCAGGAGAGAGCACAGCAGGAATACAACCGCATTGCAAAGTTGGAGCAGGATTTGCAGAACCTGAGCAACAAGCTGCAGTCTGAACTGATGAGTGAGAATGAAAAGAACAGCCTGCAACTGCGTGACTCTATCAATGCTTTCCTGAAGGAGTACAATAAGACAAAAGGTTACAGCATGATTATCAGCAATACGGGTTTTGACAACCTGCTCTATGCAGACAGTGTCTACAACATCACCCGTGAGATTCTGGATGGTCTGAATGCAAGATACTCTTCTCCGGTGAAGAAATAATATTTATCCTATGATATAAAAAAGGATGTGCTGAAAAGTACATCCTTTTTTTATAGGCCTCTTCCCCGCCCCTCCCTACGGGGGAGGGGCTAGGGGAGAGGCTTTTAATGCTCCGATTGTACGCTTTACCCGCTCCGCAGTAGTGATGGTATGTGTATATTCATCAATATGTACCGTTCCTCCCATAGAGACGGCGGAATTATGATAGAGCATGGAGCTTTCGATATTTTCCCTGGCGGAGAAATGAAACTCGCGGATACCGGTTTCTCGGGCAATGTGGGCTATGTTGGTTTCATTCACCCCACAGCCTGCCAATAGGATGATTCGGTCTGATGCTTGTTGTTGGAGTTCTTTCAGAAGGGGAATGCCTCGCTCTGCTGTAGGTTGCTGTCCGGAAGTTAGGATGCGGTTGCATCCTAATTCGATAATATCTTCTATCGCTTTTCGTGGATTTCTGCATACATCGAAAGCACGGTGGAAGGTGACGGACATCCCTTGTGAGGCTTCCATAAGCTGCTCCATCAATGGAATGTCTACATCTCCCTCTGCCGTCAAGCAACCGAACACGACTCCGTCAGCGCCTAGACGGCGGGCATTCTCTATGTCTTTCAGCATGATGCGCTGTTCGGTGGAGGAATAAAGAAAATCTCCTCCGCGGGGACGGACAATGATATGCAATTTGGTCTGTTGCAATGCTTCCCGTGCGATGAGGATATCACCGTATGAGGGGGTTGTCCCCCCCTCGGGGATGCCTGCGCACAGTTCCACCCGGTCTGCTCCGCCGGCTTGTGCGGCAATACAACTCTCTACGGAGTTGGCGCAAACTTCAAACTGATAATCTTTCATTTTGTAAAGTCATGGTTGTGGTGCAAAAATAAGAAAAGGGTGAATACGAATTCACCCTTTTCTGCATTTATTTTCTTTTCTGATGTTACTTTGCGTAGCTCACTGCACGTGTCTCACGGATAACGGTAATCTTCACCTGACCCGGATAAGTCATTTCGTCCTGAATCTTCTTGGCGATTTCACCGGAAAGGTTCTCCGTCTGCTTGTCGTCAATCTTGTCTGCACCGACAATGACACGCAACTCACGGCCTGCCTGGATGGCATATGTCTTTGTCACTCCCGGATAGGACATGGCCAGTTGCTCAAGGTCGTTCAGGCGCTTGATGTATGCTTCTACAATTTCGCGGCGTGCTCCCGGGCGTGCTCCTGAAATGGCATCGCATACTTGTACGATGGGGGCCAGCAGGCTGGTCATTTCCACTTCGTCGTGGTGGGCACCGATGGCGTTGCAGATGTCCGGCTTTTCCTTGAACTTTTCCGCCAGCTTCATACCATAGAGTGCATGCGGCAATTCCGGTTCCTCATCGGGCACCTTGCCTATATCATGCAGCAGTCCGGCACGTTTTGCTTTCTTCGGGTTGAGTCCCAGCTCTGATGCCATCACAGCGCAAAGATTGGCTGTCTCGCGTGCATGCTGCAAAAGGTTCTGGCCGTATGAAGAACGGTATTTCATCTTACCGATAATGCGGATAAGTTCCGGATGCAGACCGTGGATGCCCAGGTCGATAGTAGTGCGTTTACCGGTTTCGATGATTTCCTCTTCTACCTGCTTGCGTACTTTGGCAACTACCTCTTCGATGCGTGCCGGGTGGATACGTCCGTCTGTTACCAACTGGTGCAATGCCAGACGTGCAATCTCACGGCGAACCGGGTCGAAAGCTGACAATACGATAGCTTCCGGAGTATCGTCTACCACAATTTCCACACCGGTGGCAGCTTCCAGGGCGCGGATGTTGCGGCCTTCGCGACCGATGATACGTCCCTTTATTTCATCTGATTCGATGTGGAATACGGTTACTGAGTTTTCAATGGCTGTTTCCGTAGCCACGCGCTGGATGCTCTGTATCACGATGCGCTTGGCCTCTTTGCTTGCTGTCAGTTTGGCGTCGTCCATGATGTCGTTAATGTAGGACTGGGCCTGCGTTTTGGCTTCTTCCTTTAGGGATTCTACCATGCGCTCTTTGGCTTCTTCGGCAGAAAGTCCGGAGATAGCTTCCAGTTTTTCTATTTCCTGGCGCTGCATGTGCTCCAGTTCTTCTTTCTTCTTGTCTACGATGGACAGCTGGGCTTCCAGATTTTCTTTCACGGCTTCTGCTTCCATCTTCTTGCGCTGGATTTCTTCCTGGCGTTGGTTCAGTACCAATTCACGTTGTTTCAGCTTGTTTTCTGCCTGCTGTATCTTTTGGTTACGTTGGGCCACTTCTTTTTCCAAGTCTGCCTTCTTGTTCAGGAATTTTTCCTTTACTTCCAGCAACTTATTCTTCTTAATCACTTCCGCTTCCGCTTCCGCATCTCTCAGGATACCGTCGTATTTGTTTTTCAGCCCGTGCTTGAAGAACAAGTACGAGGCAAACCCTCCGACAATGAAGCAGGCAATGGATAATACTATTGTAACTACTGTCATTTTATTAATTTGTTTTTAGTATATAAATAAAAAAGCACTGCATAAAAGCTTGCTTTGATGAAGGGCAAACTTTTGTACAGTGCGCGAATTTCTCTCTTTTACCGACCCGACGGAGGGATTGCAGCTTATTGTTCCTTGAAATAGGTCTCCAATACCTCTGTCAGTTCCTTTATTTTAGCGGTATAGGGTTCAGTATCATTACGGTCCTTCAACTGAAGGTTTTCTAAAGCGAACTGATAGGCCACCATGGCTATAATTCTCTCTAGAGACACATTCTGATAATGCTCCCGATACGCATTGAGCCTGATATCTACCTGCTTGGCGGCTTCTCTTACCATTTCCTCGTCCTCACGGTTGATTGTGAGAGGGTAGGAGGCTCCTGCCATCTGCAGGTTTATCTTTATCTTATCGTTCATACATCCTCTTCTCTTTATTCATTCAACAAAGCGATGCATTTATCGACTTCACGCACTAATTTGGACAATCGCAGTTTCGTCTCTTTCACGTCACTGCCGTTAAGGCTGATTGTCGTAGCTGTTTTTAGGTTCGTGTAGTTAAGTTCCAGTTCCCGGTATTCAGCTTGTACCTTCCCGTATTCCTCCTCTTTGGCTTCAAGAAGTTGCTTTAGCTCAGCATTTTCGCGTTTTAATTCATCGTGCAGATAGATTAAATGCCGCAGTCTGGCTTCAAAGGTACTTAATAGCTTCTTTTCTTCGTCTGTCATCACTACACCAAAATTGTACACAAAAATACGATTTACTTGGAGATTACAAAAACTTTTCGGAGAAAATGTGTTGTAGAAGTGCCGAAATAACCGAAATGGCCTATGAAAGCTTGGTTTCGGGGGATTGAAAAGGGGCGGACTGTTTATCAAAAGATAGGATATGTGGATAGGTGTGGGACTATTGGTTTTCTGCAAGGATTCTCTTCCTTTCTTTTCAAACGCTTAGTATTTCTGTTGCTAACTATTAATCGTCCGACAGTTGTTGAATTATCGTCCAACAACTGTCGGACGATAATTAGACATATGTCGGACGATAATAAAACGGTTATCGGACGATTAATAGTTAGTAAGGCAGGAATTACTTTTTGCTGTTTCCGGAACTACTGCTTGGGAATGATTGGAATAATCTATAGTAAAGGAGGATGCAAAGAAATAAATAAAATAATTTATATAATAGTTTGGTTTATAAAATAAACTAATTATATTTGCAACATCTTAGATTGTCAATCGGGGAATATGTGCTGAAATGAATAAGAATTTAACTGATTAAAGATTATGGAAGATAAGATATTTGATATGGGGAAGCAGAAGCCGGTTGCCGGAGTGGTACGGGATAGTTGGCAGCATCAGCTTTGGTGGATATTTACTGTACTAACGGTGATGTGTTTGTATTGGCTTTCCAATATCGTGTTGTGGGTTCCCTGGAGTCATAGCCCCCGGTTGGGTATGTTGCTGATGCTTACTGTAAACCCTCTTTTCTGGGGGATAGGCATTTATGCTTGCTTGTCTTGTGGGAGTAATGCCGGGAATCTGATGAAGAAGGCGTTGTTTGTATCATTGGTTGCTGTGGGAATATCTTTACTTTCGGATTTTCTGTTTTTTGCAGTATGCATGGAGTCAAAGGATGTATGGCATATCACTACTTTTTATGGTTATGCCTGGTTGGTGATACTGGCTTTGGGTGAGGCTTTCTTTTTGCGTAAAAGCTTGTTGGCCAGATGTTATGTGGTGACGGTGAGAGTACTGCTGGTTTTAG
This sequence comes from Bacteroides sp. AR20, assembly GCF_964250605.1. NCBI lineage: Bacteria > Pseudomonadati > Bacteroidota > Bacteroidia > Bacteroidales > Bacteroidaceae > Bacteroides > Bacteroides sp. AR20. The sequence goes on along the minus strand of NZ_CAXUGK010000017.1, from coordinate 80,036 downwards.
TGGGCATTCTACTGTGTTTATGGATTCTTCAGTATACTCTTGTTTAATTCTGAAAGGAGGGAATATGGAAACCTGGTTTGTGTATATGCTTACGGCCAATTGGCTACTGATGCTTTTCTTGATATTGAATGTATTTGATGTTGAATAATAAATCTATTGGTTATGAATGACAGAGTGTTGAATGAGAAGGAGAGTTTGGAACTCATTGCTCAAATGATACAGAATACGAAGTCCCGGATGACTCGGAATTCCGGAGCTCCTTTTCTGATATGGGGATATACGACCATAATAGTGTCGTTATTGGTTTGGTTTCTGTTGAAGGAAACGGGAAATTATCATTGGCAATGGCTGTGGTTTTTGTTGCCGGCTATTTCCCTGCCTTCTACTTTATGGATTGAGCACAAACAACCGAAGATGATTAAGACTTATATTGACCGTATTGTAGGATATGTATGGGCGGTATTCGGATTAGGGGGCTTTTTTGTTTCCTGGGTTTCCATCTTCTTCTGGAATATGTCTGTCCTTTTTGTCATATTACTGATGATGGGAATGGGGACGGCACTGACGGGACTGATTATAAAGATGAAGGTGGTGACAGTGTGCGGAGTGGTGGGAGCTTTGGCCTCTGTGGGGTGTATCTATGTACACGGTTTCGACCAAATACTGGTTTTTGCATCGGCTTTTGTTTTTATGATGGTGATACCGGGACATTACTTAAACGGAATGGCAAAGCAGGATAAATAAATATTTATTGATTATGGAAGACAAGAAACTGAACGAGAAAGAGAGTTTGGAACTCATCACTCAGATGATACAGAATACGCGTCGGAATTTGGACACAGGTAGCGGAAACATGTTTTTAGTGTGGGGATATGTGAGTGTATTGGTGACATTGACGGTGTTGGCGGGTGTGTACTTTACAAAGAATCCTCTCTGGATGTGGGGATTTTGGGGAATTCCCGTTATCGGGTATTTACTGACATTTCTTTTGATGCGTAAGCGTCAGAAGATGGTAAAATCTTACATTGACAAGATTTTAGTTCAGGTTTGGAGGATGTTTGGACTGATTTGTATGATATTTGTATTGATGGCTACGGATCTTGAACGGTATGAGGTTATTCTTCCTATGGGGGCTATTGTCATGTCGATGGGAAGTATCATTACGGGTTGCATCATTCGTTATACTACATTTTTTATCTTTCCGGCTATGGGGCTTATGTGGGGTATGAAGAGTTTCTTTGATGCACTGAATTCCGGAACGTCATACGTGTCTTTGGTTTGGTTTGCCGGTGTGGTGGTCTTTGCCATGATTGTTCCGGGGCATATTTTGAACTATAAAGCCCGGAAAGAAGTTCACAACAGAAAGTGAGGTATAAGATGAAGACAATAAATAATGTTTTGGACAGATTTCTGCTCTCCTGGAAATTTATGGTATGGATGATTGTTTTGCTATTCATTTTATTTCCGGTTGCAATAAAAGAAGTTCAATGGGAATCTGTTGGAAATATGGTATTCTATACGTTGGGACATGCTTTTATTGGGGCTTCCTTTGTTGGGAATATCTCTCTATGCATTGTTGAAAAATAAATGGAAGAATAAAATTTGATATGTTTAAAGAACTGAACCCTTTGCTCCACAGTGAACTGCGGCTTGCGGTGATGTCGTTGCTCATCAGTGTTGAGGAAGCGGATTTTGTCTATATCCGCCAACAAGCGAAAGCTACGGCAGGAAACCTCAGTGTGCAGTTGGATAAGCTCAGCAAGGCGGGTTATGTGGAGATAACAAAAACTTTTAAAGGAAAAATGCCTTGTACACTTTGTAGGATTACTCCGCAGGGAGTGGATGCCTTTGAAGAATATATAGAGGCGTTGAAATCTTATCTGGTGGGAAAATTATGATTTTCCTGAGAATTTGATGGGATTGATGGAAAATGGCAGTGTCTGATTAAAAACAATGAGAAATTATGAAAAGGAGTATTGTTTTATTTGTCCTCTTGTCTGCATTTGTAGTAGGCGTATGTATGGTCAATGCGGCTTGTGGAGCCTCATTGTCAAGAACTGAATCTGATGATGTACTGGACGGCATTCAGAAAAAAAATGAACTGGCTATGAACAATTGCTTTGTTCAAAATACTGCAGCTCCGCTCGATAGTCTGTTTACAAAGCTGAACAAACTTGAAGATGGGAATGGTATGGTTCCGTATTGGAAGGCTTATATTACCTACTATAAAAGTGTTTTCTATTTGAAACTTGGAAAGAAGGAAGATAGTGGGAAAGTGATAAAGGAAGCCTCCGCTATTTTGAATGATATAGGGAACAAAACTTCTGAAACCTATGCCTTATTAGCGCTTGTGCAGAGTTTTTCCATTCAGTTTGCTTCGGGTATGGAGGCAGGAAGAATATCTGCTGGCATTCGGGAAAATGCTGGGAAGGCTTTGGAACTGGACTCTACCAATGTAAGAGGTTGGTATGTATTGGGCAGTAACGATTATTACACTCCGGCTAGTTTCGGTGGCGGGAAGAAGGTGGAATATTATTTGAAGAAAGCTACTTCATCTCCTGACAAGAATACAGATGATTCCAGCCTGCCTACCTGGGGAAGAGAATACGCCTATGCTCTCTTGATTCAATACTATATGCAGAACGATAGGACGGATGAGGCCAAAAATTGCTTGCTGATGGCAGAGAAGGAGTATCCGGACAGTTATTTTATCGGCGAATATAAAAGGAAACTGGACGAATAATTTATCATTCTTCTGGAACCACTGTGCATTTAATTGCCTCAAAGGTAGGAATCTTCAAAAAAAGGTTTCTACCTTTGTCTTTTCTTCAAGGAGTAATTTTTTGAATAGGTAGGAACTACAAACAATGAATTGATATGAGAATCTTGGTTACTTATGCCGTACAAGGCGAATTTACTGAATTGAAATTTCCCGGACTGATAGGGGAGGAAGAGGTGCAGGTTGGCTATCTCCGTACCGGTGTGGGAAAGGTGAAATCGGCTTTTTATCTTTCTGAAGCGATAAGCCATGCGCAACCGGACTTGGTGGTCAATGTGGGTACGGCAGGGACTATCCGTCACCAGGTAGGAGATATTTTCGTATGCCGTCATTTTGTGGACCGTGATATGCAGAAACTGGTGGAGCTTGGTATGGAGTATGAGATTGATTCAATGGATTTGTTGTCCCAAAAAGGATATTGTTTACACTGGCCGGCAGGCGGTGTATGCAATACGGGGGATACTTTCTTGACAGAACTCTCGGATGTGTCCGGTGATGTTGTGGATATGGAAGCCTATGCCCAGGCTTTGGTATGCCGTGCCAAGAATGTTCCTTTCATTTCGGTGAAGTACGTGACGGATATTATCGGGCAGAACTCCGTGAAACATTGGGAAGACAAGCTTGCCGATGCTCGGAAGGGGTTGGGAGAATTCTTCGAAAAATTGGGAGGAGTTTGATTAATGTGCTAATATGCCAATGTGCTAATTGGCTGCGCTATGTGTATATTAGACTCTCACACCGCAGGTCATTGGCACATTAGCACATTAACCACATTAGCACATTCATTTATCTCAACGTCTTGAATGACAGTATATGCCAAGTCACCCCCACAGCGACAAGGAACAATACTATCTTTATTTCTGTTAGTGGAATCAAGAAGAAGATGCAGTAAACCATTGTTCCCCACATCAGCAGTAGGGAGATGATTTTGGCACGTAGAGGGATGGCTTTGTTCTCGCGGAAGTTGCGGATGTAGGGACCGAGGCATTTGTGGTTCAGCAACCATTGGTACAGTCTGGGTGAGCCTCTGAAGTAGAGTGCTGCCGTGAGCAGCAGGAAAGGCGTGGTGGGCAGCAACGGCAGGAAGATGCCGATGATGCCGAGTGCCAAAGAAACTGTTCCCAAAATGATGCAGACGGTTTTCATGCGGCAAATGTAGGAAAAATAATAATATAGATAATATGTATGCGAATAAAGTAAAGAAGGTTGTTGCCGTCCACGACTTGTCGGGAGTCGGACGGGTGTCTCTGACGGTGGTCATTCCCATCCTTTCGTCTATGGGTTTCCAGGTGTGTCCGTTGCCTACAGCCGTATTGTCGAGCCATACCCAGTATCCGGAATTCTCTTTTCTGGACTTGACGGATGAAATGCCGAAGATTATTTCCGAGTGGAAGAAGCTGGAAGTACAGTTTGATGCCTTTTATACCGGCTATCTGGGTTCTCCGCGGCAGATACATATTGTTTCTGACTTTATTGATGACTTCCGCCGACCGGACGGTCTGGTTGTGGTAGACCCGGTGTTGGGTGATAACGGACGGCTTTATGCGAACTTCCACGAGTCCATGATTGATGAAATGAAACATCTCATCACCAAGGCCGATGTCGTTACCCCCAATCTGACGGAGCTGTTCTATCTGCTGGGTATTCCTTATAAGGAGATGAATACGGATGAGGAATTGAAGTCATACCTTCGCCGGCTTTCCGATTGTGGTCCCGAAGTGGTGATTATTACCAGTGTGCCCGTACGGGATGATAAGCATAAGACGTCCGTGTATGCCTATAACCGGAACGGTAACCGCTACTGGAAGGTTACGTGTCCTTACCTGCCGGCCCATTATCCCGGAACGGGGGATACGTTTACCAGTGTCATCACCGGGGCACTGTTGCAAGGTGACAGTTTGCCCATTGCCCTGGACCGTGCCACGCAGTTCATTCTGCAAGGTATCCGTGCTACTTTCGGATACGAGTACGACAACCGTGAAGGTATACAGCTTGAAAAGGTGTTGCATAATCTCGACATGCCGATTCAAATCTGCAGCTATGAATTAATTTAAACCAATCCCATCTATATGAAAAAGAAAATATTCCTGGCAGTGTTTCTCTGTTGCGGCATGTTTGCAGCAATGGCGCAGACTGCTGCCGACTCTCTTGCCATCGTTTCTGCCGATTGGCAGACTGAGCCCCTGCAGAAAGGGATGCTTTATAAAAAGGCAGTATTCAGTTCTTTGTATGGAGTTCCTCAGGAAGTGTCTATTTTTGAAATATCCCCGAAGCGCTACCGTTTCGATGTGCTCGTCCACAATCCCAAGGAGGAGACCAGTATAGCCGCCCGGCATGCAGGTGCGGTGGCGGCCATCAATGGCTCCTATTTTGATATGAAAGCCGGAAATTCCGTCTGCTATCTGCGTAAGGACGGGGTGGTGATAGATACTACCTCTACTGGGGTTCTGGCAACAGTGTCCAATGGAGCTGTACTTATAAAGAAGGGCAGGCTGGAACTGATTCCCTGGAGCAAGCAGGAAGAAAAGGCATGTACTTTGAAAAAAGGCACTGTGCTGGCTTCCGGTCCTTTGATGCTGAAGGACGGGCAAGTGTGCGACTTGTCCGGGACTAACCGGAATTTTGTAGATACCAAGCATCCCCGCAGTGCTGTGGCGCTGACAAGAGAAGGAAAAATCCTGCTTATTGTCGTTGACGGACGTCGGAAGGGAAAAGCGGAAGGCATCAATATACCCGAGCTTGCCCATATGATTCGTGTATTGGGTGGGGAGGATGCGTTGAATCTGGACGGTGGCGGTTCTTCTACGCTGTGGAGTGGGGAGTTGCCGGATAAGGGAATAGCCAATACCCCGAGTGGCAGCGCAGAGCGTAAGGTTGCCAATTCTCTTTGTGTGTACGAATAAGTTAGGGAAGTAAATGGATAAATCTTAAGTTTTTTGTAATTTTGCCGTCGCATCGAGGTGACATTAGATGCGGCAACTTATTATATTAATTAGCGTATTAACAATATGTACACAGTCATCAAACGTATGGAAGTGTCGGCTGCCCATAGCCTGAAACTTTCTTATCGCAGTAAGTGTGAGAATCTGCACGGTCACAACTGGATTATCACTGTCTATTGCCGTTCCAAAGAGCTGAATGCGGACGGAATGGTGGTAGACTTCAGTCACATCAAGCAGGTGGTAAAGGAACAGCTGGATCATCATAATCTTAATGAAGTGCTGTCCTTCAATCCCACAGCCGAGAACATAGCCCGTTGGATATGCGACCAGATACCCACTTGCTTCAAGGTAGAGGTGCAGGAGTCGGAATCAAACATTGCCGTCTATGAGGAAGATTAATGAGATATTCTACAGTTTGCAGGGAGAAGGATACCATACGGGTACCCCGGCTGTCTTTATCCGTTTTTCCGGTTGTAACCTGAAGTGCCCCTTCTGTGATACGCAGCATGAGGACGGCATACTGATGTCCGATGAAGATATCGTAACAGAAGTTAGTAGATACCCTGCCGCTACCGTGATACTGACCGGTGGAGAACCCTCCCTTTGGATTGACCGTGAATTTGTGGATTGTCTGCACCAGGCGGGAAAGTATGTCTGCATTGAAACAAACGGTACCCGTCCGCTGCCGGATAATATAGATTGGGTGACCTGCTCTCCCAAGCAGGGGGTAAAGCTGGAAATTACGCGTATGAATGAAGTGAAGGTGGTGTATGAAGGGCAGGATATTACTGTTTATGAGCAGTTGCCCGCCGGGCATTTCTTTCTTCAGCCTTGCTCTTGCAGCAATACGGCCGAAACGGTGGATTGCGTGATGAAGCATCCTAAGTGGAGACTTAGTTTGCAGACACATAAGCTGATAGATATCCGGTAGGCATTTATAAAACGAATAATGGCTGTAAGCAATGCTTACAGCCATTATTCGTTCATGCACGGGAGGAGAGGCTCGAACTCCCGACACCCGGTTTTGGAGACCGGTGCTCTACCAACTGAGCTACTCCCGTGTTTGCGGCTGCAAAGGTAATGCAAACTTTCAAATATGCAAGTAACAGACGTACTTATTTTATAAAGAAAGTTGCTTACAACATCTGTAAGTCCTGATACATAATGCGATACGCTGCTGCTTTTTTTCCCAGTGCCAGCGGGTAGGCTCTTGAGGAAGAAGGCATCCGGTAGAGGCGCATCGGATGGTTTTCGAAAAGAAACTCCGTGAAGTCGCCTACTTTGGGCTTGTCGATGGAGAACTGCGTGCACAGCGTGTCCGTAGCCTTCTCGCCGGTGGTAACGATAGCCTTGCATTGCGGTATCCGGTGTAGCAGGGCAGGGACGTCCGTGGGTTGCACCACTTCCAGAAACTTATCCGAGGCGTTGTCCTGCAGGCGCCGTATGGCAGAGGCTGTGTCGAACAAGGCAATACCCTTTTCCTGCAGGAAACTGATGAGGCGTTCTTTGCAGAAAGCCTTCTTCGTCTTGTCTACAAAATAATCCTTGTCATTGAAGAAAAGGAACCCGGTAATCCTCCACATGTCATTGTTCCAGTTGGGGTAGTAAAACTCCATGGACCACCGCTTTTTCTGCGGAGGAAAGCTTCCCAGCATCAGCAGACGGGCGTTGCCGGGAAGGAAGGGTTCTAAAGGGTGTTGTTCTATTTCCATACTTTCCAATTTCATTGTTCTGCCTGCAAAAGTACGGAATATATCTTGGATATGCTATCCTGCAATGTCCTGATTGCTCATTCTGTCGGTGATTTGGAAGGGGAAATCAGGATATTCGTAGAGGCTGAACCGGGATTCTGTCTTGCCTTCCGTATAGTTCCAGATGGTGGCATATTCTTCGGCGTCTTCTCCCATGGCCTGCAGTTGGCGGAGGTAGGAGGCTATGGACTTGTTCTCTACGATATATATTTGCCCCAAGCGGTCTATTATCGGGCTGTGGCGGCGAGTATTGTCGTGGTCGAACCGCAAGATACGCTTGCCCTCGGGGGTGATGCCTACCATGTTGAAAGTCATGCTCTTGCCGATGGCGGGCAGGTTGAGCACATTGCGGTCGGTGGCGAGGAAAGGCAGGTGGTGCGTTTTCAGGAAACGCCGGATGCAGGCTGCCGGGTCATGGACGGTTCCAAGCAGTACGGACAGATTATGGGCATCTTCCTTGGTCAGCTTCCCGAAGCGCTTTTCTTCCCGTTGCTCTTGTACGGAACGGCTGTTGGGGGTAAACACGGCATTGTTTTCTTCAAAACCTTTCACGGAGAAGGTGTAGTAGCAAACCACTCCCAACTGATTGAGCACTTGCCGCAGGCGGGTAGTATGCCCCCGGCGGGATGCAGCTACGTTGTATACCAGTTGGTTGTCAATGAGCCAGCCTGCCGCCAGCAGTTTGCGTATTCCTTCGGCAGCTTCCGGAGTGACTTCGAGCGGGGTTTGGAAATGTGTCTGGATAATGAACTGGTGGATGCCGATGGTAGACGCCTTTTCCTTGAATTCCCTTAGAATCTCCACCAGCCCGTCATTGATGCGCATGGGCAGGTAGGCGGGGAGGCGTGAGCCGAGGCGTACACGTTGCAGCTCTGCATACTTTTCTCCTTCGGGCCGTTCCTGATTGGCTTTCCGCTTGCGGACTGCCATGCGGTAGACGGCATCCAGAATATTGCCCAGCGTCTTGTTTTGGCTCATCAGTGCGTCACCGCCGGTGATGAGAATGTCCCGCAGTTGCGTGTCTTCCTCAAAATAGGCCATCAGCCGACGCAGCTTCTTTTCCCATGTTTCCTTGGGACGCAGGGTGTCAAACTCAAAATTGAGCCGTTTGCTTTGAAAGTCGTACATACGCTGACAAGATGCGCAGAGTCCTCCGCAGGCGCGTCCCATGGTGTCGGGGATGAGGATGGCCACTTCCGGATAACGGCGGTGGATGTTATGCCCGTCGGGCAGCAGCCAGCCGGCGGCATTGGGTTTACCTGGTTCTACGATATCCTCCCGTTCCCAGGCACGTATCTGTCCGTAGGTTTCCACCAGTTGGGGTGAATAGAGTATATAGCTGCGCAGGGCCTCGTCGTCGTATCCGCTGCCGGTGCAGTTCAGCAGTGACAGATAATAGGGGGTGGCGAAGAAAGGCATTCCCTTCTTGCGGGCTTTTGAGAGCAGGTACATGGTTTCGGCAGAAAGGGAGTTGCCGAGAAGACGGTTTAGCTCCGTAGGGCTTTTGACGGCCATGGCAAGATGGAAACGGAAGTCATTCCACCATTCGCTGACGAGGTTGAACTTCTCCTCGTAGCTGAGTCCCTCTTCGAAATGGAAGCGGGAAGCCGGGTTCTTGCGGTGCTCAATCTTCTGCACCAGTGCATGCAGGATGCGTTCCTTGTTCTTTGCACGGATATGCTGCACGTCTTCATCCAGTCCGCTGGGCCAGCGTTCGGTCAGGGTTTTGATTTTCTGTGCGGAGGGCAGGGTGGGGGCTGGCTGGTGGAGGCGTTTGAACTGCTGGAACAAGTCGATGAACAGGTCCGTTTCCGTTTCCTCTTCCCATTGTCCCGTGAGGAAGGAATGCAGCATTGATAAAGTTGCTATGGGCAGCTGTTCTCCGATGGAGAGCTCGTGTACTTCCTGCCCGTCAAATTCAATCAAGAGTCGAATTTGCTTACCGGCCTCGCTGTCCACTTCCGGATGTCCGGCAATGTACTCCGTCAGGTTGGCCTTGAAGGCTTCCGCATCGTCGCTTTGAACGGCGATGCTGACCAATTCAGGGAGTTCGTGCCGATAAAGTTGTTCCAGTTGTGATAGAGTGAGTGCAAGCATTTTCTTTTGTTTCATAAGCGGTTGTTTTTTTGAAGTTAATATTTATGATGGTTGACGCGGGGTGCGTCCTTGTGTTCCGTGAGGGGAAAATGATTTCATTTGCTAAAAATAACAAAAAAAAGCGGGAAATTTCTTTCCCGCCTTCTTGTTTCTAAAGTTCTTTAGAATTCTTTTTCTTTTATTTCTCTTCGTTGGCTTTCTGTTTCGGTTCCTTTTTGGCCAGCATCACTACGTTGTAAACGTACTCGGTCATCCATTGTTCCGAATATCCCAGACGCTCTTTGTACTGGCGTACTGCCGCTGCCGTCTTGTGTACATCGTCCTTTTTCCATACGGTTTTTGTACAGACGTCGTGTACGGTTTTTTCGGTCATGCTGCGCAGTGCTCCCTTGAAGATGGAAGGCATGCGGAATTTCCACTGCATCAGGTTTCCCATCAGCATCATCAAGTCATTGGAGAAGCCTTGATACATAAAGAGATAACCTTGTACGTCGTTCTGCGTACGGCAGTGCTTCTTGACGGAAGTATCAATTTCCTTGAAGAAGTTTTCACTGATGCCGTAGTCCTGCATCAGCATCTTGCGCGAAGCGGCCTTTTCCGCTTGTCCCAGGCGGCCTCCCTGCGTGGGGATTTTGAACAGACGCTTGAAGTTGGCTACATCCGGCACAAAGCGGATATTGGTGATGCCCAGGTTGGCGGCTATTACAGACTGGAAGTAGACGCGTGTCAGTGACACGAAGTCTTCCACATTCTTCGAAGATACTTCTCCGGTATTCTTGTTGAATAGTTTGGCAAATAAACTCATATCAAATTACGAATTACTGATTACAAATTACAAGACCGCAGGTCATCCGGCGGTTCCGGCTGCAAAAGTACGAAATAAGTTGGTTATCACCAGCACTCTATGTCTTTTTCTACCTCTTTCAGGCGGTTCTTGGTGAAAACGGGGTCTTTGATACCGGCGCTTTTCTGTGCGCGGTAGTCTTCAAGCAGCCTGAAAGCGTATTTTCCGAGCAGGCTGATGGCGATAAGATTGCAGAGCGCCATGAGTCCCATAGTGACGTCGGCAAGGCTCCATGCCAGATCGAGGGTGGCAACAGCACCGAACATGACCATGCCGCCCACCAGTATACGGTAGATGTTGAGCACCCATTTACGGTGGGTAAGGTAGCGCACATTGGCTTCTCCGTAATAATAATTTCCCAGAATGCTGCTGAATGCGAAGAAGAACAAGGCTACCGCAACGAAGATGGCTCCCGAAGGTCCTATCTCGTTGGTCAGTGCATGCTGGGTAAGCTGTACGCCGTTTGTGGAACCATCCAGTGGAGCACCGCTGAACAGAATGATGAAAGCGGTGCAGGTACATATAATCAGCGTATCGGTAAATACTCCCAGCGTCTGAATCAAGCCTTGCTTCACGGGGTGGCTGACGTGTGCGGTTGCCGCCACATTGGGGGCGGACCCCATACCGGCCTCGTTGCTGAACAGCCCGCGTTTGATGCCCTGCATCAGCGCCATGCCGACACCCCCTCCCAAAGCCTGCTCCCATCCGAAGGCGTGGCCGACAATGAGTGCCAGGACTCCCGGCAGCTCTTTGATGTTCAACAGAACGATGATAAGTGCCAGTGCAATGTATCCCAACGCCATGATGGGGACGATGATGCTGCTGACTTTGGCTATGCGCTGTACGCCTCCAAAGATGATTGTCAGCGTGAGTGCGGTGATGATCCCTCCCACAACGGCATGGTCGAACCCGAAAGCGCCTTCGAAAGCGGCACACAGTGTATTGCTCTGTACCGAGTTGAATGCAAATCCGAAGGTAATGGTGATAAGTACGGCAAACAGTGCCCCCATCCACGGCTGTTTCAGTCCCTTACGCATATAGTAGGCCGGGCCGCCGATAAAGGAGTCTTTGCCCTTTATCTTATACAATTGGGCCAGTGTAGATTCTACAAACGAGCTGGCAGCACCCAGGAGGGCAATCACCCACATCCAGAATACAGCGCCCGGACCGCCTACTGCAATGGCGGTGGCAACCCCTGCAAGATTGCCCGTACCTACACGGCTGGCAATGGAGATGGCAAATGCCTGGAACGATGAGATATGCTTTTCCTTGGCATCGCCTTTCCCGCCCGAGTCGCCCAGCAGACGTACCATTTCCTTTATCATCCGGAACTGTACAAAGCGGGTTCTCAGCGTAAACCATACGGCGCATCCCAACAGCAGGGCAACGAGGATGTAGGTCCAGAGCAGGTCGTTTATCAGATTTATTATTCCCATAATGTATATGTACAGTTATCTATTTGTAGTAAAAAACTCACACAAAACAAGTGCTACCCTCTGTCGTTATCTAAGGTGGTCTCTGTCGTTACTTTAGGCTACCTCTGTCGTTATTCAAGGCTACCTCTGTCGTTAACTGAGATAGACTCCTTGCAAGTTGATGATAATCAACGTGGTATGAACTCGTGTGCTGCGATTTGTACTATGGACAAATCTGGACAAACCTGACGGAATCTCCTTGCCTATTTCAGCTTGAAGTGAAATTTGTGTCCTTCAAACACCGGTTCCACTATGTCATAACGAACAAACTTTGCCAGCAGATGTTCGGCGGCGCGTCGGGAAAGATGCGCCAGGCGGCAGTAACGGTTCAGTGAAAGGCGGTCGTTTTCTTCCAGCAGATTGAGCAACAGTTGTTCCCGTTCGGTATATTCTATCAGTTCTCCTTTCGGACTTCCGCTTTGCTGCCAGACGCGCAGATGGACGGGAGTAGCCAGGATGTTTTCATCCTTGATGCGGAGATAGGCCAAGTATTTTCCTGTTTCGTCCTTGGCATATACCGGCTTCCGGTCACTTTCCTCGATTTGTACCACCAGCACACTGCGGCCTTCCACCAGATAGGTCTGCATGATGTAGTTCACTTCGGGGCTGCAATAAAGTCCGGCAGCCGCTTCTATCATATATTGTTCTTCGTCCGAACGGACACCGGCAATTTTCCCGTTATCTTTCACTCCGATGAGCAGTTTTCCACCGTCTGTATTGGCAAAGGCTGAAAGGGTTTTGGCTATCTTGCGGGCGTCGGATATTTCGAACTTGAAATCCTGCTGTTGGTGCTCTCCTTCGGCTATGAGAGCGTGTATATATTCGGTGTCAGTAAGCGTTTTCATGCTTGCAAAAGTAGATAAAAAATGCGTAAGAGCCCCTTTTTGCGGCGATTTTACCGAATATTTCAAAAAAAATATCGTTTTTCTGCATTTATTTCAAGAAAGAATGTATTTTTGCCAGACATTATTAACGAAGTAATTTAAAAAGGATTATGAAAGAATTAGTTGAAAAAGTAGCTGCATTGTATGCAGACTTCTCAAAAGATGCAAACGCTCAGTTGGAAAACGGTAACAAGGCAGCAGGAACTCGCGCTCGTAAGGCTTCTTTGGAAATCGAAAAAGCTATGAAGGAATTCCGCAAAGCATCTTTGGAAGCTTCTAAGAAGTAAGAAAAAAAGCATATTTGATGCTGCGAAAGACTGCCACTACTGGCGGTCTTTTTTGTTTTTGAAAAGTATTATTGCTACTTTTGACGCAGGTATTATGGATGAAAACGTTCTCAATAAACTGAAGATACTGGCAGAGTCGGCAAAGTATGACGTTTCTTGCTCCTCCAGTGGTACGGTGCGCTCCGGCAAGGCAGGCATGCTGGGGAATACTGTGGGTGGCTGGGGCATCTGTCATAGTTTTGCCGAGGACGGCCGTTGTATCTCCCTGCTCAAAGTGATGCTTACCAATTATTGCATCTACGACTGCGCCTACTGCATCAACCGCCGCAGCAACGACCTGCCGCGTGCCACGCTGTCGGTGGCCGAGCTTGTAGACCTCACCATGGAGTTCTATCGCCGCAACTATATCGAAGGGCTTTTCCTGAGCAGTGGGGTGGTGCGTAATCCCGATTACACGATGGAACGCCTGGTGCGCGTTGCCAAGGACCTCCGCACTATCCATCGTTTCAACGGATATATCCATCTGAAGAGCATTCCCGGTGCCAGCCGCGAACTGGTGAATGAGGCAGGGCTTTATGCCGACCGTCTCAGCGTCAATGTCGAGATACCGAAGGAGGAGAACCTGAAACTGCTTGCCCCGGAGAAAGACCATAAGAGTGTATATGCGCCTATGCGCTACATCCAGCAGGGAGTCCTTGAAAGTTCGGAAGAACGCAAGAAACACCGCCACGCTCCTCGTTTCGCTCCTGCAGGACAAAGCACACAGATGATAGTAGGCGCTACCGCCGAGACGGACAAGGATATTCTGTATCTTTCGTCGGCCCTCTACAAGGGACCTACGATGCGGCGTGTCTACTATTCGGGCTATATTTCCGTCAATACCTACGATAAGCGCCTGCCGGCATTGAAACAGCCCCCTTTGGTGCGCGAAAACCGCCTTTACCAAGCCGACTGGCTGATGCGCTTCTATCAGTTCAAGGTGGAGGAAATAGTGGATGATGCCTACCCGGACCTTGATTTGGAGGTTGACCCCAAGCTGTCCTGGGCTTTGCGCCATCCCGAGCAGTTTCCAATCGATGTGAACAAGGTGGATTATGAGATGTTGCTCCGCGTGCCGGGCATCGGCGTGAAGTCGGCACGGCTGATAGTGGCTTCTCGACGTTTCTCCAAGATAGGTTTCTACCAGTTGAAGAAGATAGGGGTGGTGATGAAGAAGGCGCAGTATTTCATTACCTGCTGCGAGTTGCCGATGCGCACGGTCAATGAGCTGACTCCGCAAGGGGTACGCAGTCTGCTGTTGCCCAAACCGAACAAGAAAAAAGTGGATGAGAGGCAGTTGATGCTTGATTTTGGCGAATGAATATCTTTTTATACGATAAGACTTTTGAGGGATTGCTGACTTCTGTTTTTGAAGCCTACTCCCGCCGCACTTTCCCCGATGCACTGTTGTTGGAAGGAGAGCCTCTTCCATTGTTCTACGATGAAATATTTACAGTGATAACCGATGAGGAGAAGTCCGGTCGCGTCTGGCGCGGATTGCAGAAGAAGCTGTCGTCTGCGGCACTTGCCTGCCTCGCCCAATGCTGGCTGGCAGAGGAACCGGAAACTCCCATGCTGCTGTTCCGCTATATCCGCAAGGCGATAGATGCTCCTCGCTCCATTGAAACGAACTTTGCCGACCCTGATGTGCTGGAGTTCTCCCGTATGTGGAAGCGGGTGGATTGGGAGCGTATACGCCTGCTTCAGTTTGTCCGCTTCCAGAAGGCTGCGGACGGTACTTTCTTTGCTGCCGTCGAGCCCGAAAAGAATGCCCTTCCTTTGGTGACGGGGCATTTCAAGGACCGTTTTGCCGACCAGCGTTGGCTGATTTATGATATCAGGCGAGCCTATGGGTACTATTACGACTTGAAGGAGGTGCGCCAGGTGACTTTTGGTGAGGACAGTCGCGAAGGACATCTTGTCACCGGCATGCTCGACGAAAGTCTGATGGACGGAGACGAACAGCTTTTCCAGTCTCTCTGGAAAACCTATTTCAAGGCAATCTGCATCAAGGAACGCCTCAATCCCCGGAAGCACAAGCAGGACATGCCCGTGCGCTATTGGAAATATCTGACGGAAAAACAGCAGTGATTCCCTTTATTCGATTTTCTCCACTGTCACTTCGGGAAATTCCTGCATCAGTTGCAGCAAATATCCCTCATCATAGCTTTTCTTGGATTTGATGACCATGGTCACTTGATAGTTGGTGTACTCTCCCTGCACTTGCCGGTCCAGGTTGTAGGACACCACCAGATAGTCTTTGGAGTTGAATCGCCGGGACACTTGCGGCAGTATCTCTTTGCTGGAAGTGGAAAAGGTTATCACGGAACTTTTCATGCCAATGCTTTTGAAAATAAGGCTCAACAGTTCGAGCCTTGCCAGAGTCAGCAGGGTGGCGGCAATGCTGATGGTGTACATTCCTGCACCTACTGCCAATCCGATGCCTGCAGTAGCCCATATTCCTGCGGCTGTTGTCAGTCCCCTGACTATCTGTTTCTGGAAAATGATGGTACCCGCACCGATGAATCCGATACCGCTGACTACTTGTGCGGCAACACGGCTGGGGTCCAGCGTCACACTGCTTTCCTTGATGATTTCCTGAAAACCATATTGGGATACAATCATGATGAGCGCGCTTCCCAATGATACCAGGAAATGGGTGCGGTAGCCTGCTTCTTTGGCACGGTATTCCCGGTCCAGTCCGATAATGGCACCCAATATTCCGGCTACCAGCAACCTGAGCACAAAATCAAAGTTTAACATCATCATCGTATCCTCTCTTTCTTTTTTATTAATTGATGACCCAATTCTTATTGTGGGGCACTGTTTTCTTGGGGTTGTAATGCATTCCGGCTTGTGTCGGTATTTTTAGTATGTATGTACGTCCGCTTTTATTCATCAGCGAGGTATCCCGCAGCCACGGATTGGCATCTTTCAGTTGGGCATAGGTGATGCCTTTATCTTTGGCAAACTGTGCCAGGTTGCCGATGCCCGTTGTGACGGTCACTTCCGTGTAGGGGATGGGCGGATAAAGATGTTCCCGTTTCAACAGAAAGCCGTACTGCTGTGGATTGCTGATGACTGCTTTGGCTGCCAGCAGGCGGAACATGTAGCGCGAAGTCTCTTCTACCAGCCATAAGTCGACAGCCTGGTCCACCATTTGCTTCTGCAGCTGTGTGGAGATGCGTCCTTGCCCGGCATTGTAGGCGGCGGCTACGCACAGCCAGTTCCCGTATTTCTGATAAGCATCTTTCAGGTACTTGCAGGCTGCTTTGGTCTCTTTCTCGATATGGTATCGTTCGTCGATGTTGCTGTTCACCTCCAGTCCGAATTCGCGTCCGGTGGCAGGCATGAACTGCCATAGGCCGGCGGCACCCGCAGGCGATTTGGCAAGCGGGTTCAGGTTGCTTTCTATCACAGCGAGGTACTTGAAGTCATCGGGAAGGCCGTTGGCTTTTAGTATAGGCTCTATGACGGGGAAGTAGCGGTTGGCACGCTTCACCATGAGCATGGTGGTGGAGTGCATGTAGGTGAAGGACATCAGTTCGCGGTCCATACGTTCGCGGTGGTCGTAGCGAAGCAGGTCAATAGCTTGTCCGGCAAAAGTGATCTTGTCCGGTACGCTGGGGGAGGTCACGCAGTAGGGAACTTCGGATTTCACGGAATCGCGTTCGGGATTCAGCGTACTGCTGCCTGCGAGGAAGGGGAGGCTGGAACCTGCGCACAGTGCAATGGCAGCGGTAAGCACGATATATTTTGAATTTTTCTTCATGTCTGTATGTCTATTTCTGTTTGGAGACGTGAAGATACGAAATCAATTCGTTATAGGCAACCTTTCCCATAGCCATCGTGGAATCATACGCCAAAAAAATACCAGTACCCGGTAGCGTCCGTCAATGACAACTACCCGTCTCTTTTCTCTTAAAGCCTTGATTATGTGCTGTGCTACACGGTCTGCTTTCATCAGCATCGGGTATTTCCCGCTTTTCAATAAATCGGTGGCAACAAATCCCGGACGGATGTCGGTGAAGTGTATATCAAGATGCTGCATCCGGGCAAGTTGTGCCAGCGCTTCGATATAGGTATTCTGGAAGCGTTTGGTGGCAGAGTAGGCCGGTGCAACGCCCAGTCCTTTAGTGCCTGCAATGGAACTGATGACAGCAATATGTCCGGAGCCTTTTTCCTTGAAATAGTTGAAGGCGGCAGTCACCATGCGGGTAAATCCCTCTACATTGGTACGTGCCGTGTTCAGTTCGATGTCCGGTTGTAAGTCCCGGTTTTGATGTCCCACGCCGGAACTGAGGAAAAACAGGTCTATGCCTCCCAGCTTTTTTATCAGGTTATGGAGGTGTAGAGTCGCTGTCTCTTCCGTAACGTCCAGCTGTTCCGTGACTATCCGGTCGGGTGCGGTGGCTTGCAGGGCATGCAATGCTTCCTCTCTTCTGCCGGCAATACCTATATGCCAGCCTTGTTGTACAAGTATCCTGGCTACTTCTTGTCCGATGCCTGAAGTGGCACCGATGATGATGGCTTTCTGCATGATGATAGGGGATTATCCGATGACGGTTGCTACAATTCTTCTTCCTCCGCCCCGGTTGCGGAACTCGCAGAGATAGATGCCTTGCCAGATACCTATGTTCAGACGCCCATTGGTGATGGGGATGGTGAGGCTGGTTCCGCTGAGGGTTGCCTTGGCATGGGCGGGCATATCGTCATCGCCTTCGCATGTATGTTGGTAATAAGGTTCCCGTTCTTTTACGAGGCGGTTGAAGATGGCTTCCATATCTGTCTGTACGTCAGGGTCTGCATTCTCGTTGATGGTGAGGCCTGCGCTTGTATGCTTGATGAACAGATGCAGGATTCCGGCAGACGGAAGCGGTGGAAGGTTGCGTATAATCTCCTCTGTCACCAGGTGAAAGCCACGCCGGCGAGGGGTTAGGGTAAATTCTTTCTGTGCGGTCATAAATCATTGTTTTTCGTTTGTTGTCAGGATGGTCTTGTCCGGCAGGGCAGTTCCACGGTGAATGTGCTTCCCACTCCCATTGTCGAATCTACGGTAATCACTCCATTCATTTTCTCAACGATGGATTTGCAGATGGAGAGTCCTAATCCGGCACCTTGGGCAAAAGAGTCCACCTTTTCGAACCGTTCGAATATCATTTCCAGTTTGTCGGGGGGAATACCGCATCCAGTATCGGAAACACTGATTCTTATGCCGTCTGTGTCCGTTTCGTAGTACACTTCGATATGTCCCTGCACGGTGTTTTTCAGTGCATTCGATATGAAGTTGTTCAGTATCTGTTTGATGCGCATCGGGTCGTGCTCTATCTGGCCGGGGGCTGCCGGATACCTGGCAAAGAGTTTCACTCCTGCCGGAACGTTCCGTTCGTACTCGGTAATACTTTCCTCGATGAGTTCTGCCGGATTGAACCATTCGGAATGGAGCTCTATGTGTCCGGCCTCTATCTTGGAAAGGTCCAGAACGTCGTTGATTAGTTTGAGCAACAGTTGGTTGTTGTGGTTTATCAAAGAGATGTACTGTTCCCTTTCCTGCTCGTTTTCCACGTAGTGCAGCAGGCTGGAGAAACCGATAATCGCATTTAGCGGCGTGCGGATTTCATGGCTCATATTGGCAAGGAAAGCGGATTTCAGCCGGTCTGCCTCTTCGGCCTTTTCCTTGGCTTGTATCAGCATTGCCTCCGTCTGCTTTAATTGGGTGATGTCGTAATTGATGCAGATAATCTCTATGATGTTCTGTTCAGGCATGTAGCGTTCTACAATGATGTTGACGTGGGTCCACATGAAAGAACCGTCTTCTTTAAGAACACGTACTTCCCGGCTGAGCTTGTGTGCCAGTCCTCTCTTTACGTTCTGTAGGAAGTCAAGCATGATAGTACGGTCGTCTGGGTGGAGATGATTGTAGGTTCCGATGATTTCAGACAATGGTGTTTCTGTTTTCTCACCCAAGTTCTTGTACCAGCTGCGTTGGGCATAGCCTTGCTCATTAAGAAGGTCATAATTGGCATATCCCACTTTGGCATAGTCACCTATAAGCTCAAAGTGGCTCTCGAACTCTTGTATTTTGTTGTAAGCGACGGTCGTTTCCGTTTTGTCTGCGTTGATTAGCAGATAGTTGGTCAGGTTGTGATTATCGTCGTAAAGGCTTGTGACTTTGGTTACAAGGTCTATGGTGCCCGTCTTCTTCTGTGTCTTGTAGTAATTGCCTATTTTAGAGAAGTCATACCGGAAAGTGAAGTCTGCATTTTCATGTTTTCTTAACTTGCTTTTCATCTCTTCCGGGAAAATCGGATTCTCGAAAATATTAATTCCAAGTAGATCTTCTTTCTGTTTGAGATGGAACATTTCCTGCTCTTTGTCATTCATATCTATCAATATTCCCTCTCGGTTATAGAGCTCAATTCCTACCGGAAGATATTTATAAATATTATGGAGGAGACGGTTACGCTCTTGTAAGGCTTGGGATGCCGATGACATGTCGGGACCGTCTTGTGTTTCGGCAATGCCGTAGACTTTGACATTACCGTTTTCATCGGTTCTCTGCAGGCATATCTTGCTTCTTATCCACGTTGGACCCTCTACTGTGTTGAGCAGATATACAGTCTCTTGTGTCTGCCGGATATTGTCGAAGGAATGTGTGGTAGTATGCCGTTGTTCCTCTTTCAGGATACGTTTGTTGAAATCTTTAAAGCTGATGGTTCCATCCTCATCCAGTCCCAGCAACCGGGAGATATATTCGGAGCAAATGTAGCTTTCGGTCTTTAAATCAACTTCCCACCATCCCATATTGGCATTGGTCATCATTGCTGACAGTAAGTCATAATCAAATTTAGAATTCATACCGGAATCTTTGATAGTGATGTTTTTGTTCTGTCACAACAATTAAGATATTGACAAAGATACATTATTTCCAAATTAATCTGTGATGAACGGAAATAAAAATAAGGGTTATATGTGTTTTTGGGAAATGGGAAAAAGGTACCCGAGTTTTTGTACTTGCCGGAATAAGACGTATATTTGTTGCAATTTTTACATTCTAACAAGAAAATGCCATGAAGCGTATTGGACTCTTTGTAATAGTTTTTTTCTGCATATCACTCTTACTCCATGCAAGCGGCCCGCGTGTCTTGTTTATCGGAGATTCTATCACGGACGGTAACTGGGGAAATGCCTGCGGGATGCCCAAACCGACTGCGGAACGAAGCCTTTGGGATATGAACCATATTTACGGTAGCGGCTATATGTATTTGTGTGCAAGTCATTATCAAGGAGATTTCCCGGAAAAGGAATATGCTTTTTTTAACCGTGGCATCAGTGGAAACACTCTCCGGGATTTGGAGAAACGCTGGGAAGAGGATGTCATTGGAATGAAACCGGATGTGCTTTCCGTCTTGGTGGGGACAAACGATGTACATTACTATCTGCAGGGTGACAAAAAAGAGCCTTTTGATTTTGAAGGATGGGAGAAATGTTACCGTTCCTTGCTTGACCGTTCTTTGCAGGCCAATCCGGAATTGAAGATAGTGCTGGGCACTCCTTTTGTTGTCAATGTCGGCAATATGCGTAAGAGTGAGGACTTTGCAGAACGTGATAGTCTGGTGCGTCGCTGTGCCGCCATCGTAGAGAGGATAGCGAAGGACTATCAGACGGTATTTCTTCCTTATAATGCGATGTTCGATGAAATTCTTGGCATTGCTCCGGCTTCTCAGGACACCTATTGGATTTGGGACGGTATCCATCCTACTCCTGCAGGGCATAAACGAATGGCGGATATGTGGATAAAGCGCGTGAATTTATAATTTATCAATAAAATAGAGAGTAATGGAAAAAGTGATTATCAACTCGTACGAGGATTTTGAAAAGCTGGTAGGCCAGCAAATCGGTGTTTCGGAATATGTAGAGCTCCCTCAGGAGCGTATCAATCTGTTTGCTGATGCGACATTGGACCATCAGTGGATACACGTCGATACGGAACGCGCCAAAGTGGAAAGTCCTTTTAAGAGCACTATTGCACATGGGTATCTCACCTTGTCCATGTTGCCATATCTGTGGAACCAGATTATTGAAGTGAACAACCTGAAGATGATGATTAATTATGGTATGGACAAGATGAAGTTCGGTCAGGCGGTATTGTCCGGACAGAGCATCCGACTGGTTGCCCATTTGCAATCTCTGTCGAATCTGCGCGGTGTGGCAAAGGCGGAAATAAAGTTTGCCATCGAAATACAAGGTGAAAAGAAGAAGGCACTGGAAGGGGTGGCTATATTTTTGTATTATTTCAATTGATTATGCGTAAGATGGTATGCCCCCAATGCAAGGTGGGGGCATTTTTTGTGATGAACGGACAAGGTGAGCGCCTGCCGGTCTACATCTCTGACAAAGGTGAGATTGTACCTAAGGACGGCACCTCCTCGTTGGAGGGATACGACCAGGATACGGTTTATTGTTTGTGCTGTTCCTGGCGCGGGACTCCGAAACGTTTGGTGAAATACTGATGGACATACTCCTGCCACAAATGGCGGAGTGCCGCCACGGGATGGTACAACAGCATCCGTGGTCCGGCATACCGCATGACTTCACGCATCCGTTCTTTCATTTCGGGCTTGTAGCAGTGAATGCTGCATTGCCTGCAGGTGGATTTATTCTCACCGAAAGGACAGCGTGAAAGACGAATGCGGGCATATCCCAGCAATTCCTCGCATCGGGGACACAATTGCTTGTTACCTTCCTTTTTCCGGCAGTAGAGGCGGACCATCCGTTCTACTGTCTGTTTTTCCTGCTCGATACGGGATGGCATGTTTATTGTTTGGACTGCCAGCGTTTCAAGGTCGGGAAGAATTCTTTCATACCGGCAATGGCTTCCTCTTTAGTGAAATTCATTCCGGAATCCTTGTTGAATTCGTCGGTGAACTGTGCACAATGTTCTATCATTTCGTCCATAGTGCAGTCTTGTGCAAAATTGCCGTGCTGGTAGCAATAGGTGCAATATTCCTCGTTGAGGCTACCGTCGGCATTGGTTCCGAGTACTTCTGCAGATGACAAGGGCATTCCGCAGCTTTGGCAAAGTTTAGCTTCCATAATGTGTGGAGTTAAGTGATATGCAAATATAGAATATTATTTTGGTTGAAGCGTCCTTTTCAGATAAATCATGTCTTTCAGTTGCTTGCCTCCTTCAAATATGGGGTGGTCGTAATTATCGATAAAGAAATCGGGTACCCGGTGTGAGTATGCAAATCCGCAGCTTTCATAGAAGGGGATGGTTAGCGGACTGTCTCCAGTGCCGACAAGCATAGTATGGCACCGGTCTTTATAATGTTCAAGAACGAATGCTATCAGTTGTCTTCCATATCCCTGGCGCTGGTATTCCGGATAGACAGCTATGCTCTTTATTTCGTAGATTCCTTTATCCTCGCAGGTGATTACACAAGACGCTTTGACTGTATCATTATCGGATAGGATGAACATCTCTCCCCGTTCCAGATAACAGTCAATCATGGACTCTTGTTCGTCGGCAAGCAGCAGCAGGTCAAGATATTGCTTTTTGTTGCCGGATATGGGATGTATTCTTATCATATTTCTGAATTTCTGGTGTGAAGTTAGTCATTTTCTATTGAATTACAATGGATATCTCTTTTTAACTGTTGAATGGTTGAGAGTTGCCGGTGAACAAAATCTGCCATACGCCGTTCTTCTCATAACATGATAATCTGATGAAGTTATGAGTAAGTTGAAATTCTCTTTTCTGGTTTTGATGCTGATGGTATCAGTCTCGGCTTCTGCCGATTGGGCACCTGCTGATGTACAGGCTGCACTGAAGAAAATGTATCCTACGGCAGATGATGTTGCCTGGTCGCATGATGAGTCTTATTATGTGGCAGATTTCCTGATGAACGGTTTTGATACGAAAGTCTGGTTTGACGGGCAGGCGCAATGGGTAATGCAACAGACGGACTGGGAGACAATGGACGAAGTGCCCCCTGCCGTTTACAATGCTTTTGCCGCCAGTGAATATTCCGGAGGGATGGTGCAGAATGTCACTTGGGTACAGTTTCCCAAATGGCAGTCCATCGTGGCGGTAGAGGTAGGGATGGCAAATCTCCAGACGAAATATCAGATATTGTTTACCCCGACGGGCGAAATCATCCGTGCCCGTAATGTCACCTATACATACAATCCGCTCGGCGCAGCCACTTTCTTGTAACGTCTGTTCGCATACCTGCTGAATTTATCATATCTTTGCCTTCCCAAACCAGACTTTTATGGACAAAGACACTTTTCAGCAGGAGGTTTATAATGTAGTGGCCGCAATCCCTCCGGGGCGGGTGGTGACGTACGGACAGATAGCCTATCTTGTCGGAAGACCTCAATGTTCGCGCATGGTGGGACATGCTATGCACGATGTGCCCGACGGCATGTGTCTGCCCTGCCATCGGGTAGTGAACAGCCAGGGCAGGCTGGCACCGTGCTGGGCGGAACAGCGGGCTTTGCTGGAGGCAGAGGGCGTGACGTTCAGAAAGAATGGGTGTGTGGACATGAAAAAATGCCAGTGGGAATTCATGAAAGAGCAAATACAATAAGATTATGAAATTTATAGGTGCACATGTATCGGCCAGTGGGGGAGTGGAAGCGGCTCCCGTCAATGCCAGTGAGATAGGGGCAAATGCTTTTGCCTTGTTTACCAAGAACCAGCGTCAGTGGGTGGCAAGGCCGCTGACGGAGGAGAGTATCAGGGTGTTTAAGGAAAATTGTGGGAAGCTTGGCTTCGATTCCCGCTATATCCTGCCTCACGACAGTTATCTGATAAATTTAGGGCATCCCGAAGAAGAAGGGTTACAGAAAAGCCGTGCCGCTTTTCTGGATGAGATGCAGCGCTGCGAACAATTAGGGCTGAAGTTACTGAATTTTCATCCGGGCAGCCATCTGAATAAGATTTCCGTGGAAGAGTGTCTGGACAAGGTCGCTGAATCCATTAATCTTATATTGGGCAAGACGCACGATGTGGTGGCTGTCATAGAGAACACAGCCGGGCAGGGTAGCAATGTGGGAAATGAGTTCTGGCAGCTGGGACATATCATTGACCGGGTGGATGACAAGTCTCGCGTTGGAGTTTGCCTTGATACCTGCCACACGTATACAGCAGGCTATGATATAGTGAATGAGTATGACAAGGTGTTTGAGGAGTTTGACACAGCGGTAGGTTTCGGCTATCTGCGTGGTATACACCTGAATGACTCCAAGAAAGCACTCGGCTCCAGAGTAGACCGTCACGACAGCATCGGCAAGGGGCTGATAGGTATGGATTTCTTCCGGCGCTTTATGCAAGATGTGCGTTTTGACGGTATACCTATTATTTTGGAGACGCCCGATGAATCGCTTTGGGCAGAGGAGATAAAACTGTTGAGAAGCTTTGTCTCCTCTGATTGAGAGACTATGCCCTGAATACACATTCTATACGGTTACCGTCCGGGTCGAGGACGACACTTTCAAAATATCCGTCGCCGGAGGTACGGGGCTCTCCTGCGATGGTATATCCCGCTGTACGTAGCCGTTCTGTCTGTCGGAGGACAGCTTCCTGGCTGTCGAAGGCAAAGGCAAAGTGGGTCAGTCCCAGTCTGTTTTCCTCAATAGGGGTATTCTGTATGTCCGTACGGCTCATCAGTTCCAAATCCGTTCCTTCATCGAAGTGAAGGAAATAAGATTCGAATCCTTTTTTGGGGTTGATGTACTTTTCATTGCTGCTCCCGTTGAAGTAACGTGTGTAGAACTCTTTCATCTCTTCCAGTTGGAAGGTCCAGATGGCGATGTGATGTATCTTCATAAGTTTGCTAAATTATAATCTGTGTTCAATCTGAGTAATCTGTGGTGGGGTTGGTAATTGCAGGTGCAGAATAGGGAAAGGCTTTCCCATCGGGTCGGTTTCGTCCCGGCCGGCCACTTGGAATCCCATATGTTGGTAAAATCGGCAAGCTTGTCCGTTCTGCTCGTTTACATCCACTTTGTGGATGTGTTTTTGGTGGACGGCGTACTCCATGAGCCGTTTTCCGTATCCCTTACCTTGTTGGTCGGGACGGACAAACAACATCTCGATGAGTTCATCGCTCAGTCCCATAAAGGCGGCAATTTCTTCTTTTTCGTTGCGGATGATGTAAAGCTCTACGGCAAGAAAGTACTGCTCTCTTATCAGTGGTTTGTAAAACTGTATATCCTTTTCTGCCAGGAAGTGGTGTGTGCTGCGGACAGAGGCTTCCCAGACGGTCAACAGTTCGTCATAATCTTGTGGGGTAGGTCGGAGTATCATCATTTATTGCATTACTTTGCTGGTTATTAATCAGTAGGCAGTCAGAATTCAGCTTCTTTGGTAATCCTTACGGTTTCTCCCGTTATAGGGTGGGTAAATTCTAAGTATTCGGCATGCAGATAAAGCCGGTCTGCTTTCTCCCCGTAAAGTTCATCACCGATGATGGGGCAGTGCAAGCCAAGCGGGTGTGCTGCATGTATACGTAGCTGATGGGTTCTTCCCGTGCGCGGATAGAAAGCGATACGGGTCCGTTTCCCGTCCAGACGTTCCAGAACTTGATAATCGGTGATGGCGGGCTTTCCGTGTTCGGTGTGTACCATTTGCCGTGGGCGGTCAAGTGGATTCAGGCAAAGCGGGAGGTCGACCGTATCTTTGTCCTTTGGGACAATACCCTCGAGCAATGCGACATAACGTTTCCTGACCAGGCGGTTCTTGAACTGGGCCTGCAGGTTCTGGTGTACACGCTTGGTCTTGGCAATGAGCATTAAACCGGAAGTGGCCATGTCGAGACGATGCACCGTCAGGGGACCGTCAGCTTCGGGATATTGCTCACGCATCAGGCTATAGACGGAGACTGCATCTTCCTTGCCGGGAACAGACAGCATTCCTGCCGGTTTGTTGATGACCGAAAGCCATGGGTCCTCATAAACAATCTCCAAATTTTGGGAGGGTACCTGCATTCTTTTCAACATGGGGTTTTCCTCTACTTGTAGACCTTGCAGCATGTGTTGCAGTATAGGTTCGCACTTTCCTTTGCAAGCCGGATAATAGTGACCGTGATGGCGTATCTCTGTCTTTGGGGAATCACCCCACCAGAACTCGGCCATGGCAATAGGTTTCCACCCGTGCAGATAAGCTTGTTGCAACAGTTTGGGGGCCGCACATTCACCCGCGCCGGCAGGAGGTGTCTTGTGCACGGTCTGCCCGAATATCTCACAGAGATTCTTGAGTTCTCCCCGGTAATTCAGCATCCCGAACTGTTCGAATAGCTTTTGCTGCAATGCTGCAGAGCGGGTTTTACGTTCAGACTTCAATGCTGAAATCCGTCTTTCCCAGTCTTCTGTCTGCGTTTGCAGTGTGGTAATCCTTGCTTTCCATGAACGTTCCAGACGTTTATATTCCGCCTTTTGGAACTGGCTTTCCCGTATCAGTTCGGCTTCTTCCTGCGCATTGAGTTCTTTTTCTTTTCTGCGCTGTTCTCTGGCTGTTTTGGCTTCTTTCAACTGTGCTTTGGCTGTTGCCAGTATGTCTTCTGCTGACTGAATGGTCCGGGCAAGCTCTGCTGATAAGGCGGCATATGCTTTGTCATTTTCCAATTGCCGGATGTTGCGGTTGATGGAAGAGATGTTCTCTTCTTCTATCTTGAAAAAGCCTTGTGGCTGTAGCAAGTCATATACGGGAGGAACAAAAAAGGGATGTAGGTTCTTTCCGGCCAATATGCCTGAGAATGCAGCTAAATATCCGGTTTCTCCATGCTCGGTTTGTACAATCAGTACCCCGAACATTTTGCCTTGGCGCAGTTCGTCCTTCCATGCAGTTTGTCGGGTAAGATAGCTTTGTACTTCTTTGGCTGCCAATATACATAATGGGTGCGGAGTATAGCAGAAAGGATAGGTGAACCTTTCCGGAAGCGGAATGTCGGTTATGGAAGTAGTAAAACGGTGCAACATGATGTTGCAAAGATACTATATTTCTCTTATAACAGACCGTTTGTACTGCAAATCTTTATTTCGTTGTATATAGGTTGTAGCGCTTATGAAGAGAAAAACATCTTTGGGAAAGTTTTACTTATTCTCCGTTTATACAAATATGTATATATGTGTGAATTAACTTTGTTTTTGATAAATTGGCAACTCTGTTATCCTTAAAAAATGACTATTAATCTGTCTCGGATATTTTCTTCTTCCATAGACTTCTTTTTGTGTACTTTAGATGTTATGCCGTCGTATGAATACGGATGAAGAGCTTTTGCCTTAGTGATACTTGTAAAATAAATTAAGTTATTGCCTTTTTTGTTTTATTGGGGAATGGTTGTTTTTTAAACTTCCTGGATATATAAAAGAAACTTATTTCTCTTTAAAAAGTTGTATATTAGCGCCTTAAAGTTTTTCAAAAGATTATATGGGCAAAAACAAAGAGAAATTAAACATATTCTTGCTTCATTTTTTAGAACGGTTGAATAGCAATGAACCCAATGAAAGGAAAGTTATTGAATCGTTGACCGATTTCTGCAACTACTATGACTTTACGAAAGGGTTTATCTATCAGACTGACGGATTCCGTTATTTCTTATTGAAAGAAACGATTGGAAATGAAGGTGGGACTATGAAACCCCGTTTCGATATGGGAGAGTTGAAAAAGGAGCATGTCGATGCCATGAAAGCTCGGGATAAACCTTTCTATGGAAACAGAAATGCGGATGCTTCATGGGATGATATTGACATTCTTGATTTCTACGGTGAGGATTCTTTGTTAATCAGGCATTTTGAAGATACTGAGGGTAAAATCATCGGATTCATAGGTTTTGCAGGCAGGGAGGAAGAGACCTATCTCACGGAAGAGGAGTTGCAAATCATTCATCTCTTGCTGGGCTCGTTCTCTAAGGAAATTGCGGTCAGGGAATATAAGGAAAGGGAAGTGAGGGCCAGCAATACATTAGGCAGTATCATGAATAATATGGGCGTTGATATTTACGTCAACTCTTTCGATTCCCACGATATGTTGTATGCCAATAGGTCTATGGTGGAACCATATGGCGGTATCGAGCATTTCTGGGGGAAAAAATGCTGGGAGGCCCTCTACTCGGACAAGACGGGGGAGTGTGAGTTCTGCCCAAAGAGGCATTTGATAGATGAAAACGGACACCCCACCAAAGTCTATTCGTGGGATTATCAACGGCCATTTGACAAGTGTTGGTTTCGCGTGTTCAGTGCAGCCTTTGCTTGGGTGGACGGGCAGATGGCGCATGTCATTACCAGTGTGGATATCGACCATCAGAAAAAGATAGAGGAGGAATTGCGGGTCGCCAAGGATAAGGCAGAACATCTGGACCGCTTGAAGTCTGCTTTCCTGGCCAATATGAGTCATGAAATCCGTACTCCGCTCAATTCCATTGTCGGTTTTGCAAGCATCATTGCCGAACTGGACGATAGGGAAGAACGCCAGGAATACCTTGCCATCATGCAGGAGAATACGGAACTGCTCTTGCAACTGATATCCGACATTCTGGATTTGGCAAAGATAGAAGCGGGAACACTTGATTATAATATGGGGTATGTGGATGTCAGTGACTTCTGTAAGGACGTGATGCGCAACTATGATATAAAGGAAGACAAGGCTGTACCGGTTCTGTTGGCTCCCGACTTGCCCGATTACCGTATCTATACCGACAAGAAACGTCTGATGCAGGTGGTCACCAATTTTATAAACAACGCTTTGAAGTTCACCAGTGAAGGGCAGATCCTTTTGGAATATCATCCGGTGGAAGGTACCGGTCAGATAGAGTTTTCTGTGACGGACACCGGTATGGGTATTGCTCCGGATGCCGTGGCTACTGTGTTCGACCGCTTTGTAAAGCTTAATACGTTTGCGAAGGGCACGGGTTTAGGCTTGTCCATCTGTAAAAGTATCATTGAGCATCTTGGCGGGACTATCGGTGCTGAGTCGGAATTGGGAGTCGGCAGCCGTTTTTGGTTCAGACATCCGTGTGCCGAATGATTTTATTTGCCTATATTTGTGCGAACTTCAATATTTATGGATAAAAAACTCTGTACCGATGAAAAACAAGACATGGACGTGCCTGGTTGTTGTGTCAGCAGCATTGCTGATGGCGGGTTGCGGCAGCAGGACAAAGAAACAAACAAATGAAGATGTAAGTATGGATAGTGTCGGTGTAACATGCAGTGGCGTAAAGACCTTGCAACTGGAGGGAGTGCAGGCCACTTGGATTCAGGATAATGCTGGTGAGCATTTGATGCCGAGAACGATTTTCCCGGATGCAAGCGATGAATTGATGGAAAGTTTGTCGCTTCAAGGCGGTATTCCTTCTTCCATGAGCACCTTCCTGGTAGATACGAATGGTATCCGTATCCTTTTTGATACGGGAATGGGAGCTCCCGGCAGTCGTCTGTTGCCCGGATTACAATCTTTGGGTATCTCTCCGGCAGATATTGGATATCTGTATCTTACCCATTTCCACGGCGACCATATCGGTGGAATGATGAAGGGAGACAGTGTAGTCTTCCCGAATGCCGAAGTGTACGCATCAAAAGTGGAATATGATGCCTGGATGGCAATGCCTGCCG
Source organism: Bacteroides sp. AR20 (assembly GCF_964250605.1). Classification (NCBI taxonomy): domain Bacteria; kingdom Pseudomonadati; phylum Bacteroidota; class Bacteroidia; order Bacteroidales; family Bacteroidaceae; genus Bacteroides; species Bacteroides sp. AR20. The sequence continues at coordinate 50,318 of NZ_CAXUGK010000017.1, read as the reverse complement.
AAAGGAAGGCGCAGGTCGTAAAGACGATGGATGCCTATAAGGAACGGCTGCATCTGTTTGAGTTTGGCGATACCTTGCCGGGCAATGTGGTTGCCATGGAGGCAGTCGGTCATACTCCCGGTCATACGGTTTTCCAGAGTGGCAAGTTACTGGTGATTGGTGACCTCATCCATGGTGCGGCCCTTCAGTTGGAGCATCCGGAATACTGCGCTTCCTATGATATGGATAAGGAAGCTGCCGTGAAAGCACGCAAGTATTTCCTCCAATATGCCAAGGACAACCAATTGACGATGGCAGGTATGCATCTTCCTGCTCCGGCCTTCAAATAGAATGGGAGAGTGTCAAAAGTATATGAGTACTTTCATTATGCTATATTTAGGCGCGGATAGTTCTGAGCCCCTCGTTATTCCTTTTTACTTTTAGAAGCGGCAGTCTTGTTCGATGTATGTCATATATTCGTCGTAACTGATGTGCCTGCCTCCCATTGTTTTGAGGTGAGGGGTTTCGAACTGGCAATCTATCATGACGCCTCCATGTTCCCTGAAGAATTGGGCCAGATGGATGAGGGCCAGCTTCGAGGCGCTGGGAACGAGTGAGAACATGCTCTCTCCAAAGAAACAACGTCCCAGGGTCACTCCGTACAGCCCACCTACCAATTGCTCTTCTTCCCATACTTCCACGCTGGCGGCGAATCCTTGTTCGTGCAGGTGCGTATAGGCTTCCATCATCTTCGTTCCGAGCCAGGCTCCTTCTTGTTCCATCCGCAATTCTCCGCAGGTTTGTATGACGTCTTCGAAAGCCTCGTTAAAGGTGATCTCGTACTTTCCTTTGTTGATGAGCGTACGCATGGAGTGGGAGATATGGATTTCGTCCGGAAAGATGACGAAACGGTCCATCGGGCACCACCATTGTATCAGTTCTTCCCGAAATGCGTACCAGGGGAAGATGCCGTTGGAGTACGCCAGGATGAGGCGGTCAATGGATAGGTCACCGCCCACAGCGAGCAACCCGTCGGGGTCGCCGTAGTGAGGGTCGGGGAAAGCAAGTTTATCCGTCAGTTGAAAGACCATATCGTTATTCGGTTGCGGGTTGTAGTTTCAATGCTCCGTTTTCCACTTGCACGCGGACTTTTCCTCCTGCCTTCAATGTACCGAACAGAATTTCGCGCATCAGCAAGGGTTTCAAGTGGGCGGCTATCACGCGGTCCATCTCCCGGGCGCCGTATTCGGGGATAAAACCCCGTTGGAGCAGCCATTCGTGTGCTTCCTGGCTCAATACCATTTCCACCTGGCGGGAAGACAGCTTGCTGCCTAGTTCTCCGAGTTTCTTGTCGAGGATAAGTGATGCCATCGGGCGGTCCATGTCATGGAAGACCACCGTGGCAGAGAGGCGGTTGATGAATTCGGGCTTAAAGGTTTTCTTGACTTGTTTCAGCATGGCTTCTCCGGCGGTGACCTGACTGTTGAAGCCGATGGACGCTTGGCGGGCATATTGTGCTCCGGCATTGGAGGTCATGATGAGGACCACGTGTCGGCAGTCGGCTTTCCGTCCTTTGTTGTCGGTCAGTACGGCATAGTCCATTACTTGCAGCAGGATGTTGAATACGTCGGGATGCGCTTTTTCTATTTCATCGAGCAATAGTACGCAGTTTGGAGTCTTGCGTATAGCGTCGGTCAGCAGGCCGCCGTCCTCGTAACCCACATAGCCGGCAGGCGAGCCAATCAGTTTGGCTACGGTATGCTTTTCGGTATATTCGCTCATGTCGAAACGTTGCAGGGCGATGCCCAGCTCGGCGGCGAGCACTTTGGCAACTTCGGTCTTTCCTACTCCGGTGGGGCCTACAAAGAGCAGGCTTGCTAGCGGTTTGTTTTCGTCCAGCAGTCCTGCTTTGGACATTTGCACAGCTTCCACTACCTGACGGACGGCTTCTTCCTGCCCGTAGATGCGGGAGCTGATGCGCTCGTGCAGGCTTTCCAAGGCGACTGTGTCGTCCTCTTTCATGGCGAGGGCATTGACTTTGCAGGTACGTGCCAGTATGTCGGTTATCAGTGCCTTGTCCACGGTCTGTTCTCCGGAGTCTGTGGGATGTATTTCCCGGTAAGCTCCTGCTTCGTCCACCAGGTCGATGGCTTTGTCGGGCAGGAAACGGTCGCTGATGTAGCGGGCGCTTGCCTTTACGGCGTAGGGGATGACGTCGGGCTCGTAGGTGACGCCGTGGTAGGTTTCGTATTTCTCTTTCAGGCCTTCTACGATATGTATGGCTTCTTCAATGCTCGGTTCCAGTATGTCTATCTGCTGGAAGCGGCGTACCAGTCCCTTGCTGCGTGCGAAGTAGCGGTTGTACTCGTCGTAGGTGGTGGAACCGATGAAACGTATTGCCCCGGTTTCCAGATAGGGTTTCAGCATGTTGGAGGCATCCATGGAGCCTTCACCCGTGCGTCCGGCGCCTATCAGGTTGTGTATCTCGTCGATGTAGACGATGGCGTGTCCTTCACGGCCTATGCCCTCCATGATGGTTTTCAACCGCTTCTCGAAATCGCCGCGATATTGCGTGCCTGCCAGCAGATTGCCCAAGTCCAGCTCGTAGATGCGGCAACCGGCAAGCCGTTCGGGGACGTTGCCCGCTTCGATACGGGCGGCAAGCCCATAGGCAAGGGCTGTTTTGCCTACGCCGGGTTCGCCCACATGCAACGGGTTGTTCTTTTCTTTGCGGCAGAGCACTTGTATGGTTCGCTCCAACTCCATCTCCCTGCCGATAAGCGGGTTGTGGTCTGCCAGGCGGTCGTTGAGGCAGGTCACGTAGTTACGCCATGGTTCTGTTTTCTCTTGTTCATCGGGGGATTGTACACCGCCTGCTTCTTCTGCCAGCTCCGCTTCTTCGTAGTGGGTAATGAGCAGACTGAGGAATTCGGGCAGGTCGCCGCCGACTGCTTCCTTTAGAAAATGGCATGCCCAGGAATCTTCCAGTTGCAGCAAGCCTTGTATCAGATGGGGAACACCCAGCTCTTCGGCGCTGGAATACTCTGTCACCATATAGGCATGTTGCAGGAGTGAACTGAGCTGGACGGAAAGTCCCAACTCGTATTCCACATTGTCGGGGATAGTTTCCACTTCTTCCGTCAGATAGTTTTCCAGTGAGATGCTGAGCTCCACATAATTGTAGAAGGTATCTTGCAGGGTGTTGATAAAGGGTTCCTGTTCCAGAATGGCGCTCAGCAGATGTTCGGGCATGATGAACTCGTGCCGGTAAGACTCGGCTTTTCTTTGTGCGGAAGCGAATGCTTGGTTTACGAATATCGTATTTTTTATATCCATATTGTTTCTTTCTTATTCTTCTTCCTCCGGGGTGACGGTGAGCCGGAGGGGGAAACCTTCATTGCGTGCCATGCGGGTGGCTTTCTGTACTTTGGAGTGGGCGATGTCGTATGAGTAGATGCCCACTACCGCGGAGTTGCTCTTGTGCACCTGCAGCATCAGTGTTTCCGCTTCTGCCGATGATTTGTAAAAGACGGTGGTGAGTACTTTTACCACAAACTCCATGGTGGTGAAGTCATCATTGTAGATGGTGACTTTGAAGCGTCGGGGTTCCCGTAATTCTATGCGTTCTTTTTCTTTGAAAGAAGATTGCTGTTGTTCCATTTCTTTTTAAAAACTACTGTTAAGACATTGTTCTACCGTTGTGTGGGCAACGAAAACTCCTGCCAGTCATATTCGTCCCCATACTCGTCGGCTATGGCTATGCGTATGGTGACGTTACCCGTCTTTATCCGTTCTCCGGCACTGATGTTGGCGGTGTATTTCACACCGTTGTGCGGAGTTATTTGCTCTATCATGACCGACGGTGATATGTAAATGCGCTTCATGCCCGTGGTTTCCGCCACCACCGGCACTACGTTGTAGGCTGTTTTGTTTCCTTCGTTCATGATTTCAAAAATCACTTTACAGTTTTCGCCCGAATTGATGACGTGGTTGCGGCTGTCGTCAATGAAACGTATATTCCGTACCCTCAAGTGGTCGATGGCCGATGCTTGCGGCTGTCTTCCGGATTGCGGGGGATAGGGCTGTGTCCTTTCTATCCGGTAGCTGTACTCCTCCTGCTTTTTGGGGGCTGTGGCTGCATTGGCAATGGCAGCTCCCGCAATGGTTCCTATGATGGTGCCGATGGCGGAACCCCGGTATCCTCCTCGCCAGCCTCCGTTACTGTCACCTATCAGCCCGCCGATGGCACCGCCTACATTACTTCCGATGGCAGCTCCTGCGAGCACTGCGTTAGGGTCGCCTGCAGCCATCTGGCTTGTGCCGCATCCGCTGAGGATGATGGTTGCTGCCAGGATTCCTATAAAAGACTTTTTCATGTTCATATCCTATAATTATTATGTTGGGCAGATTGTTTTATAAAAGGGCTATTCCCGATAAATCATCTTTTTGGTCATGCCTCCGTCAATGGTGATGTTTTCGCCATTGATGAAGTCGTTTTCGTCTTGACATAGGAATAGGCACATACGGGCAATATCTTCCGGTTTGCCAACCCGTCCGGAGGGATGTTGTGAATGGTCTTCTGCCCGTAATTGTTCATAATCGTGTGTCTGAATCCAGCCCGGAGAGATGGAGTTGACCGTGATGTGCCACTCTGCAAGCGATAAAGCCAACGCATGCGTCAATGAATAGATACCTCCTTTGGAAGCTGCATATCCTTCACTGCCTGGTTCACTCATCAGATAGCGGGTAGAACAGAGATTAATGATTCTTCCGTAGGTATTCGTGCTGTTTTGACTTTTGCGGTGTACTGCCAACGCATGTGAAGTAATGAACACCGGACGTAAATTCACAGACAATATTTTATCGAAAGTCTCCACACTCGTTTCTGTGATGGGAGAGAATTCACTGATGCCGGCATTGTTTATAATGATGTCAATATCCCCCCATTCCTTGAAAATATTTTGCAGGCAAAGTTCCAATGCTTCTTTGCTGTTTAGGTCGACGGGGTGGAATTGTGCTCCGGTGGCTTGGGCGGTTTGTTGTCCTTCCAGTTCATTCTTGTCACAAAAGGCTACTTGGTAATTAAGCTTGCAGAAGGCTTCTACAATGGCTTTGCCAATACCTCCTGCACCTCCGGTAACGAACACTTTCTTTCCGCCTTTTTTGAGGGGAAGTGTCGGCTTATGTAGCGTTTGTGCCTTACCGGATTTTTTCGCTTTCTCCCAAGCTGCTTTGCGTGCCCGGTATTGCTCGTACTGATTTTCAAGATAATTATCGGCCATATATGTTTCCGGTTTTATTGTTTAACTGTCTTTCTCCGAATAAGTTCACTTCCTTGCATTGGGAGATGATATAGAGATGATGCCCCCAAGGGATGGAGAAAAATTTCTCTTCACCTAATTTGGAAACAACTTGTTGCCAAATTGTATGTGGCTCATTATAAAATAGATACCACTGCTTTATACTGCGTATGTTTCTATATGAGAACCCTTTCATATCAGGAAATTCTGCCATCAGCTCACGACTCAACTCTTCGAGAAATCCGCTTCCCCAAGTCATTTCTTTCTGCCGTTCTATAATTTCTGCTCCCAGTTGCCAGTAAAGGTGAAGCAGTTCGCTGTTCACGCGTACAGCCGCTTTAATCTGTGCACTACGAATGTCTTGTTTTAGGTGGTTTACCCAATCCTTGAACGGTTGATTTATAGATAGTGCTGTTTTCATATTTTTATTTTCTTCATCGTCATATTCGATGTTTCTATTTCACAAAGTTAAGAAAAAGAATTTATTTCAACTGTAATCCTTTTCGTCTTTTCTACCTCTCCACTTTTACCACACAATATACCATCTCCCCCTCTCTTTCCTTTACCTCATCCCGTGTTGCTGCAATATCCTCCCGAACACGTTCACCCGTTTTGCAGAGAATAGGTATCGCACTATGTCGCTGTATTTCCTCCTATATTTTCGTAGGCGATAATTATTCCCCTTGTAGGGCTTCAAAAGGGAATCCGTCTGTTTCCCTAAGGAGAACGGTTTGTTTCAATATGGAGAACAGTTTGTTTCATTAGTAGGAAACAGTTTGTTCCGTTAAAGAAAACAGTTCGTTTTATTGAGTGCGAACAGTTTGTTTCATAGTATGTGAACACTTTGTTTCTTACTGTTGTAACAAAGTGTTCACCGTTGTGAACTAAAGTGTTATCTATATTTTCAGTGATAAAATGACATGAAAAGGGGGCTGAAGATTACCTTTCTACCATTTGTATTCCTCGCTGTAAGAGTCGAAAGCCGGTTCTCCCGGAATGTTGTATTGGTGGAAAGTTCTGCGGATATAGTTCTGGTCTTCGGGGGAAAGGTAAGATTCTTCCCGGTAGAAGCGGTAGTATTTTCCGCGGCCGAAATGGGCTATCAACTGGCTTTTCAGAGGTTGGAGATTCTTGTAGGGAACTTCATCGAGCAAGTGGCTGATTCCCCACGCAACATGTATCTTTTGTGTCGATTGGAAATAGGCGCATTGACTGCTATCCTCTGGAATGCACAGTGGATTGATGATGCGGATGGACGGGTACTCGGGGGTATCGCGAAGGGCAGCTAAGCGATGCAGGCAGTTGTCGGCTTTCGGGCATTGGTTGTTGAAACAGCGTGAGTAGTTGGCAGGTGCTAAAGGTTTTTCGGAAGAATGTTTCATGTTTATATATACTTTGATGAAGCTACAAAGATAACACTAACTTTTTGATATAGCCTTCTGTTCTCTTGTTTGAAATGCCTCTTCATTGAAAAAACAGTAGCCGGAACCACTGAATCCAGTAATTCCGGCTGTACCGTTCTTTCTTATAAGTATGGATGGACTATTTCACCTGGATGATGTCATAATTCAAGTCACTCACTGCTTCCTGCAGGCTGTCGTTGACAAGGCGCAGGGTAGTGTCGTTCACTACTACGAAGTACACCGGAGTGTCGCCGTCGTCTGGAGTCAGTTTGATGGCTGTTTTCTTCTTGTTATTGACGTCTTTCTGGATAACTTCTTTCTTTCCTTTGGAAGTAAAGCTTTTGTTTTTTCCGGGGCCTTCGGCATCCAAATAAGTTGTTACCAACGTATAACCGCTTTCTCCATCAGGACCTACGCTGTCCACGCTCAATACATACTGGATGCCCGGACCGTCGGCAGCAGGAAGAATTCCCTCGTATACGGCCACGGCAGACGAGTCATTGCCGGCAACTGCCATTACCCCTTCGTCCACGGCAACAGCATCATTGTTCTGGGTTCCTTTTGATTGGCAGGATACCAATGCAGCGGCAAAGGCTGCAATCATCATTACTTTTTTCATTGCTTTAATGGTTTAAATTAATTATAAAGACGCAATAGCGTTCGTTATTCATCATCTTCTTCTTTCTTGATGACAAGCAGTTTGTCCACTCGTCCGCGGTCCATATCCACTACTTCGAAGTCCAGGTTTTTGTAGCTGAACAAGTCTCCGGCTTTCGGCACCTGTCCTATCAGGAACATGGCAAGACCGCTCAAGGTGGTGAAGTCTTCTTCTTTCAGGTCATCATAGTTCATAATGCCCATTGCCTCCATAAAGTCATCCAGATTCATGGAAGCTTCCACCAGCATGGAACCGTCTTGACGGACAACGATTTCCTCTTCTTCCGTTTCATTCTCTTCGAGGATGTCTCCGAAGATACTTTCCGTCAAATCGTGTAGGGTGATGATACCTTCTGTATTTCCATACTCGTCTACAACAACTCCGAACTTGTTTTTGTTCTTCTTAAACAGCTCTAAAACTTTCTTTGCATACAAACTTTCCGGAATAAACAAAGCAGGGCGTGCAATACTACGTAAGTTGAAGGGTTGTTCGCCGCCCATCATCAAGATGATGTCCTTTACGGAAACCACACCGATAATCTCGTCCTTTCCCCGCTCCACCAGGAGATATTTGCTGAAGTGTTCTTCGTGGATGATGCGCAGCACCTCTTCCGGTGTGTCTGTGGGATGGAGCACGACGATGTCGCGGCGATAGGTCATCAGGTCATTCGCTCTTTTGTCCGAGAAGCGGAACACGTCACGCAACATTTCCGTTTCGTCTTTGTCGATGACGCCTTGTTCCGAGCTTTGGTGCAGAATCATCTTCAGTTCGTCTTGTGTCATTTGGCGTTCTTCGCCGCTGTTCAGTCCGATGAGTTTGTTCATCAGTTTGGTGGAAGCGCTCAGCAGGCATACAAACGGATAGGAAATCTTGGTCAGCACAATCATGAAGGGGCTGAGCATGGTGGCCCATCGTTCCGGGTTGTTCAAGGCGATGGACTTGGGCACCAGTTCGCCTATGATGAGCGACAGATAGGTGATGATGGCTACTACGGTAATCATGGCGAGAGTCTTGGCATAGGCGGCTACTCCCGGAATGAGGGCGAACAGCGGTTCTACGTCATCAGCGATGGTGGCACCACCATAGGCACCGGATACGATACCGATAAGAGTAATACCGATTTGGATGGTGGAGAGGAATTTTTCGGGTTCTTCCAGTTGTTTCAATACTCCTTTGGCTCTTTTGTTCCCTTTTCCGACAAGAGTTTCAAGGCGTGCTTTACTTGAGGAGACTAAAGCGATTTCATACATGGCAAAAATGCCGTTCAGAATAAGTAAAAGTAGAATGATAATAAACTCCATAGTGGATTTTGAATAGTTTGTGAGGCAAAGATAATGATTTTTCAGTATTTATTGTTAATATTGCCATCCGTTAGAAAAAATAAACAATAAATAGATGAAAAAAAGAATTATTGCCTTGGGGCTTTTGTGGTGTCTGTCTGCCGTAATGTTGCAGGCGGCACGTGTAGACACGGTGTTGGTGAGAAGTGCAGCCATGAATAAGGATGTAAAAGTTGTGTATGTATTGCCTGATAAGGCTATCGGCAAGCAGGCTTGTCCGGTGGTTTATCTGTTGCACGGTTATGGCGGCAATGCGCGGAGCTGGGTGCAACTGAAGCCGGAATTGCCGCAGATGGCAGATGAGAAAGGGATCATATTTGTATGTCCGGACGGCAAGAACAGTTGGTATTGGGACAGTCCGGAGAATCCTGCCTACCGTTATGAGACTTTTGTCACCTCGGAATTGGTGAAGTATACAGACGGGAACTATGCTACCATTCCCGATAGAAAGGCGCGTGCCATCAGTGGATTGAGTATGGGCGGCCACGGTGCTTTGTGGAGTGCTATCCGTCATAAGGATGTGTTCGGTGCGGCGGGCAGTATGAGTGGAGGAGTGGATATACGGCCGTTCCCCCAGAATTGGGAAATGAACAAGCAGTTGGGAGAGTTTGCTGCCAACAAGGCATCTTGGGATGCGCATACGGTGGTCAATCAGCTGGATAAGATTGTAAATGGAGACTTGGCGCTAATCATCGACTGCGGTGAGGCCGATTTCTTTCTTGAAGTGAACAAGGACTTGCACAACCGGCTGCTGGCAAGGAAGATAGACCATGACTTCATCACCCGTCCCGGTGGACATACCGGAACGTATTGGAACAACTCCATAGACTATCACGTCCTTTTCTTCGACAAGTTCTTTAAGAAGTAAGTAGTTTATTATTCGATGGTATAGTTCACGGTGCGTGTGTAGTCCTGCTCGTAGCCGTTCCTTATATGCCTGACGACTGCATGGCAGGAAGTGACGATACCCCGGTTATCTAACGTATAAGTATAGGTGGTGGTCTCTTCACTTTCTCCGTTGCTGTCCGGGATGAGTTGGGTAATCAGATAGTTTGCAGGTTCTCCCAATATCTTCCCGTATATGGCAACCGCATGCATGGAAAGCGGATACATGTCCGTAATGAATAGGCTTGGTATTTCGGAGATATTTGCAATTTCATTGCCTGATGGTGTGGTAGCCGTACTGTTGTGCTCAAAAGTGTCAACCTTTTGCTGTATGCGCAATGCCCGGAAGTTGCTGTAGTCTATTGTAATGAATGAGTATTCTTTTCCGTCGTCCAGCTTTTCTGTGATGTTTTCCAGATAGTATTTGTCTTCGGTGTTGATGAGGTAGGAGAAGGTGTAAGTACGGGTATTTCCTGCCATATCCTGACTGGTACAAGTGGTGGCATAACCTTTGTCATTCAGCGTGTAGGTTGATACTGTACCTGCTTCGTCGGTTATCACGGCTTGATGGTCCTTGTATTCGACAGTAGTGGTATTCTCTATCTCGAAGAGTTCGTCTCCTGCTGTAAAGCTCTGTTTGCCGGTGTAGCCGGTCAGCCTGCCTGCACTGTTGTAAAGGTAGGTGTGGGTGGCAGTAACCGGTTGCGCATCGCTCTCTATCACTTCTTTGAGTTCGATTTTGGAGAAAGGAGTAGTGGGGTAGGTTGATGGCTCCGGTTCTGGCGTATCACTGTCATTGTTATCATCGCTGCAAGCTGCCAGTCCGCCGAGCAACAGCAGGCTGAACATGATTCCCGAAAATCGGGTGATGATTGTAACTCTTCTGTTTAGTTTCATCCTATTTGTCTTTTTATTTGATGCGTACGGCATGGCTTGCCCGACGTTCAATGGAGTTTGCGAGAGTGGTCACTCTTAAAGAACGGGTATCTTCTTGTGCGGGCGGTTGTATGCTTCCGTCGATGGCGCCGAGTGCAGTGCTCAATAAGGCTTCGTTGGTATCTCCAAAGGGCAGGAAACGTGACATGTCGCTCATCTCATTCACTACATATCCCGAGTAGGCCGGTTGGAATCCGGATTCATAATCAGATTTCCCTTCCGAATTGTATATCTTGCAGACGATGGGATTCATCGTTATCATCAGTTCGGGGCTGGAGAAATTCCTGGAACCTACATTCTTGCCTACGGTAGTACCGCCGATTATGACAACATCCATATACGGGTCGAGGCAGTTAATCACCATTTCGGAGGCGGAGGCAGTCTGGCTGCTGGTAAGTACGTAGAGAGTATTCAGGTTTAGGTTTGCTCCGTTTCCGATGAGTCCGGAATTCAGGGTGAACGGTACTATCTGCGGATTGAAGCGGTTGTTGAATTCCAGGTACCCCAACTCTTGTCCCAAGGCGGAGGAAGGTGCAAGCATGGTACACAGCAATTCTGCGCAACTCAGTAATCCACCGTTGTTGTAGCGCAAGTCAAGGATGAATTCGTTGACTTGCTGTGATGCGAAATATTGGAATGCGCTGCGCAGGTCGTTGTCATATTCATTACTGTTGTCCGTGGGGCCGGAACTGAAGTGGTTGTAGACCAGATAACCTATTTTCTTGCTGCCTGATGTATATACATTCTTATAGTGCACCGGGTTGTCGTTGACGGGACGCGCCGATGCTATCTGTCTGGGTTTGTCGTAAGCAACGATGGCATTTTTCTCCACGTCGTAATAACCTACTGTAAGTTCCATGGCACTACTTCCATACAGTTTCTTATAATTCTGTTCAGTAATAAAGTTCCCGTCCATCTTCATAATCCAGTCACCCCGTTTTAGCCCGATTTCCGAGGCCGGGCTTCCGTCGGCAACGTAAAGAATCTGTGCAACAATGGCATTCTCTTCTCCTTCTACTTCTATCTGGTTGGTAGTGAACTGGAATCCGTAGCTGTAATCCGTATAGGGGATGCTGCGGGTAGTGGTGATGCTGACCAGACTGTCGATGGTGGAGAATTTGTCTTCTTCGGATTTGAGCGAGGCAAAGAAAGTGAAAGGGGCTTGAAAATAGTTCAAGTCGTTGGTATGGGGGATAGCGTCTACCCAATAGTACCACACACGCATGGTATCGTCAATCCAGCGGTCTGTCTGGGTCTGTCCGGCATACTCTTTCCAGCGGTCCACCCCGCAGGAAGTCAGATAAATGGGAAGAATCAGGGTTCCCAATATGAGTATCAGTATATTTCTTGCTTTCATGGGGGCAAAGATAGTGCAAATTGAGTGCAGAACTTTCATGCTTGCATGAAAAAGTTTTGCCGAAATGCAGTCTATCTTATCTAAAGATAGAAAATAGCTTGCTTATCTACCACAATTGTGGTATAAAATTCCCTAATCTGTGTCATTGTCTGCCCCGGCTTATCGCTCTATCTTTGCAACATCCGAATGAGAAACGGTTTATTCACCTAAAATACAAACGACAATGGAAACAAAGAAATTGCACTTTGAGACTCTACAACTTCACGTTGGACAAGAACAACCCGACCCGGCAACTGATGCCCGCGCCGTACCTATCTATCAGACAACTTCGTATGTATTCCGTAATTCGGCCCATGCGGCAGCCCGCTTTGGCTTGCAGGACCCGGGGAATATTTACGGGCGGTTGACGAATTCCACCCAGGATGTGTTCGAGAAACGTGTGGCGGCTCTGGAAGGCGGTGTTGCCGGATTGGCCGTAGCCTCGGGTGCGGCAGCCATCACTTATGCCTTTGAGAATATCACCCGTGCAGGCGACCATATCGTGGCAGCTAAGACCATCTACGGTGGAACGTATAATCTGCTGGCCCACACATTGCCTGCCTACGGGGTTACCACTACTTTTGTGGACCCGGGCAATCTGGACAATTTCGAGAAAGCGATTCAGGAGAATACCAAGGCAGTATTCATTGAAACGCTGGGAAATCCGAATTGCAACATCATTGACATTGATGCCGTTGCTGAAATAGCACACCGTCACCGGATTCCTCTGATTATAGATAACACCTTCGGTACTCCTTACTTGATTCGTCCCATAGAGCATGGGGCAGATATTGTAGTCCATTCGGCAACGAAGTTCATCGGAGGGCATGGTACGTCCTTGGGTGGTGTTATTGTAGATAGCGGCAAGTTCGACTGGGTGGCCTCGGGGAAGTTTCCCCAACTGACGGAACCGGACCCGAGTTATCATGGAGTACGTTTCGTCGACGCTGCCGGTCCTGCTGCCTATGCCATCCGTATCCGTGCCGTATTGTTGCGTGATACCGGTGCCACAATCAGTCCTTTCAATGCTTTCATTCTGTTGCAAGGATTGGAGACGTTGTCGCTTCGCGTGGAACGTCATGTGGAGAATGCCTTGAAAGTGGTTGAATTCTTGAAGAAGCATCCCAAAGTGGTTGCCGTGAACCACCCGTCCCTGCCCGAGCATCCTGACCACGCGCTTTACGGGAAATACTTTCCGAATGGAGGCGGTTCTATCTTTACGTTTGAGGTGCGGGGCGGTGTGAAGGAAGCGCAGACGTTTATTGACAGTTTACAGATATTCTCGTTGCTTGCCAATGTGGCTGATGTGAAATCCCTGGTTATCCATCCTGCCACCACTACCCATTCCCAATTGAGTGCACGGGAATTGGAAGAACAAGGCATCAAACCGGGCACGGTCCGCCTCTCCATCGGGACAGAACATATCGATGATTTGCTGGACGACTTGTCCCAGGCATTTGACAGAATTTAAAAGAATAACAGTATACGATAGAATGAATATTGCTGTATTATTGTCGGGAGGTGTAGACAGCTCCGTGGTGGTACATCTCCTTTGCGAACAAGGTTACCGTCCTTCTCTATTTTATATCAAAATAGGGAGGGACGATGCCGATTATATGGACTGCTCTGCGGAAGAGGATATGGAGATGGCTTCTGCCATTGCCCGGCGTTATGGATTATCGTTGGAAGTAGTGGACCTGCACCGGGAGTATTGGGACCAGGTGGCGGCTTATGCCATTGATAAAATAAGACGTGGCTTGACTCCCAATCCGGATGTGATGTGCAACAAGCTGATAAAGTTCGGGTGCTTTGAGCAACGTGTGGGGAAGGATTTCGATATCACGGCAACCGGGCACTACGCCACTACGGTGTTGAGGGATGGAAAGACATGGCTCGGTACCGCTGCCGATTCCGTGAAAGACCAGACCGACTTTCTGGCACAGATAGATTATCTGCAAGTTTCCAAACTGATGTTTCCATTGGGCAGACTGATGAAGAATGAGGTTCGTGACATAGCCCTGCGTGCCGGATTGCCCAGCGCCAGACGTCGTGACAGTCAGGGCATCTGCTTTCTGGGAAAGATTGATTATAATGATTTTGTGCGCCGTTTCCTTGGCGAAAGGGAAGGGGATATTGTGGAGTTGGAAACGGGTAGAAAGTTGGGCAAGCATCGGGGCTATTGGTTTCATACCATCGGCCAGCGTAAAGGATTGGGGTTGGGTGGAGGACCGTGGTTTGTTGTCCGCAAGGATGTGGAGGAGAATGTGATTTACGTGTCCCGCGGATGTGATACGGCATTGCAATACGGCTATGAATTCCGTATGTACGATTTTCATTTCATTACGGATAATCCCTGGAAGGGAGCGCAGGAAGAGGTGGAGGTGACTTTCAAGATACGCCATACGCCGGAGTTTGTCAAAGGCAGGTTGCAAAAGGAGGCGGAGGGTTACCGCATTGTTTCGGAAGAAAAGCTGCAAGGCATTGCTCCGGGCCAGTTCGGAGTGGTGTATGATGCTGATGCCCGGCTGTGTGTCGGGAGCGGGGAGATTTATATATAATATTCCACCAAGTCTACGATGCCTGCCTTCATGGCATATTTGGTGGCTTCGTGCGCATTGTTTACACCCAGTTTCCGGAAGATATTCTTCCGGTGGCTGTTTACCGTATGGAAGCTGAGGTTTCGTTCGGCAGCTATTTCTTTGGTTGTTTTCCCCAGGGCTATCTCTTTTAGGATGCTCCGTTCGGCAGTAGTCAGTAAATCATCTTTGATGGTAGGATGAGTGGGGGAGGAGGAACCGTTGCCTGCGAGCAGCAGGTTACTGACGTGATTACAGATGAATCGCTCCTTGCGTGAGGCGCATTGTAGTGCGGTCAGTATCTCTTCTTTGGAATTATCCTTCAGCGCTACGCCGAATGCCATGCTGCTGAACAATACCTGGCGCAGGAACGGTAGGCTCAATTCGTCGGAAAAGAGTAGCCAATCGGCTTCCTTGAAGCGTTCGTGAAGTACCATTAGCTCTTCGGCTCCCGAAAAATCAAAAAGGGTATAGTCCAGAATGACAACGGCGGTGGGATGCAGGCGTAGTTGCTGTATCAGTTCTGCCTTGTTGTCGGCTTCCAGCAGCAGGGAGGTGTCTTTCTGTCTGCCCAATAGGAACATCATGCCTGCTTTGGTGATATCTTGATTGTCTGCAATGATAAATTCTCTCATGACATTGGTATATAAAAAACTCCGCTACAAATGTACACTTTTTAGTGTGATTTGTGGCGGAGTGGGAATATATATATTTATATAAGGGTTTTACCAGGAACGTCCCTTGAATATGTTGGATTGTTCCAGCGGAACCAGGTTCCCGCTCAAAGTCATGGTGTTGGAGTTGAAGTTCGGGCTGATGGTTACGCTTGCGTTGTTCCCGCCATCGGTCAGCGTAAGGAATATCTGGGCGGAAATGCCGATACCCTGGATGCTGAAGTTACAATTCACGTTGCCCCGTTTGTCGGTAGTCATTTGGATGTCCGATACGGTTCCGTCTACTGTTACACCGCCAATGCCGTTAGGACCTGGGTATACGGTGTTGAAGGCTACCTGCACGGTGCCACGTCCTTGGTTGACCAATACGAAGTTGGTGTTGGAGTTTACAAATGCGGTCTGTCCGTTGCGGAACATCACTTGGTCTGCCTCCATTACGAACTGGTGAGCTTTCAAGGCCGCCATTGCGTCATCGTACGAAATGGCATCCTGTGCTTGTTCTTCAGCTTTCAGGCGTGCACGTTCTGCGTCTCTTTGGGCTTTACGGTCTGCGCGCTTTTCAGCTCTACTCTCTTGTGCATACATGGTCGTTGTTGCCATGCTTACCAATACTACTGCTGCTAATGCAATAAACTTTTTCATAATCGAATCTTTTTTTGTTTAGGTTTAAATAAATTGTTCGTTATAAGTTTATTGCAAGAACAATGCCTATCCAGGATTGTTCACCGGTTTTTTAATTATTTTATATCCGATAGCAGCAATAAAGATACTCATTACCGGACTGATAAGGTTGAAGAAGCAATAGGGAAGGTAGGTCAGTGTGGGTACACTCAAAATGGTGGCTTGCGTCATGCCGCAGGTGTTCCATGGGATAAGCGGGGAGGTGACGGTAACGGCATCTTCCGTGGTACGGCTAAGTAGCCGGCTTTCGTAGCCTTTCTTTGCGTAAACGTTGCTGAACATGTTTCCGGTGAGGATAATGCTGATGTACTGGTCTGCCGTGGCAAGGTTCAGGAACAATCCGGAACATACGGTGGATGCTACCATGCTGGCTGTATTCTTCATGAAGCGGACGAATAGGGAAGTGATGCTTCCTAGCATGCCGCTTGCCGTCATGGCTCCACCGAAACACATGGCGCAGATGATGAGCCAGATGGTATTCATCATTCCTGCCATACCTCGTGTGGCAATCAGTTCTGTCAACATGTCACTGTCAGTTTGTAGACTGGTACTGCCATAGAATGTCATCATTATCCCTTTGAACATATTCCCACCTTCCGCTATCTCATTCAGTAGTCCCGGTTGGAAGATGAAGGCGAATATCCCTGCCAGCAGAGTGGAGAGAAAGAGTGTGATGACGGAAGGTACTCTCCGGGCAATCAGTATTCCCGTAATCACGGGAACAGCCAGTAACCAGGGAGTAATGTTGAATTTGGCGTCCAATGCTGCCGTAAATTCCGCGATCTGTTGTGTATTGTTCGTTTCGTGTGTGAGTCCCATTACTGTAAAGATGACAAGGGTGATGAGGAGAGAGGGGACGGTGGTGATCATCATATAGCGGATATGGCTGAATAACGGTGTTTCCGTTACGGATGAGGCAAGGACCGTGGTATCCGATAACGGTGAAATTTTGTCTCCGAAATAGGCTCCCGAAATGATGGCACCGGCTATCCATCCCTCTTCAAAACCTTGTGCCTTACCTATGCCCAAAAGGGCGATACCGATGGTGGCGATAGTGGTCCATGAACTTCCCGTCATTACTGATACCAATGCACAAATAATGCAGGTAGAAGCAAGGAAAAAATTCGGATGGATAATCTGCATACCATAATATATAAGGGTAGGTACCACCCCACTTATCATCCATGTGCCGCTCAAAGCACCGATAATCAATAGAATAATGATAGCTGTGGCAACACCTGAAATGTTGTTGGTGATGGCAAGTTCATAATCTTTCCAAGGGATGCGGTAGAAAGTCATGCCGATAAAGACACACATACCAGTGGTGGCAAGCAGGGAAATCTGGCTTCCTCCACTCAAGGCGTCACTTCCGAAAGTATGGATGGTGGCGAACAGCATTCCTACGAGAAAAGCGATGGGAAATAGAGAAACGAGTGGAGAGGGTATTTTCTTTGCTGAATTCATAGGGTTGTTTTTGACTATGCTTGGTTGACGAATCTATTATCAATCTGTCGTTTATAGTTTGATGCGACAAAGGTATAACAATTCTGTTCAATATCTTCCTTATCCTTTGCATGACAAATAAAAATTATCAAATCTTTGCGTTTGCTTGGAAAAATGATAGTATCCTTGTTATTTCTTGCTGTAAAGGGTGATGGACAACGATATTATTGTTAAAATAACGCCGGTGCCGACCACGCCACTCCATCCCCAAGTCTGCCAACTGCTTCCTGCAAGGAAGGTACCCAAAGAGCCGCCGATGAAGTAAGTGGTCATGAAAATCGTATTTACCCGATTGGAGGCAGACGGGTAGATGTCGAAAATACTGGTCTGGTTGCTGAGTTGGATACATTGCATGCCTATGTCTATAAGAATGACACCGGTAATGATACCTGCATAGTTGTTTCCGCAGAAAAAGAGCGAGGCCCATGCAAGCAGAATCATTCCGCAACCGATAAAGTTGAAATTGCGTATGCCTACCTTTTTTACATATTTTCCTACAAAAGATGCGGTTAAGGCTCCGGCAATGCCGCAGAGCCCTAGTATGCCGATGACATCGCTGGATGCATGGAACGGGGCTTCTCCCATTTTGAATGCAAGGCAGGACCACATGGCAAGGAATGAGCCAAAGGCCAGTCCTGCACGTATCGAGTAGATTCGTAGAGAGGGGTATTCTCTTACTAATGAGAAAAGAGACTTCATCAGCCCGGAATATTTGCCTTGGAAAGTCGGTTGTATGTCCGGTAGTACCTTTAATACAACGATAGCGCATAGTAACATCATTCCAGCGGCGATGAAGTACATTTCACGCCAGCCAAGCACTTCACCCACAAATCCGCTGACAACACGTGATGCAAGTATTCCAGTCAGTAATCCTGAGATGACGACACCTACATTCCGTCCCTTGTTTTCGGGGCGTGAGAATTGCGAGGCAATCGGTACAAATATTTGGGGTATCATGGAGCAGATGCCGGTAATGAGTGATGCTGCCCAGATGATGTAGATGTTCGGTGCCATGGCAATGGCTAGAAGGGAAAATATGAGTAGGAAGAAATTCGTTAGGATGATATTCTTGCGTCGATAGAGGTCTCCTAATGGGACGATGAACAATAATCCCAGCGCATATCCGATTTGTGTAATCATGGCAATGAGGTTCGTTTTGAATTCAGAAACTTCCAATTCATGCCGCATGATATTAAGCAGGGGTTGATTGTAATACAAGTTGGCTACGGACACGCCAGCTACGATAGCAAGTGTCCAGAGTATATGTGCCGGTAATCCTCCGTTTTCTTTCAGTTCTTGTTTCATGCTGCAAAGATAATGTCTTTCTGTTTCATGCGCAAGATATGTGAGTATGATAAGAATATGTGTGAAGTGGTATCATCTTTTTAGCCTTTCCGTTTGTTATACTATTATTTTGTTTGAGAATAATTGATTGGAGCTATCTTGGATAAGCGGAATGTTGTATTGATATTTAAAGATACGTTGGGCATGGGAAATGAATGGTTTAGAGAGTTGCTGGGTATGAAATACAGGTGGACGAAATGCAGGCTCTTCTAGCAAACGAGGGTTGGTAAGGTGAATTCGATGACTCAAGGAACCTACCGTTCCCCCATTAGACCGCCTCCTGATGACATACTTGGGATTATCCTGCTATTGACTGAAAACTCGGGTATATATTAGTATGAATCATTATTACTTAAACTTATAATAGTATGAAACATTTATCGATAATAATAATAGTAGTGTCATTATGCGTTTTCCTGCTATCCATCGGCGTATATCATAAGGTTCCCTGGTCTGTTCTGCCAATAGTGGCTAGTGGAATCTGTATATTATGTTGGCTTTTGTTCCATTTACTCTGTATCAGTGAAGAAAGAGATTTACTGAAAGAGGGAAATCAGTATTTCATTGATACCTTTCAAAACATACGTAATCCCATTTCTTTGATTAAGACACCGTTAGGGGCAGTTTACGAAGGAGACTGTCCGGAAGACATAAAGAAGGAACTGGCTGTTGCACTTCATCATATAGGCGGGCTGGAGCAGCACTTGATAGCGTTGATGGAGTTGAAACGACTATTTGGCAATTCTGGTAGCCTGGTAGTTGCAGAACATGAAATCGGCGCATTTATGAGGAAGAAAGTGTCTTTTTTACAGTCTCATGTGGCCGGGTTACAGATGAAGCTGGATTTGGTTCCGGATTTTGACTATGCAAGCGCTTGGTTTGATCCGGGAAAGATATCTCCGGTTATCGACCGGTTTGTATTGAGTGCCATCGAGTGTTCTCTGCCGGAAACGCATCTCTCGATGCAGGTTTCGTTGAAGGGAGATTACTGGGCAATCAGGATTAAGGATACAGGCAACAAGCGATTTCTGAAATGTTGCAGATGGTACTCGTCGCGGCTTCCTATTCTGCGACCTCTGCATGGCAAGCAGTATGGCATGGGCGGTGTGTTTTTTGACAAGTTGATGAATATATGTGACGGGAAAATACTGACTTTGGAAAAGGAGGCTCTGCTTCGATTTCCCATAAGATGTTCGTGTGCGGTTTCGGGGGAGGATACATCCTTAAATATTCCGGACACTTTTCAGGTGAATGAGTCGGAAATAGCTTTCCATGGTTTCTCGAAGAAAAAAAATATGGATAGACCTTTAGTGATACTTGCGGATAATGACAAGGGATTCAAGGATTATCTTGAGAAACGTTTATCGGAATGTTTTGTAGTGAGGAGCTTTGATGACGGTCAGGAAGCATTGGAGGTAATATGTGAAGAGTATCCGGATTTGGTGATTTGTGATATCATGTTGAAAGGTATGAGCGGTGAGGAACTTTCTTCTAAACTGAAGACGTCGAGGGACACCTCCTTTATTCCGGTGATATTGATGGGGGCGCACATTGATGTGAAACGGCGGGAAAAGCGTTGTTCTTCTCAGGCTGATCTCTTTGTATGTAAGCCCTTTAATCTGGAGGACCTTAAAGTGGAAATATCCATATTGATAAATAATAGCCGTTTTCTTCGGAAGACATTTCTTCAGAAAGTTTTTGGAGAAGATTTTTTAACGAAACCTATGGAGCGGGCTCAGCAGGATGCCAATCTGGCATTTTTGAATGAAGTGAAGCTTTACATTATGGAGAATATGGATAAAGAGGATTTGACAGTAGATGATATTGCCTCCAGGATGTGCATGAGCCGGACAACCTTTTATAATAAGTGGAAGTTGTTGACGGGAGAAGCACCCAAATATTTGATTTCGAGAATCAGGATGGAGAAGGCACGGGAACTTTTGGAAAGCGGAAAATTTTCTGTGACTATGGTTGCTGAAATGGTGGGTATGCGAAATATGAAAAACTTCAGAGGCAGGTATAAGGAGTATTTTGGAAAAACACCGAAGGAGTTTATGAAAAAAGTATGATATTTACCTGAAAAAAACTTTCATGGAAAGGCTGTCACATATTAGATAATGGACAGCCTTTGTTTTGAAATAGGAGATAGGAGAACTAAACATCCCAAACTATCTATAAAGGAAAATCTCTCATCGTTTTCGTTTTGGGGATAACTGGGTATATATGATTAGCTTTACTTGCCGATGCAGCATATTAGACTGATTGACTACCAATAGTTTGAAACTTAAACGGTAGGAAAGTCTGATTTTGCTCTTTATTCTTCGCTGAACTTTTGCAAAGATACTGCGTTTTTCCGGTACAAGAAAACAAAAGAAAAGACTTTGATAAAAAAGGTGGTTTTTGGTGTAAATTTGCTAGCTGTACTATGAGATTTTCAGAAGATTTTGCATAGAATTTCATTGCTGGCGAAAAGAAAAAAAATACCCAGTAGGCTAATTTTCTTCTCTCCCTCTATTTGACTTAACTTTATTGCCCGTGTATATTATAACGGTCATTAAAGTCAAGTTAAGCGTGGAGTCATATCTTTTTCTTTTGGCAAGCAAAATAGTTCTTTGATATGATGTGTGTATGATGAACAATTTGCATCGTTTGTAACGAATAAGATATTATTTGTTGATGGTTGTACATGGTGCTTACAAATAACATTATAGCATTTGGTTTTTGGAAGTTTTTGCTCAAAATAGATTAGGTATATGGTTAATTATGCCAAGATGTGCATTTTACTATGTGTAATGCATCATTAAATAAATAAAAAGTATTACTTTTGTATATTATATGATATGTTGATTGTGATAAAGTCATCGGCATAGTTGCTTTGCACTTTAAATTGATGTAGTAATGACAAAGAATACAATGGGGACCAAACTTCCCCGAAAATTGGAGCAAAAGATGCAGATTGTAGGTGAGCAGATTAAGTTAGCTCGCTTGCGTCGGAATCTGAGTGTGGCTCAGGTGGCAGAACGGGCTACTTGTTCACCGCTTACTGTGTCCCGAATAGAAAAAGGGATTCCTACTGTTGCAATAGGGATTTATCTACGTGTTTTGTATGCATTGCAACTTGACGATGATATTTTATTGCTTGCCAAAGAAGATAAAATGGGAAAAACTTTGCAAGATTTGAGTTTGAAAACAAGAGAACGTGCATCCAAGAAAGAATAATCTATGAAAAAGTTGTATGTATATGCCGATTTCGATTGGCTCAAAGAAGTGGAACTCATTGGCGAATTAGGCTATGAGTCTCTTCGTGGTGCGGATAGCTATAGTTTTACGTTCAATAATGAATGGTTAAGGCAGCACAGCGATCTGTTTTTGAGTGACGATCTAAATAATTACCCGGGACAACAATATACACAACCGGACAAGGATATTTTCGGATGTTTTTCCGATGCTTTGCCGGATCGTTGGGGGCGAACTTTGTTGTTGCGTCGTGAGCAAATTTCGGCAGCGGAAGAAAAGCGACCTGTAAGGAGATTGTCATCTTTCGATTTCTTGACTGGTATCGATGATTTCTCCCGAATGGGTGGATTCCGTTTTAAAGAAACCCCTGATGATGAATTTATCAATGTAAGTGAATCGTTGAAAATCCCACCTCTGACGGATATTCGAGAATTGATTGCAGCCAGTGCGGAGATTGAGAAAAGCGAAGAAAACAATATGCTTCCTGATAGGAAATGGATTGCACAACTTGTGCAACCTGGTTCTTCGTTGGGTGGAGCAAGACCGAAAGCCAGTGTGATAGACACGGATAAAACGCTTTATGTTGCCAAGTTTCCTTCTCGTAAGGATGATTACGATGCAGGGCTTTGGGAGCATTTCAGTCACTTGCTTGCTACAAAAGCAGGAGTAAACGTAGCAAAAACCAAAGTGCTGGCAACTGGAGAAAAATATCATACATTGCTGTCACGACGTTTCGATAGAACAAACGATAGCAAACGTATTCATTTTGCATCTGCTATGACCTTGTTGGGATTAAGTGATGGAGATAATGCAACTACTGGACACGGCTATTTGGATATAGTTGACTTCATTATTCAGAACTGTACCGATGTAGAGCGAAATCTGCAGGAACTCTTCCGTCGTGTAGCCTTCAATATCTGCCTTGGTAACAGCGATGACCATTTCCGCAATCATGGTTTCCTGTTGACTGCAAAAGGATGGACATTGTCGCCGGCATACGATATGAATCCAACGCTGAATGAATATCAAAGTCTGCTCATCTCATCAACTTCCAACAAGGCGGATTTAAGTATCTTGTTTGATGCCTGCGAGGATTATATGCTTAATCGAAACACTGCGGAGAAAATTATTTCAGAGGTGATTGAAGCGATAAAAGAATGGCGCGAATTGGCAACACGATTAGGAATTTCCAAGAGAGAAATGGATATGTTTAGCGGGGTGTTGGATGAGCGGTGTGATAATATTTCCAGATGTTGAGTTTAATAACCAAAATTCTATCATAGTTGTACCCGTACTATACTATAAAATACATACTGTTATTATAGTGCAAGCGAAAAATTATTTGGGGCAAGAAATACAATATTAATAGTTTTAATCATAAATATAATGGATAAGAAAGAGTTGTTATATCTAATAGAACAGGATTCGGCTTTCATGAAAGCGTTTATAGATGAGTATAGACAAGAGGGTATTGATTCTGGCGTGGCAGAACGTTTGATGAGCCTATTTGTTGATATGAAACAAAGTGTTGAGGCGTTGGTTCCTGAATCTTTATTTGGCCGTTTTGGAAATCTACTACATTCGTTAGATATAGAGAAGTTGAGAAACAAACAAAATGCTCTTGAGAAATTACATGATTATGAACAATATCATAAGTTGGTTGAGAATATAATCACTAATAGTATATTTGTAAGTAAAACATTTTATTTGCTTAAAGCGATTGGATTTACAAGTTCTAATGTAGTTCTTATAGGGGCTAACGGTTGTGGTAAAACAACATTTGCAAATTCAATAAGAGAACACCTTGAAAGGACTGATAATGGAATTGTTATTCCTGCGCAAAAAATATTAATATTTCCAACGTATGATAGCTTACCAACTTACAAATCTGCTTTTTCTGATTATGAGAATCGTCAGAAAGTTTGCTTAGACGATAAGCAAACTTTTACTGCTGCAAAAAATGACGATTTCCCATATTCTTTATCAAAACAATATGGTGAAGAACTTAAGATACTTGTGTCTGCATTAATTTCCGAAAGGTTGGAAAGAAGAAATAATTTTTGTTCAAATGCTCAAGAAGGGGATATTATACATCTTGACGATTTTAGAAGTAATATTGATGACGTTATTGATATTTGGAATCGTCTTATAGAACATAGGGTTTTGTCTTGTGATAGTTTAGGAAATCTTAAGATTGAATATGCAGATAAACAATATCCTGCGTACAAAATGAGTGATGGTGAGCGTGTCATTTTTTATATAGTAGGGCGTGTTATGCTTGCAAAAGATTCATCTCTAATCATTGTAGACGAACCTGAAATACATTTACACAAGGCAATACTTAATAAATTATGGGATATTTTGGAGGAGAAGCGTAAAGATTGTATGTTTATATATTTAACTCATGATATAGATTTTGCCTCTACTAGGATAGCTAATAAACTTTGGTTAAAGTCTTATACATGTAGTGCTTCAGGGGTGTTCGAAAATTGGGAAATTGAGCAAATATCAGATTCTGAAATCCCAGAGGCAATGTTGATGAAAATACTGGGAAGTCGAAAAAAAGTGTTGTTTTGTGAAGGGAAAAAGGGTAGTTTGGATAGACAAATATTCGAAATGTTGTTCCAGGAATTTACAATAACCCCACTTGCCTCTTGCAAGGATGTAATCAATTACACGAGAGCTTATAATAAACTCAGTAAAAAATACGCTGTGGCCTATGGTATTATTGATAGAGATTTTAGAACAAATGAGCAATTGAGTAAGCTTGCAACGGAAAATATATACTCATACGATGTCGCAGAAATAGAAAACCTCTTTTTGATTGAAGATTTTATCAAAGGTTTTGCAGAATATAAACATGAAACTTGTGATATAGATAGTATTAAAAAACAAATTCTGTCTTTATTAGAACAAAATAAAGAGCTGCAAATTTCTTCGTATTTAATTCAAAAAATTAACTATAAATTTAATGAGTCTCATGTGCGAAATGGAAAAGATAAAACTGAAGTTGATGCGAATTTTAATGAGTTTGTAAAACAAATAAAAATTGAAGAATGGTATAATATACGATTACAGGAATTAAATGATGTGATTAATACTGGTGATTATGCAAAAGTTATTATGCTATACAATAACAAAGGTCTTCATTCAATTATTGAAAAGGCATTAGGTATTTCATCTTATAATTTGAAGGCATTGGAATACTTAAGAAATTCTCAAAGTGCTCGTTCTATATTACATAGTGTTTTTCCAAAATTAGAATAGAAACTTAGAATAACAACCTGAAAGTTGTGTAATCTCGATTATTTATAGTACCTTTGCCTACAAAATAGGACAAAGGTATTTTTGATTCATACAATGGCTGAAGAAAAGATAGACAACGCTTTAGGAGAAGTAAAGAATATAATGGAAAACAAAAGAGAGGATTGGGTTTGCCATTCACAGGCTATAGCTGCAACTATGTCGGACCGGATGGAGGAACTTGGCATGACACAACGAGTGCTGGCTGAGAAAATGAATTGTACCCAGCAGTATGTTTCTAAAGTTTTGAAAGGTCGAGAAAATTTGTCGTTGGAAACCTTATGCAAAATAGAAAATGCATTAGGTATCAAGATATTGCAAGCTAGAATAAATAAGTAGTAACACCATAGCAGGACAAGAATATGTCAACACAAAGCGAAGCGGCATTGGAAGCCGGACTGATAGCCACACTCCGACAAATGGACTACGAGTATGTCCAGATTGTCGAGGAAGATAATCTTTATGCCAATTTCAAGCGGCAGTTGGAGATTCACAACCGCAAACGATTGGAAGAACACGGACGTACTGAGTTTACGGCAGAAGAGTTTGAGAAATTTCTTATCTATCTTGAAGAAGGACTATCGGCAGATTCGTATAGCGGAGATATATGCCAGGCGGATTGATTGTATGATGAGTGGCGATGATAGATATTGTCATAAAAGAAAAAATTTACTTAGAGAAATAATGGCAGCAACAAGATATTATTATTCGGACACGATTTCGATGTTTCTAGACAGGAGCACTGATGAAATTATTGGTAAACTTGCTCTTGCCAGCCAACATGACATCAACGACGAAACCTCTAATTCATGGTTAGAGGAGATTGAGTCGTTGAGAAATGTTCTTGTGCCGTATAAAAACAAAGGTAGTATTTATTTTGAGTACAATATTCCTCGAATGGGAAAACGTGCAGATGTAATTCTTCTTATCAATGAACTTATTTTCATTCTCGAATATAAGACTGCAGATAGTAAGTTTACTCACGATGCTATTACTCAGGTATGGGATTATGCTCTTGATTTGAAAAATTTCCAGGAAGGCAGTTTGGAACGAATCATTGTGCCTATTTTGGTTGCACCATCAGAAAAAGATAAAAATTGTATATTCGTTCTTCATAATTTTGGGGATGATGTTTATGAACCATTGTTGACAAATGCAAATCATCTTGATGAAGCCATTTCTATTCCGTTGTCACAAATTCCCCATAGTGTTATAGAACACTCTGCAGAACGTGATGAGCGATGGGCAAAGAGTGGCTATGAACCAACTCCAACCATAATAGAGGCAGCCGTTGCACTATACGAAGAAAATACTGTAGAAGATATTACGAAACATGGTGGAGATATTGATAAGGCTTCTGCTGAACTTAGACGAATCATAGACTATTGCCGTGAGAATAGTCGCAAAGCTATCTGCTTTATTACCGGTGTTCCTGGTGCAGGCAAAACGCTCATTGGGCTAAATACGGCCATCGACCAATTCAATCGTGGTGAAAAAGCTGTTTATCTATCGGGAAACTTTCCTCTTGTAGAAGTATTGCAAGAAGCGCTTACACGTGACTTTATTCGTCGTGAGAAGATCAAAGCAAAGTTGGAAGGTCGTAAATCATGCACAAAAAAAGAAGCCAAGAGTAAAGTTAAGGCTTTTATCCAAATGATTCACCACTACCGTGACCTCTATCTCGAAGGTACAGAAGTTATTGGAAATGAAATACGACCAAAAGAAGGCTACTTTATCAATCATAAAGATAAGGCTTATATTCCAGCAGAGCATGTTGCCATATTCGACGAAGCTCAACGGGCATGGACTGGTGAAGAACTTAAACGTTTTATGCGAGAAAAGAAGAACATCAAAGATTTTCCTTATAGTGAGCCTGAATATCTCATATCCTGCATGGATCGTCAGATAGATTGGGGAGTTGTCGTTTGTCTTATTGGAAACGGGCAAGCCATAAATAAAGGCGAAGCAGGATTGAAGGAATGGATTGCGTCCATAAACCGCCGTTATCAAGATTGGGATGTATTCATGTCAGAGTTTCTTGTCGAATCAGGGGATATAGATAAAGAAGAATTGGCATTGATTCATAAACAATTGAAGCCTTGTGAGGACCTTCACTTAAAGATGTCAATGCGTTCATTCCGTTCCGAAAAAGTGAGCATCTTCGTTAATCAACTCATAGCCCTTCAAAAAAATGACGCTGCCGCCACCCTAAAAGAATTAGGTAATTATCCTATAGTGCTGACTCGCTCGTTAGAAACAGCAAAGCGGTGGTTACGAAAGCATGCGCGAGGAAGTGAACGTTACGGACTTCTTGCCAGTAGCAAGGCAGAGCGTCTGAAAGCCATTAGTATAAATGTGCGTTATCAACCCGACTTCGTTCATTGGTTCCTCGAAGATGACTCTGATATTCGCTCATCAAATGCTCTTGAAGACACACTTACGGAATTCAAAGTACAAGGTCTTGAAATCGACTGGGCATGTGTGGCTTGGGATGCAGACTTACGTCTTAACAAGGATCATACGGCATGGCAACATTACCAACTTCGTTCAGGCACTATGTGGCAGAACATCAACAAGCCTATCAACCAAGAGTACCAAATTAATGCCTATCGAGTACTACTTACCCGAGCTCGTCAAGGTATGGTAATCGTTGTACCGAATGGTGATAATGGCGTACCTCCTGATGAAACAAGAAAACCAGAATGGTACGATGAGACTTATAATTACCTTAAGGAAATAGGTATTAATGAAATTAAATGATAACAGTTAAACGATAATATGCCACTTAAGTTTATAGATTTGTTTGCAGGATTAGGTGGATTTCACCTTGCGCTTGAACAACTTGGTTGCGAATGCGTATTTGCGAGTGAGATTAACCCGGATCTTAGGCAATTATATGAAAGAAATCATGGAATACCATGTGCTGGAGATATTACTAAGGTAGATATTAAAAATGAAATTCCTGCACATGACATCTTATGTGCAGGTTTTCCATGTCAACCATTTTCTAAAGCTGGGATGCAAGGCGGATTTGAAGATGAACAAGGACGTGGTAATCTTTTCTATAGGATTATGGACATTCTTAATGAACATAAACCAGAATATGTGTTTCTTGAAAATGTCCCTAATCTTAAGTCGCATGATGGAGGTAATACATATAAGGTAATATCTGAACAGTTAAGTACACTCTATGATATTGCTGATGATATAATTTCTCCACATCATTTCGGTATTCCTCAGCATAGGACTAGAATTTACATTGTAGGGCGTCTTAAATCTCTTGGAGGATTACGTAACTTTAGTTTTCCATCTCACGAGGAGAAAATTGAGTGTAATATTCAGTCTATTTTAATTCCGGAAGATGAAGATTACATGTCAATGCGTCCAGCAACAAGACGTCATATTGCTGTATGGCAACACTTTCTAGATATTCTTGCAGAGAATAATGTTCCTATTCCAACTTTCCCTATATGGGCAATGGAGTTTGGTGCTACATATGACTATAAAGGGCGTGCTCCATATTTTCAAACACGTAAACAACTCGAAGGGAAACGAGGTAATTTTGGGCAACCTATACGTGGAAATAGTAAAGATGACTATTTATTTTGTCTTCCTATATATGCGCAGGACAATCCATGTAAAAGACTCAGTGATCAAGATCGTAAATTTTCATTTCCTGATTGGAAAATTCAATATATTACACAAAACAGAAAATTTTATCAAGACCATCAGAATATCCTTCAAGAATGGATGCAGGAAATTCAGCAATCAGGCTTTGAGAACAGTCATCAAAAATTTGAATGGAATTGTGGCTTTGAAGAGCATCCAGACATATATACGAAAATCATTCAGTTTCGAGCATCGGGAATAAGAGTTAAATTACCAACATATTCTCCAGCTCTCGTACTAAATACAACACAGATTCCAATAATTCCTTGGATTGTTACACCAAAAGGCGAACGTGGTAGATATATGACTCGGCGAGAAGCAGCAAAACTTCAATGTATGGATGATCTTCATGAAATACCTGATACTATAGCTAAGGCATTCCGGGCATTTGGTAATGCAGTTAACGTAGAGGTCGTCAAAAGAATTGCTGATAATTTAATCCCGGAGGATAAAAGATGAAACAAATAAACACAGTATCTATTGCACTTAAACCAAATGTTTATAGTACATTTAGGAACTTAAATAATACAGTCTCCAATACTCTAGGAGAGTATGTTGACAATGCGGTTCAAAGTTATCTCAACAATCGTGAATTGCTTTTATCTGTAGAGCCCGATTATAGATTAAGAATAACTATAGCTGTAAATTGGGAACGGAAATCAATTGTAATTGAGGATAATGCTGCTGGTATTGATACGGATAATTACGAACGGGCTTTTGAACCTGCTCATGTGCCTATTGATGATACTGGACTCAATGAATTCGGTATGGGTATGAAAACTGCGTCTGTATGGCTTGCTAATAAATGGCGAGTTTATACCAAAGCTCTTGGTGAATCAATGCAGAGATATACCGAATTTGATTTGCATAAGGTTACAACGGAAGGTAGAGAGGAACTCTTAGTAACGGAAACACCGATGCCAATTGAGGCTCATTTTACCCGTATAGAACTAACAGAATTGTCTAACCATGCACCGACAAGCAATCAGATGGATAAAGTACGTCGTCATTTATCAAGCATTTATAGAAAATTCTTGCGTAGTGGTGAAGTGGAAATTAAAGTCAATGATGTAAAACTGGAAGCACCTTGTTTTGACATTCTTAATGTTCCTTATTATAAAACGCCAAAAGGCAATAGTATACTCTGGAAAAAGGATGTTAATTTCGAAGCGGGTGAATATAAAGCTCGAGGGTTTATTGCAATTCTTGATAAAATTCAAAACAATGCTAATGGTCTTGTCCTAATGCGTAGAGGTCGAGTAATTGTTGGTGGAGGTGATGAACGTTATTTTCCTCAAGTTATATTCGGCTCGCCAGGTAATTTCCGTTATAAAAGGCTTTTTGGTGAACTTGAACTGGAAGGTTTTGAGGTTACGTTTAATAAAAATGGATTTCGTGATGAAGAAGATCTTTATGCTTTTATGGAAGCATTGCGAGATGAACTTAGAAATGATGGATTCAATCTTCTTGGTCAAGCCGATAATTACCGTCAACGCGATCGTGAACAGCATAGTGATATTGCAAAGAATGTCACGAAAGCCCTTAACAAAGAAAGTAAACCGAAACAATTAACTCGATTAGTACAAGAAACCGAGAATAAGATTAACGACCAGCAGCATATTATGCAGTCTGAACAACTTATTCAGCAGGCCGAACGTCTTGGTGGTAATTCGGAATCTTTTACTCTTGGGAAGGAACTTTATACGCTTAATATTGAACTTGTATCTGAAAATGATAGTGATTCAATTTATTCCGTAACAATGGGAGATGTAGACTCTAATGAAAAGACTTTGTTTGATGCAATGGAATCTAAATTAGTTACTTGTAAGATTAACATTGCACATCCTTTTTTTACTCGATTCGATCAATTTAAAAAAGGTAACGACTATATGCCAATTATATCGGTCTTCAAGGCCCTTACACTTGCGGAGTTAATGGCTCCAAATTATGGAGTGCAGTCTGCTTCTAAACTTAGACTTTTGTTCAATCAAAATCTTATGCAATAAAATGGAAATACAGATATTGAATCCTCAAAATACTAACGATTTTACTCCGATTATTGGAGATCGTACAATTGAACTTCTTGACCGTTTTGCCACTAAACTCGACATGGACGAACTTAATACTACAAGAGACGAGACTGTTGACATTTTGTCTTATTGTATTGACCCTAAGCAAAGTGTCCCACAGTCAATTACAAATCTTGTGGTTGGATATGTGCAAAGTGGTAAGACCATGTCTTTTACTTTGTTATCTGCGCTTGCACATGATAATGGTTTTAGAGTCATAATTTATTTTGCCGGAACCAAAAATAATCTTCTTGAGCAAACAACAAAGCGCCTTCGCAAAGACCTTATAAATGGCAATGAAAATGCTGCATATTATAAACTGCATGAGAATCCTACTTTGGATGATGTGCAGAGAATTAGTAATGAGTTTAGGATTACCACTAAGCCAACAATACTCATAACAGTTCTGAAGAAAGACATCCACATAGATCACCTTACGGAGATTTTTCAAAATGTATCAATTAGGAATGTTCTGAAAAATCAAGGAGTAATGATTATTGATGACGAAGCAGATCAGGCAAGTCTTAATGGATACGCTTTCAAAAACAGTAAATCAACTGATTGGGGCGAAGATGAATTTACTGCAACTTATAAGAGTATTCTTGCTTTAAAGTCTGTATTGCCAAATCATTCGTATATTCAATATACTGCAACTCCACAAGGACCGTTACTAATTAGCATTCTTGACCTTCTTTCTCCGAAACATCACAAAGTTCTTACACCAGGCAAAAAGTATACTGGAGGCAAAACTTTTTTCAAAGATGAACCTGGTCTAATCCTGACTATCCAAGATAATGAGGTTTACCATAGTAAAAGGAATAATCTGCCATGCTGCCCTCAATCTCTGAAAGATGCACTTATTCTTCATATAATGAGTGTAGCGATTATAGTCAAAATTAAAAAGCGTGAGCCATTTCTTTCAATGATGGTTCATGCAGATAAGGAACAAGATGCTAGTGAGAAATTTCATGGGTGGATTAAAAATATTGTAAGCGTTTGGACTGATATGCTTAATGCAGGTTCTCAAGACTTGGCATATACAGATTTTATTAAGGAATTTAAATCAATGTATCCAGAAGCGATACGTGAGTATCAGAGCCATGTTGAGGACTATCCAACATTCGAAGAGATAATGCAGCACGTTCCGGACATCATCTATGAGACTAATCTAATGTTGATTATTAGCCGTAATAAAAAGAAAGGACAGACATCGGAGATAGATTGGGATAGTAGTATTTCTCATATTCTTGTTGGCGCGGATATGCTCAACAGAGGTTTTACTGTTGAGAGGTTGGCTGTTACATATATGCCTCGTCACAGTGTAAGTAAATCTACTGCTGACACGATTCAGCAGCGATGCCGTTTTTTTGGTTATAAACGCAACTATCTTTATTCTTGTCGAGTATATCTTCCAGAAGATACAGCTCTCGAATATAGTGAATATGTAGATCATGAAGAAGAAATGCGCGACTGGCTTAAGAAGAATACAGATCTTCGTAAGGTTGAAAAACTTCTTCTTATATCTCCAAGCCTTAATGCTACACGTAAAAACATTCTATCAAAGGATACAGTTTACTGCAAATTAAATGGTTGGAGAAAAATGAATGCCTTTCAGAATATAGAAGAAAATACTAAATTCGTGGAAGATTTTCTGGGAACGGTATCGTTCAAATCTTATCAACCATATGGAACTGATGACAGGGATCACAGATATGTAAAACTTTCTATAGAACAAGCAATTGATTTTCTTACTAATTTCAACTTTCAATGTGCGCCTGATGCTGCGAGAAAACAGGCGACATTGAGATATATTCAGTATCTTGCCTCGCAAGAAAATAATCCAATGCAATATGTGTATTTCATTCATATGGCATATAGGAATACAATGGGACGTGAGCGTGCCTTTAATTTGGAGAAAAAGACAGTTAATAATATTCACGCAGGTCATGATCCTAAAGGATATCATATATATCCGGGTGATTCAGAAATTAAATTTGAAGATGCTATTTGCATACAATTGCATAAGGTAAGATTGAAGTGTGCAGACTATAAGTGGAACGGCAAGGCGGCATATACTCTTGCTATTTATTATCCCGAAGACTTTGCAGTTAGTTATGTTGAACCCCGAAATTCAGTCAAAAAATATGAATGATGTTTATCAAGTGTTTAAATCCCTCTTAAACAAACCAGTTGAAGAAGGATGCTATGCGGCTGATTCTATACCGTTTGCTTGTCAACATAAAATAGGAATTTCGCCTGAGGGTTATCCAATGTTTTTTATTCAAACGTTGGGTAAAGAGAAAGCTCTTGACATTACAATGGAGTTTATAAAAGTTATGTTTAATCGATCCTGCAGCATTATAGAGAATAATGAAATACGGAGGACTCATGAGTACACAATTGTCTCCTTGAATGCTGGGAATGTTGATTATCAGAAGTATTTTATAGATGTGGTTTGTATTCTTTTGCATGGACTTTCTGATAATGTTACAATCAAGACCCTCAAAATTGAATTAATGAAAATCGCAGACTTGTTCAGTAATTTGAGTAAACCATCAAAGAAAACCTTACAAGGTCTTTGGGCGGAACTATTAGTTATCGAACGATCTAAAAGTCCTGCGTATCTTCTCCAGTCATGGCATGTATCCCCAAATGATAAATTTGATTTTAATGATGGTATAGATAAAATTGAGGTTAAGAGTACTAGAAATGTAAGACGAATTCACACATTTTCTTTAGAACAACTTCATCCTAATGTTAACGCAAATCTTCTTATTGCCTCTGTGTTTGTAATTGAGACGGGACATGGGAGAACTATTTTTGATTTAAAGAATTCTATTTGCAAGAAAGTTTCTGACCTCAAACTTCAATATCGTCTTAATGAAATAATTGTGCAGACTCTTGGTCGTGATTTTGATAAAGTAAATGATGTCAGTTTCGATTATCAACAAGCACTTGACACTATTGCGTTCTATGATTATCAAGATATACCATCAATAGCAATTGAGAATATACCAAAATCACTTTCTAATATTCATTTTGATTGCGACTTGTCGACAGTTAAAACTATACAGGATAAGTGCTTAGAAATAAATGAAAGTTCACTTTTTAAAAGTATACAGATATGAGCAAGATTAACCCAGATACATTGAGGGATTTGTTTCTTGCCGTAATGACAGGTAATCCTGATTTTGAATATGTCAACGGAGAACAACCATTTGTGATTAAGTACAAAGGCCAACGTTATCATATATATATGATTAAACTTACGTCAGCCTATTTTAAATCACGCCCAGACACTACACGCGCGCAACTTAATAGACGTGTTTGTTTTGATGAAATAAAGAAGTCTTCAGATCCTTTCATATTTCTCGGATATGATAGTGACAATGACGTCCTTGTGTGCTGGAATAATAAGATTGCTAAGGCAAGACTTAATGAAAAGAGTACGGTTTCTTTTTATTCTCGCAAGATATATCAAGACCAGATAATTCTTGGTGAACCGAAGCATTTTAAATTAAAAAATGGGGATCAACCATATTTTTTTAAGAGAAAGGACCTTCCGCTCTTTTTGGATAAGGTTAATACGTTGTTCCCTGATATTGCCGAGATTCCAAAACAAAGCGAACGAAGAGAAAAGGAACTGTATTCTACTCCAAATAATAATGCTGAAAATCATCTGAATGATGTAGAACTTTTAGCTTTGTTAAAGCCAATGCTTGTCGGCCCTGCTAAACGTACTCTTGAAGCCGTACAAACCATGATGAATTATTTACGTGATAGATATGGCATTCATATTTCAATGCGTGAATGTACAACGTTTCTGAAAACGTTACATTTTGACATTGTTGACGGTTATGTTTCACATCGGGAAAACCTTAATAATGTGGCCGAAGGGATTAATAATACATCTAAAAAGTAAATAAACATTAACTTTAAAGATGATAAAGTGAAAATCTAGAGTAAGACAGAGTAGCTATTAAATTATGGCAAAGAATATAGAAATACGCAATAGTACAGTTGAGTTTCTCATCTTTATGCTTGAAGGCAAGGAGGATGGGATTCAGGTGATGTATAAAGGTGAGACCATTTGGGCAACCCAAAAGGCTATGGCGCAGCTTTTTGATGTGGGAGTACCTGCAATCAGCAAGCATCTTAAAAACATCTTTGAGAGTGGAGAGTTGGTTGAAAATTCAGTTATTTCCAAAATGGAAACAACTGCTTCGGATGGGAAAAACTATAACACGACCTATTATAATCTTGATGCCATTATCAGTGTTGGATATAGAGTCAATTCTGTTCGCGCTACTCAGTTCCGCCAGTGGTGTACGTTTGTACTCCGGCAGTTTGCCATCCGTGGATATGTGCTTGACCATAAGCGAATGGAGAACGGGGCTTTCTTAGGTGTGGATTACTTTGAGCATTTGCTTGCCGAAATAAGGGAGATAAGGCTGAGTGAGCGTCGTTTTTATCAGAAACTGACCGATATTTATGCTACGGCTATAGACTATAACAAAGATGCTCTGACAACTCGTCTTTTCTTCAAAAAGGTACAGAACAAAATGCACTATGCTGTGCATGGGCATACTGCTGCGGAGTTGATAGTCGAACGAGCCGATGCGAATAAAGAACACATGGGATTGACCACTTGGGAAAACGCTCCGAATGGAAAAATTGTCAAAACAGATGTGTCTGTAGCAAAGAACTATTTGCGAGAAAAAGAATTGGAAGAAATGGGCAGAATAGTCAATGCATCGCTTGATATGGCAGAAAGTATGGCCAAGCGTCATATCCCTATGACAATGGAAGATTGGGCCAAGCGAATAGACAAATTCATTAATTTATTTGAGAGCCCAATATTGCAAGACAGCGGAAAAGTTTCTGCCGAATTTGCCAAAGAGTTTGCTGAATCCGAGTTTGAGAAATACAGGATCATTCAAGATCGTCTTTTCCAATCAGACTTTGATAGATTTGAGGATAATAGCCTTCCTTCATTAGATATGGAATGATTACGGTGCCATTCTGAGGTTGGCAAAATATTCATAGAGATATGGCAGATTCGTTTCGACTGATTGGCAAGTGTTCGGACAATAGTTCTGTGTTCATTATCGAGTATCTGCATTTATGGTGGCCGACATTACTCCGGGATATCAACCTAAAAGCAGGAAAAGAGTTCACATAAGAGTTCATAAAAGAGCCAGTAGGGTTCATAAAAGAGTTCGTAAAAGCATTATTGAAATGCGCTTATCCCTGCCAGCTATCAAACAGAGGATATCCCAACCAAAACATGATTGCGTGGAGAGTTAAGGTATTCTATAATCGCAATAAAGCCATATCCTGCTTGCCTGGTATTGGCAACTTCTCACGAGCGATTCATCGCTTGGGGTATTGAGTTACCCTAACTCAATAAATGTTGTATAACGGGTAAACCCGGACGCAAATTGGCGTATTGATTTCGTCTTTGTCAAGAATGACATATCGAGGCTGGCAAAAATATAAAAGGTCCAAAAAACGCCTTCTTTTCACCAATCAGCTTGCTGAAACATCTGGCACTCTCAAACGACCGCTTGGTCGCTTGGGG
Organism: Bacteroides sp. AR20; assembly: GCF_964250605.1. Taxonomy (NCBI): domain Bacteria; kingdom Pseudomonadati; phylum Bacteroidota; class Bacteroidia; order Bacteroidales; family Bacteroidaceae; genus Bacteroides; species Bacteroides sp. AR20. Next base: position 13,784 of record NZ_CAXUGK010000017.1, on the reverse strand, counting down.
TATTAGGCTACAATATAATATACAATAGTAATATGATTGTATTATTCTTTATATCTGTAAGTTTGCAACACTTTTGCAGAGTGTGTTTTTGCAGTGAAAAGAAAATAATGTCACTTGAGTGTCACAAAAGTATGATTTCGGCAAGGCAAAGAAAGAAATCACATTTTTTTTGGCCAGCAAATATATAACAGAAGGTAGGGAAAGATTAATATATAGTTTCTTTTTCCCTACCTTTAAACATATAACTTTACTTTATCATCCGCATATATATAATGCGGATAAATTAAAGTAAAATTCAAATGGAGTCTGTATCCGACTGAATTTTGGCATTAGCAACTTTGATTGCTTCTTGCTTAAATTCATCTTCACCCTTTATAGCATCCAAAACTTTGTCGGCCACCCAAAGGATGAGAAGTTCTTTCTCGTCAATCTTGAAATAGTTAGCTATCTGAATGACCTGAGTACGTTTTGCTCGTCTGTCTCCTCTCTCTATTTTTGAGAACATCGGAGTGTCAATCTCAAGTAATGAAGCCAATTGTCTTTGCAACACTCCATGAGTATCTCTAAGTTCTTTTATCTTTTGACCTAACAACATCTTTATTTCTTTTATATATTTGTTTAACCAATAATTTCCCAATGACCACCTTTATTTGGCCCAACTCTTTTAACGATTCCCTTATCTTGCAGATGTTTGATATTAGTTGCAATCCAACGGCGAGATACACCAAGATTCCCTGCAATTTCAGATAGTGTAATATTTGGATTATTCCTAATTTCATCAATGATTTGCAGTGCAGTTTCTGGTGCACTTTCTAGTGCAGTTTCTGGTGCACTTTTCAGTGCACTACGCTTTGACGCCTTTAATGTTCCATCTTTATGAGCAATATCAGCAATAATATTTCCAGCTGCTTCATGACAAGGAATTGTAATGCGGAAGAACGTGCGGTCTTCATCAGTTATGATTGTCGCACGTGGTGAACCGTTATTCTCCAAAACATTTTGTATGGTTGGAATGCCAGTGCTACGTCCCTCTGTCATATCCAGCTCTTTAAGATATTCTCCCAAGCGACGGTTGCGGTAACGTCGTGAAACAAGAATATCACAACGAGAAATATCAGCTGCCGAGATACTTCTATCAGGGCCACCCACATTTTGGATGGTTATACCATCTGGTTCTACGGTTATCACCACTGGTTCCCACTCCTGATAATCACGGTGATAAAGGCTGTTAGTCACACTTTCCTCTAAAGCCTGATACGGATAAGTGTAGAATTTTCTACTACGATAGTCATCATTGGGTTTGATGATACTTTGCATCACCAGCATACGTTTAAGATATTCCAACGTGCGATCAATGATTTGAGGCACGGAACCAGTGATAACAGCTCCCTCATACAGATTACTTGGATTATTCAACCGCCCTTCAGGGAAATATACTATTTCGACTTGAGTACGCTTGAAGAACTTGCTTGGGTTCTCACAAAACATCATTGCCGCCACGTTGCGAAGCATCCTGTTCTCTTTTGGCCCGACATACAAATCCATCTGCTCTAGAATTTCCTGCAATGGTTTTGTATTGATGTCACTGGCAAGTTTACTTCCCACCTTCACTAGGTATTCACGAAGAAGCAAAGTAGAGATGTCTTCCAAACGAATATCAGGATTCCCTCGTTCATCAAATGGTACACGGCTTGCCAACTCACGTAATTCATCAAGGACTTCACCTTTAGCAATGATGCTGCTTGTGCCACTACGGACATAGAAATATTCCTTGGTCATACTTTTGGCTGTCACATTTTCTGGCACAGAATATGGTCTATTGATTCCAGCAGGACACCATATCACAAGTACGGACTTACCATCAACTTCCTCCACGCTTGTGCGAGGCATATAGTAAGGAGAAATTTTGTTATTGTAGCCTACCATATCCTGAAGAATCCCATCAATCTTTTCTGTAGGTATTCCTTCTACAGGACGAATTGCAACTCCAGTTGCTTCATCTGTATCAACACCAACCACGATGTAACCACCTCCAAGATCATCAAAATCGTTAGCGAACGCACATACGCTGTGGTATATGCTCGCTGGATTCCAACCCTTCTTGAACTCAATCCGGTTTGATTCTATTTTCTGCTTATTTAGCAGATCGTTTATATTTATTGCAAGTGCCATCTTGTTTAGATGTTATATGGCTATTCAATTATAACTTTCCCAAATACGTATGGCAGACGAATCTACCATACGGGTTGTTCAGTTTTCCTTCTTAGGCAAAGAATCTACGCCACTATATTTGCACATCTACCAATCCATCTCTAATATAGCATAAGCAAGCATAAGAACGTCTAACATAATCGACATTATTCCTATCATTAGCGCCAATTTAGGGGATAATATTAGGCTACAAACAGATAGGCTAATAGACAATACACTTACTGCAGACTACCACTTCATTATCTAATGCTATTTCCTTGCATCATTGAGACAGAACGCATCCAGAGCAATGCATACATATGCAATGTATCCCCAATGCGGAATTATCGACAATGTCGTTAATATTAATGATAAAATGCAAATTTTCGATGATTTGTCTGCAATCATCTTTTCAAATGTAGGGAGAATTCTTTTAGAAAAGAACTCTCTAACCTACATACCGATTAAGATTTTATTCTTTCTCATTGTAATAAAGTTATTAAATTTATTCTCCATGAAACTCACTCAAATTGCAGGGTCTCCATGAGTCTCAGCCACTTGACCATTGGCAGAACCTACTCTCCCGCTTTCGCAGTACCATCAGCGCATATAGCCTTAACTTCTCTGTTCGGAATGGAAAGAGGTGATTTCTATATGCCGTATCCACCGTCGCAATATTACTATTCATTATCTTTACGTTTAATATCAAAAGAACGTTCTAATTCCAATTCAGGGCGAGTTAACAAAATCGGCATATGTTTTTGATTGTCAACATTCATTTTTTTAGATGCATTTTTAGCTCTAGTTTTAGCCCATTCTCTCAAATTAGTAATTTGCTCTTTCATTGTTTGTGATAATGGGACTGTTGCCTCAATTGCGTCAATAATATGTTTGGTTTGAAGAATTGGAGTTTTGGGGTTCTGAATATATGCCTCAAACATCGCTTCCTTTATACATTCCTCAATTTCAGCACCATTGAACCCATCAACTTTTTCGCTTAATTTTTCCAATGCAAAGTTGCTTGGATCTTGTCCTTTCTTTAGCAGATGAATTGAAAAAATATTCTTTCTTTCCTCTTTTGTTGGTAAATCAACAAAAAATATTTCATCAAATCTACCCTTACGAAGAAGCTCAGGAGGTAAAAGATTTATATTATTTGCAGTCGCAACAACAAATACCGGCGTGTTTTTTTCTTGCATCCATGTCAATATGGTAGAAAATATGCGAGATGTAACACCGCCATCAGTAGCTCCACTTGATTGAACTCCGCTTAACCCTTTCTCAATTTCATCAATCCAAAGTACACAAGGCGCAACTGCTTCAGCCGTCATAATTGCCTTACGAATATTGTCCTCTGAACTACCAACTAATCCTTGATAAACTTTACCTATGTCTAATCTTAGTAAAGGCATATTCCAAAAGGATGCAATACTCTTAGCGGTAAGACTTTTTCCACAACCTGGAACACCTAAAAGCAGAAGACCTTTAGGCTCTTGTAATCCCCAATCTCGTGCATTTTTCTCGTATGCCATTTGTCGTTTTTGCAACCAATCCTTAAGTTCATCCATACCTCCCACATCTTTCAAACTCTCGTTCTTTGGGAAATAGTCTAAAATACCAGACTTACGAATGATTTGTTCCTTCTCAGCAGATACAATATATGGAGAATTCTTACCTAAGTTATCTTTAACCGCAGCAAGGCAGAATGCTAAATCAGCCTCCATAGAAGTCATACCTAGTGCCGCATCGATAAGACGATTTCTTCGCTCAGATGACAAAATAATTTTGGTATCTCGTTCAACCTGTTGAAGAGTCTTGTCAAGATCATAACGGCTCGGCAGAGGTATATTTAATACCGTCACATATTTTTCAAGTTCTGTAGGTAGTTTGTATGATGCAGAAACAATTATGACATGAGTGTTTGTAAATCTTGCTTTGTCTGCTATAACACGCATCAAATGTTTTATTTTAGTCTCTTCAATATAATTATTGAAGTCCTCAAGAATAAAAACATCTTTGTAAGAACGATCGGAGATGGAGAGGATATATTTCAAAAGTTCCTCTGGTTCTTCCATATTCTCAATTTCTTTGCGAGAGTCCTTATCAACAAGTTTGAGACCTTCTACACAATTCCATTCGTAGATATGATTATGTGTTGAGACATCTGCAACCGCCGTCCTAACCTTCTGTTTTGTTCTTTCATACTCGAAACTTGTAAGGTATAGAACAGGGTAAAAAGCCTTTAGTAAAGCTTCTATCTTCTTGAATACTTCATCCATATAATATTCTATTTATGATTTTGTTCTACTACTGTTACTCTACGAGGCTTCATTTTATGCAAATATTTAGATGGGACATCTTTCCTAGTCATAACTCGCTTATTGCCAAGAAGAGTTTCAAGTTCATCCATGGCATCATGAGCCTTCTCATTAACATCATTAGGTAGATACTCGGAATCTGTAATGATGGTACCGTCCTTGAGTATAGTGAATTTTATTTGGGCAACAGGTTCGTCCTCTGTTTTGTCTTTTGATCTTCCTACCATAAAGAAAGAATACACTTCTTCTTCTGTTGGATGGAACTTATCGTTTGATAGGTATGTAAATCCCTTTCTCTTGAAGGATTGTATGAGAGATTTGCGAGCATATTCAGCATTAAGCCTGTAAAATACATTTTGCAGTTCTTCGACTTTAGTTTTGGCATCCGGAGTGTAATATGTGTTGTAGCTTACTTGGTTGGTAGTCAAGTTCAGTTGTAAAACATATTCACCATACATGTTCTGAGTTTGATTAACGTCAGATATTGTTAGAATATTACCATTGATAGTGTATTCCCACTTCAAAGAGTCACATGCAGACTTTAGGATTTCTGCATTCATGACATTGCTATTGCGAGCAAATCTTGATGATTCAAAACGTGACATACTTTATTTGTTTATGAGGGTTTTGAAGGTATTTCCCAAATTCTTTAAATTAACATTCTCCAATCTAGTTGTACCTTTAGGTATTCTGATAGTTCTGAGTTTTGTTTCCATATTAATGGGACAAATACCCAATAAACGGAATGAATATCCACCAATGCCGATAGTTATATCTAACATTTTTCCGTTCTTATTTGGAGTATAATCAAAAACAGAAAAAACAGATGTAACCATAGAATCCTTTAGTATCTTTTTTAGATACTTCATACCTTCGGTAGGATTTTTGAATGCTCTATTAGCATACAAGAAATTGAGAGCAGATACATATAATGTAACATTCCTTTCATTTTCAAAATTTGACGCATTGATAATGGCCATAGCCTGATCCGACAATGAGCCAAACGTGTTTAATGAGGATACACTGTTTTTATTTGATACGTCTTTAGTTTTGTTCTTACTCTTAGGGAGTTTTTCAAAGTTTGTATATGCTTTCTCTAACTCAGAAATTGTAGTTGAACTAATCGTTAATGCAACAGATCCCTTGATGAGTTTCTGATATAATACACTCGTTGTCTTGAACTCATTCTGGTCAACGAAACCATTAGCATTGAATTGATTAATTCTTTCCATCAGTTCTTCACATTCCTCATACCACGCAGTATTTTTAGCTTGAAGGGTTTTCTCGTCATATTCGGTATAGAAATCAACGAAGATATCTTTGTTTTCGGAAATCTGATAAAGATAGTCAATGCGGTCACTCTTAATTTCCGCAACATCCTTAGGATTCTTGCTCTGATTTATCTCATCAAGAATCCGTTTTGAATAGATATCTGTAAAAGTCTTGATATACTCCTGATGTTTTGATATTGCGACCTGATGATGTACAAGAGCCATCTCCTCTCTACTTACTTTTCTACCAGCACTCACATTATCAAATGAGAGAACATTAAAACTACCATTGAATAAAACACATTGCCCATTTTTTACTTCCAACACCTGTTTGGTATGAAACTTTGGCAATTCAACATAATAGAAGTTCGGATATGTTTTTGACAATCTTCTTATCTCATTCATTACAGCCTGTTCTGCTTCAGGAGAGATAGTTGGTCTATTGTCATACGGTTCTGAGTAGGCAATAAAAATACGTTTGTTCGCTTTTAATAATGGTTCGAACTGCTTAGCACGTACTTTGACAAAACTCCAACTCACAAATGGACTTATTACCCATACTTCATCTGGGTTATCTTTTCTAAATATCTTATCTAATTCAAACTCAAATGAAACTAGATCATATATTGCTTTCTTATGAAGCCTTTCAAGATCATTTCCTTCAATTTCTTTTCCTTCTGTTTCTTCATCCTCACATTTAACAAGTTCAGCCTCTATAGCTTTCTGTACATCATTCTTTTCTTGTTCGTAAGGCACAACAGTCCAACCTCCATCTTCTTCCGAAAGTGTTAATGATTTTTTGATGCATTGTTCAAGAAGGTGTGAAATCCACTCTCTTTCGTTTTGTATAAGTTCAGATAGATGGGGAAGAATTGATTCCTGTGTGTCATCGTATGCAAATACACGGTACTCGTTTTCATCTCTAATTGACTGAAGTATTACAACAAAAATATTAGCTACAATAGATTCTGCACTTTTTAAAGTTGCAGATTGTAGTATGTATCTATTCTTCTCATTCTGAACACTAGGCGCTTGCATCTCAGCAAAAGCCTTAATGGTATGTATATCGTTCAAAGCAGTTGTAGACGAAATAGGGACGGTTTCAAATACAAGCTTAGAAGAAGAAAAATCTGCATCAAGATAGATGTAATCAGGATGTTTGTTGTCATATGAAATGGTAAAATCTTTAGTGTATGTAACAGGGCGTTCGCCCTCTTTAGCAAAGACTTTGCCTTTTTCTGTAAGAGAAAAATATGACTCATCGCCTTCCAACATACCATAACCTTTCATTTTATTAATTGCTTCAAGCAACATGTCTTTTTCTGCGTTATCATGCAAAATGTCAAGCCCTAGAATCTTACCGACTTTTTCAAGTGACGCATCTCCATCGATGTCTATAATACCCACAACGGCTCTTTCTAAAGGAGTAATAGGCTCAGGACGAACGGTAGTTCCATTGTATGTAAAGCGTTCATAGGTGTAATCAATATTAGTGATTCCTATGACACGCTCAGAAGTGCGCTTTACGGATGCTATTGCTTTTGCAATACGAAGTTCGACAGTGGTTTTCATTACCACAGTGTCATTTATATTATCATTCTTTTCCATAATGTCTTAACTCAGCTGATTAATTCCTATTACCTCCATTGCCTGAATTGATGTCCTATAATCTGGATTTTTTGCAAAGAAATCCTTATCACCGACAACAATCAACAATCTCTTAGCACGAGAGAATGCTACGTTAATTCGTTCAATAGCTTTTGCGAATCCGATTTTATCTGTTCGCACAGTAGATATGATAACTATATTTCGTTCCATACCTTGGAAACTATCAACAACGTCTATTTTATACTTGCCTGGACCGAATTTTCCTTCTTTGTGCATTTTCTGAAGTTCTTTTACTTGAGCTCCATAAAAAGTGATAATTCCAATCTCTTCATCCTCAGGACGATTACAATGAGACATATATTCCTTGTAACCATCAGAAGCACGAAGATTTTTAAGAATCTTTTCAATAGCTTTTAGCTCTGCTCTGTTGTAAGGAGAATGACCATTCTTTTCCTCTTTTCCGTCAACATCGACCCAAATCGCATGAACATTAGGGTTTATGAAAGGAGAATTCTCAAGTCCGTGATATCGGCTACCTCTATTGGACCAATCCTCACTATCCATAGAGTCCTCAATACCACATTTTAAACCTCCATCAATGTCATCCTTATAGAAGTGTGTAATACAGTTCATAATCTGCTTATGCATACGGTACTGCGTATCCAGAGTAGACACGAGAGATTGTCTCATTTTTTGTGAGGCCTCAAACAAACGTTTGAATTGGGATTCCTTAATATTCTCCAATTTTTCTACAAGATCTCCTCTGCCAATTTTTCTTATAGCCTCCTTTACCTCATCATCATCGACCATAGGAGGAAGTTGCTTGTGGTCTCCAATCAGAATAATCTTTTTCCCAAGAACCATAGGAATTGCCATTTCAAGAGGTGTAGCTTTAGAGGCCTCATCCATTATGACGACATCAAAATTCATGTCGTAGCTACCGAATATCTGATTATATATTTCACCGAAACTTCTTGAACCACAAATACTACATGTGGCTGCTACAAGGTTAACATTCCTCAAGTATGATTCAGTAAAAGTTCTTCTCACAAATTGATCATTTTCGGTAAGGTCCTGTTTCCATCTTCTGATTACTTGAGAATACTTATCCGAAGAATCCATTTCATTTAAGATAGTATTAACCCAGATATTAACAGCATTATCAGTATTATCTTCGGTCGGTTTTTTACTCCATTCCTGAATCTGAGATAAAAGATATCTCTTGCCTTCACGAACCATTCTTGCTTCTCCATTGATTTTGGGGATTCTAATTGGACGAATACCTCTTTTGCCTTGCAAACGCTCAAGAGCATTATCTACAGCAGTGTTTGTCTGAGAAGTAAGCAAGATTTTGCATGATGGGTTACGAAGAACTTCTTGCCAAATAATTTCGGCAATAACGGTTGTTTTACCTGTACCAGGAGGACCTTGAATGAAAGCAATGTCTTGTGCTTCTATGGCTTTTGCTACAGCTTCACGTTGCTTTTCATTCATATTTGATTCAATTTGGCGCTCCTTGATTTGTTCCTTTACCACTTCAATGTCGGATACAGTTTCAGATGCATACCTTGGGTCAAATAGGAAATTAGATAGATTCGGATTAGTTGCACTTGGAATTATCTTTCCATATCTATTCTTTGTTCCAGGCTTCAATATTCTATCTATTGCATCTTTCTGTCTAGCTATATTTATCGCCTCACCAAGCAATGGAAACTGGATATAGTCATTTTCTTGTATTGAAATTTCCGCTGTTTCCAACTTTTCAATAAAAGATTGGCATAATTCTATTTTTACTGTATTTCTAGTACGTAATGTACAAGTCCCTATCTTCTCTGCCTTTTGAAGCATATCACGCTCTTTCTTTCTGAGTGAAGAAATCTCAGCTTTGTCATCCTCCAAAATAGCCTCTAACAGGCCTGACTGAATCTCATCATAGTCAGAAGATATTAACTTTACCTCTTGGCGACCAAAATCACCTTGAAGTTCTTTCTCATATTCAGTCCTTAAGTCTGCATCTTCGTTAAAAACAATAGTTGTAATACCATTAACATTGTTATTTTCAAATGTCAAATCAAAAACATGAGAATAATCAGATGCTATCTTTTGCATTTTAGCCACTATCCGTTCTCTAGTACTTTCATTGTCAAGAACTAATGTAAACATCAACATGTCTCCATCAATTGACCACTTGCAAGATAGGTCCTGCAAACTATTCTCAATTGCAACAAAAGACTCCTGTTTGTATTCTGGATCTTCATTAAGGAAAGACAATGTAAAAGTCGGAATATATTCAGGATAAAGCACCTGAACATTATTAGGAACACTCAATGCAATCTTGTCCCTAATTTCCTCATAATTGGTTGCATCTATAGGTGAGCAAAATGCACGACCAGTAGCAGTGTTAATTCTTATGTTTGATTCACCTCCAAGTAATCTTGCTATTGACTTCATTACATCTTTGCTTACAGATTTTCTGAAAGTATATTCGTAATCAGAAATAGCACAACGAGTCTTCAAACCGTTCTTTTCATATGCCTTTGACACAGAATATGTCCACCCTGTTGGCTGAACCTCTATTTTTGTTTTATCATGGATAATACCGAAGTATGCCCCATCTTTAGGTGCAAGATTTTTTATAACAGGTACAGCTGAATCAAAACTTGAAACACGGAGCCAAACGCGACAACTATCAAAAGCAAGAGACATCGACTCTAGTTTATCGCAATCAATAGGATGCTTGGTTTGCAATATGATGAATTGTTCATGCTCAATGACTTTTGCTTTAGAATAAATCTTCTTGATAGTTTGAGACAGATCATCCAGTCCATCTTCTACAAATGAGATAGTTAAATTAGTATCTGAAGTACATTTGAGTATATTCCCAAAACGACGTTCAATAATATCTCTTGCATATGATATATCGCTATCAGAAGCGAAAGAGTATCGTCTTCCAACTTTCTTGGGATAGTCAGGATCATAATCCTTCAAAAGAGAATCAAACTCAGAAGTGATGACTTCATTATCGGACTCACTTGATTTAAACGAATAGGCTCCTTTTAAAATGTGAAGTGGCTGAAGGCTCTTCATTCGGTAGCATGACTGCTCTGCTATGGATGATAATTCCATCAATTCATCTTCTGCAAAAGTGCGAAAGCCATCGTAAATAATTGAACACTCCTTGCCATTCTTATTTGAAACGAAACGAGGTTTTGTAATATGCCCATCTAACACCTCATATATACTTTTCTCAAGATCCTGAGCATTTGTTGTTGAGACAATCTCAAGATTAATAACACTAACGTTTTCTTTCCGACGATTTTTCTCAGTCTGAATCTTTCCCACTTTAGAAATCTTTCTAAGTTCCTGTTTGGCTTTTGTTAAAGCCTCAAGGCCCTCAGCATAAGAAGACCATATTGCTTGATCTTCTTCTTTTCGTATCTCCTTTAATGGCCGTTTTAGTGAAGCTATTGATTGTATGAAAGTCTTCAACTCAGACAAACGATTACCCCATTGCATCTCTGTTGCAACATCTATTTCGTCAGAGTAGTTGTCAACAATGCGGATATCACATCGACGTCTGATAAATTCATTATCGTCGCTTGGGATAACAGGTTTTTCTGATAATAAAGTAGGACCAAAGAACGAACGATAAGAACCGTCTATTTGGACGCGAATTGATAGGTCAATATCATCTAGTATAATTAAAAACTGAGCACGAGCATTCTTACCTTTCGAGATTCCATCATTAACGAATACACAGTTATGTATGCCTTCGTAGTTCTTAATAGCATCTTTAAATAGAGTGTCATTTTTTTCATTATGTCTAACTTCGTTGAAGTCAGCATACTTAATTATGATTGGAGCGATATCAGATTCTTCAACAAAGAGTTCTGGTTGAGCGAAGCGTTCAAATTGTTCCATATTTATTACTTTAGATATACAATACTAATGTTTCTGTCGTACATATTCAATTGTGCTCGAACAATAGCGGCATCCTCTATCATTAGAATGATGCCATAATTTTCGAAGGATGCATCTTGTAACGGTGCTCCTATGGCTAAAGCATTTTCATCATATCCAAAACCACGGAACTCCACAATATCTCCTTTAACGCTTAAAATTTTCATACGCTTGGGAGCCATTTGGACATTATTTTTCCATAACGGATGAATACCATCAAGATTATACATAGTTACAGTGTAACCCTCATCACCTTGAATATTTTTTTCTATTACAAGTCTACGATTACAACCATAATTGTGTCCAGAAACGTTTTGCCCGTTTTGAAAACGAATATGATCAGAAGAATCAAACACGACTGCTCCTTTTGGAGGATTATTACAGCCAGCAAGAATACTTTTCAGAAATTTATCCATAGCATTTATTGTAATCTATTTGAATTGTCAACATTTGGACACAAAATTATAAAAAGGATTGCAGATTCACGAAGAAAACTCCGAAAATCTGCAATTCTCTTGTGAAAAAGATTGTTTTCTTATTCGTTTGAAACCAATTGTTACCGTTTTCGTTTAGATGACCCCATATTGCTATCACGCTTCTTCTCTCCCCACGGCATATCCGACGATGAACCACCTCCACCAATTCCAACATGAGTTTGTGCAGGGCCACCAGCCATCAGTCCTAAGGAAGCATCAAGCAACTGCGCTTGCATTTGGCTGACCTGCTCAAACGGTTCAAAGATGGCATTGATAAGTTCATATTCGGTGAATTCATCATTCAAATACTTCTGCATAGCCGGATTTCGCCACTCCGTATATTTGGCATCATCGAATATCTCATCTTTTACCTGTGTCCAAATGTGAACGCTTGGCGATGGTACATGTCTTGGAGAAATGTAAAAGTGAGTGAGCGTAGCCCCTGAAGACAGCCTATAACGATGGGGATTTGCCTTGCGGTCAAGCTCCCTGTTCTTCTCTTTCAGATTCTCGTTCTCCTTTTTATAGGCATCCGATTCTCGGATTGTCTTCTTCAAGGTTTGCTCCAGATTGAAACGGGTTTTCTCACCTTTCTCTACCAATATCTTTTTCTCCATCTCCAATGCTTGGACTCGTTTTTGTAATGATTCAATCTGTGCGGTCTGTTCGACAATGGCGGTTCTTGCTTTTGCCAAGTCACCTTTATTGAATAGACTAAGGATGAAATTCTTACCCTCCTTAGCGGCTTCCTCCTCCTTTTTCAACTTGGCTAATTTTACTTGTCTTGCTTCCGTTTCTTGAATGAGCATCTCGATGTTCTCCTGAATACTTTCCATCTTCTGCTTGTAGTAGTCACAGTTCGAAACATGCTTTGCAATGGAACCGACTACACCACGTTCAAGCCCGAAGCCTTTCATGGCTTCGCCATAGCTGTCCTGGTATTTGGTAAGCATGGAACGATGCATCACATCATCGGCACTCAGCCGTGGCCCTCCTTTTGCGGTACGGTATTTCTTTTGCCCCTCCCTCTCCCGACGCTTACGTTCTGTGGTTACAATAGGAATAATCGTAGCATGCAAATGGGGAGTTTTCTCGTCCATGTGCAGCACACAGGAAACCAAATTCTCCTTCCCGAATGTAGCTTCTAACCAGCGAATATTGGCATTAATCCATTCGGACAATCGCCCCTCCTGCTGTATCTTCATCATTCGGTCATGGCTGCCGGATAAGATTGCACACAGGTGGGTTGTTTGGTTCTTGCCTATCTTACGTTTAAGTCCAGCATTGGCAAGCCGGTTCTTGATGGCACCGTTTCTGTCTTTTACTCCATCGGGGAATGAGAGCAGTTCACGATTGAGGTGTGTCCTCGATGGATCTGCATTTTGAGGAATGAACGGCTTTCCGCTTTTCGTCTGTCTCTCTATGTGGGTGCTTAATCCACTGCCGTTTGAATTGCCACGTTGGATGTGGCATACCGCATATTGGGTCATGATAGTTTCGTTTTAATGTTAGTTTTACTGTTTACTTTACGATGGTCGCTTTATAAAATTCCGTCCTTGCAAACCGTCATCGACGATGATAGGGAAAAGAATAGAACAGGTAGTCAAACGGGTGTCGAGAGGGTTACCCTTTCGCTTATCGGCTTTTTTAGCTGCCACTTGGGCAGCGGTCGTAGAAAAAATGCCGTAATAAGCTATGGAATTTTATAAAATATCCCTCCTTAACCAGCAAGCTGTCCACATCCAACATATCAGATACTCACCACCATTTGGATTTCGCACAATGGATTCCCCACCAATATTCAGGTTCTTATGCGGTTGCAACTTTACTCATCTTTATTCCTATATATATGCACCTTGAATAAAGTATAGTAATCGAAGATAGTGTAGCTAACACTTGAAAAGGGACCCGGGTAGCATTTGAAACGTGTACCACCCGATAGGTTTTGCAAAGTTAATTAA
>NZ_CAXUGK010000016.1:0-101699 GCF_964250605.1 Bacteroides sp. AR20 | reverse complement strand
TTTGGTTCGTATGGTAGAGCAGTTGGAGGGGTTATGTTGAGTGTTACCGGTCTGAATCATTTTTATTATGTCCGTGATTTTACCGATATGCGTTGTAAACACAGCCGTGTGCTGTCTGTCATTCGTGAACGGCTTCACCGTGAGCCCAATGATGGAGACGTCTTTATAGTCATGTCTCGCAATCGCAGAATAGTCCGTATGTTTTCATTTGATAATCGTTCATATAGTCTGTTCGAAAAGAAGTTTGTAGCAGGCTATCAGTTCATGAAAGTAGAGCGGAACGGGGCAGATACTGTTTATCGGATTGCCTGGAAGGACGTGGTTTTGATTCTTGAGAATCCTATAGTTAAAACATTAAAAATCAGATAATCAATCTATTTATCCACTTGCGGTTTTGTGATTATTTTATTACCTTTAATGCTGTAAATCAAAGGTTTAAGTATGATCGATCTGCAAGATATAATTACAACAAAACGAGAGTTGTTGAGTAGGGAAACCTACTCACGCAACCCTATAAATTATAGTGCAGGTATGGCAGAGGATCAGAAAGAGCGATACATACAATACCTTGCCGAACAGAATCAGGATCTTCGGTTGACAAGTGATGCCATGAAGCTTGTTTTGGAGGATTTTATGGCTCAGATGAAGGATCTGAAGGCTCAGGTGTCCTCTATGGAATCGAAACATGCTGACCTTGAGAATCGGTTATCGGAAGAGCATAAACTTCGCAAATCGGCTGAGCGTAAGATAAAATCACTTCAAGAAAAACTTGATTATGCCCATCAGGAACGTTTTGGTGATAGACGTCAAAAGATACAATCTAAAGCTAAAACAAGTGATTCAGACCGCCGGAAGGAGAAAGATGATTATGATGGAACCGATGATACGCTTCGTACGGATTCGGTTGATCATGCTCCATCTCAAGAGGTAAAAGAGTCTTCCAGGAAAGAGCGTGATTTATCCAATCGCCCTGACGGTTATAAAAGGATGGGAGTAGTTGGAGAGGCGACAGAGCATCCTTCCGATTTGACAAAGGTTCCCGGTCGCCTTATTGAAAGAAGAATGGTACGGGTATTCAGTTTTCGTACTTTCCTTACGGAAGAATGTTTTGAGATGGTTCATTATGCAGAGCCTGGTAAAAAGCCGAAGTGGGGCTATTTCCCTTCTGAAGGCCATCCGGAGGTAGTAACCAGTTTTGAAGGCACTAGGGCCACTCCTGAATTTCTGCAGGCTATTGCCTATGAAGTTTATGTAAAGAATGTGACTTTTGGTCTTCTTCACCAATGGCTGACAGATATGGGCATGACCATTTCTAAAAACACGTTGCGCAACTGGCTTAAGAAAGGTAAGACATACCTGGACGAACTGGTTTGTGTATTGAAGTCTATAGCTTTGGAAAAAGATTCGATTGTGAACTGCGATGAGACCTGGTGTAAAGTGCGCAAATACGATCACTATAAGAAGTGCTACATTTGGGTTCTGGTCAACAAGGCTCAGAAAACAGCCATTTTCTTCTATGAGAATGGCTCGCGCGGTCGTGATGTACTTACAGACTTTTTGGGCGATGCAGAGTTGAAGAGTATTATGTCCGACGGATACAATGCTTATGTATTTATCGGCAATGAGCTGAAATCAGCCCGGTTTAAAGATACTGTACACCAGGTTTGTATGTCACATGCCAAGAACAAGTTTGTCAAGGCTTCCAATCAGGGTGGTGAACCGAATGCAGAACGCTTTTCCGAAATTTTAAAGGAGTTCTTTATGAGGGAGCGTAAATACGATGATGCCGGATTAACTCCCAAGGAAAGGTTCCGAGAAAGGCAAAGCCTGGCAACGAAGGAACTTCTGATAGAGTTACGCAGCTTGTTGGACAGTGAACTGACAAAGGATTCAGAATTTAGAAGCCGGTATTATAAAGAAGCTCTCAATTATCTGAACCGGTTCTGGAAAGAGCTCTTTGCTTACTTGGATGATGGTGAATTACCGATAGACAACAACCTGGCTGAGCGAACCATTCGAAAGCTGACCACTCAACGCAACAATTCACTTCATTATGGTAGTGATGCCGGTGCAGAGATGGCAGCAACTTATCACAGTGTGATAGGAACGGTAAAGCTTCATGGCAGTTCTATCTGGAACTTCATCGGAACTTTTTTCAAAAATATCTTTAACGGGTGCAGGGATTATGTTAACATGGTTCCTGACAAAATCACTTTGGCTGCCAGCCAATGTTAAATTCAAGACTAATTAATTAACAAAACTCGGTTTAGGGCACTGAAAAGTGCCCTTTCAAAGGGAGATGCCCTAAATTGAGTGCTTACGTCCATAATGTGATCCTCTGTGATAGAGAGTCATAGTTGTGTGTTGCCACTCTTACTTGAATAACCGTTCTTTGGTGGTGAATAATAACCAATAAACGTTTATCAATTATGGCAGTAGTAGCTTATTTAAGAGTAAGTACAGAAAAACAGTTTTTAGAGAATCAGCGCGAGGAAATTATACGCTTCGCGGAAAAGAATGGGTTGAGCATCGACAGATGGTACATGGAGACGGTCAGCGGAAAAGTGAGTAGCAAAGAGCGTAAACTGGCGGGCTTGTTGGACCGGATGAAACCGGGAGACTCCTTGATTATAACGGAAATTTCGCGGCTTAGCCGGACACTGCTGGAGATAATGACCATTCTTAACTCCTGCATCAAAAGGGGAGTGGTGCTGTACAGTACCAAAGAGGGGTATGTGTTCCAGAATGACATCAACAGCAAAGTGCTGGGTTTTGCTTTTGGACTGATGGCCGAGATAGAGCGTAATCTGATTTCCATGCGCACCAAAGAAGCACTGGAACGACGGAGGCAGGAGGGAAAACATCTGGGCAGGAAGAAAGGGGACACACCCAAAATGAAGATACTCTATGCGAACAAGAGGAAACTTGTGAGGGAGCACCAAAGAGGAGAGTCGTGTGCTGAACTTGCCCGGCAGATGGGAGTGTCACGGACCACGATGTTCCGTTTTCTGAGACGTTATTGAGCAATTCGGCTAAACGAAGGTGTCAAAGGTGGGATTCCTTTTGACACGCTTCGTGTGGGCTACTTATTCGGCTGATACTTCTTTCTTTTCCTTCCACTCTTTCCCGCGCTTGTGCAGGTTTTTCAGCTCAAATGACAGCATGATACGGAAGAAGCCTATAATCAGGAATGCAAACGAAATCATGTACACGGCGTAAAGGGCGCCTACTGCCGGTTGCCACAAGATGATGAGCGAGCAGATGACGGCAAGAATACCGAAAGCAACATACCATCCCCAGTCTCTTGTCCCGTATCTTTTGAGGTCCATGGCATAGCCTACGGATGAGAAGCCGCGGAACATCAGCCAGAAGGCGATGATGAATGGAATGACTTCCATGCTGAGCATCGGGTAGGCTATCAGGTAGAATCCCAGAATCATGTCGATGATGCCTCCAGCCAGATACCATCCCCAACTGGATACCCTTCTACGGTTACTTACTGCAAAGGATATTTCCAGCAGACCGCTGAACAACATGGAGACGCTGAACAGAATGCTCAATACCGCATACCCGCTGAGAGGGGAGAACATCAGGCTTATAGCCACTATTACATAAAGAATACCAAGAATGAGTGAAATCCACCAATTCTTTACTTCCTGCTGAAGTTCGTCAAAAATAGTTTTCATGTGAATTTAATTTTTTAAGTGATTATCATTAATTCGTCCGTAGAATAACAGTTTATCTGGAAAAAAGTTTCGGGTGAACTTTTTCTGTATGTAATTTGTTATGTATACATATAATTTGATAAAACTATGGCTACAACAAAATTTAAAGGACAACCGGTAAAGGTTATCGGTGAATTTATAAAGGTGGGCTCTGTTGCCCCCGATTTCGAATTGGTAAAAACAGATTTGTCTTCATTCTCTTTGAAGGAACTGAACGGGAAGAATGTTATTTTGAATATTTTCCCCAGCCTTGACACTGGTGTGTGCGCTACTTCTGTACGTAAGTTCAACAAACTGGCTGCCGGCCTGCCCGATACGGTAGTGTTGGCAATCTCCAAGGATTTGCCTTTTGCACATGCACGTTTCTGTACAACGGAGGGTATTGAGAATGTGATTCCTTTGTCTGATTTCCGTTTTTCCGATTTTGATGAAAACTACGGGGTACGCATGGCCGACGGACCGCTTGCAGGTCTACTGGCGCGTTCGGTAGTGGTTATCGGCAAAGATGGTAAGATTGCCTATACGGAATTGGTACCTGAAATTACGCAAGAACCTGACTATGATAAAGCTATTGCAGCTGTAAAGTAGAAAGTTTGGATTTGGGATAAGCAATAAAAAGCGGTGGACAGAATTTATCATGCTGTCCACCGCTTTTTTATTATCATACCGTTTTCTTTTTTATTTCTTCTTCATGCCTTTATAGATGAAGAATGCCACGATGAGTACGCCGATGCCGATAAATACATAACCTATCTCATGGCTGTATTCCGTTACTTTGGCAAGCAGCTGTTCCTCGTTCTCAATGCCGGGTACTGTGGACAAGTAATAGCCGATAAAAGCCAGGATGGAATTCCAAAGGCCTGCACCCAAGGTGGTGTACAGCAAGAAAGTTCCCAGCTTCATGCGTGCCAGACCGGCAGGGATGGATATCAACTGGCGAACAGCAGGTATCAGGCGGCCGACAAAGGTTGATACGGCTCCATGCTTATCGAAGTATTCCTCCGCATGCTGCACTTTGGCTTCGTCGATGAGGCACATGTGCCCGAAACGGCTGTTGGCAAACTTGTAAATGATGGGGCGTCCCAGCCATTTTGCCAGATAGTAGTTTATCAATGCTCCGATATTTGCCCCTATGGTTGCAAACAATACCACCAGATATATATTCATGTTGTCATTGTTGGCGGCTTTCCAAGCGGCAGGAGGGACTACAACTTCCGAGGGGAAGGGAATAAACGAACTTTCAATGGCCATCAATAAAGTGATGGTCCAGTAATTGAGGTGGTCGAGACACCATTGGATAAAGGCTACTGATTCCATTTGCTAGATTAGTGGTATATAATTACTGTTATTGTAATGCATTGAAAATATTCTTCATCACTAGGGCCAGCTCTTCCTGATTATCTTCTTGTAGTATCTGTTGCAATTTGTCCAGCTCTTCCAGCCTGAACGGATGTTCGCACAGCTGGTTGTACTTCATGAAGTTCTCTTTGTCTTTGAGCAGCATATACAGAGAGGTCAGCCTTTCGTTGATACCTTCAAAGTCCGGTTCCATCTCTTTGACATGTTCAAAGGCCAGCTTGGCATAGCTTAGTTGTCCTATCTCCATGCTACACATGCCTATTTCGTGCCAGGTATCTGCATAGGGGGCATACTCTAAGGCTTTGGCCCATTTTTTCACACCTTTCTCATACTCACCTTCTTCCATGTAGATGCGCCCCTCAATCAGATACGGGTCTATCTCTTCGGGTGCCAAGTCGTATGCTTTTTTACAATATTGGTGGGCTTTGCGCTTTTTTCCCATCTTGTGCAGGCATAGGGCCGCATTGGCATAAAGGGAGGGCAAGGCGAAGTCATGGCTGTCTTCGGCCGTTATGGCTTTTTCCAGATAGTCGTATCCTTCTTTCCACTCTCCTTTGGAGGTTTTGTTCAGGCCGATGAAGGTGTTGATGAAACCGTGGGAGACGAGATGGAACTTTTCGGCTTGCAGGTAGTTCTCCATGGCACTTTCCTCATTTCCCAATTGGAAGAAGGAATGTCCTTTCATCAGGTAGGCATCGGCAAACTCGTCATCGGCCACCGTGGCATAGTCGCATGCTTCGATTGCTTTGTCGAACATCTGCTGGTCAAAGTAGCAACGGGCCAGTCCAAACCAGTAAGGAGCCGAATACGGATTCTTGTCAATCAGCTTATTGAAGAAGAAGGTGGCTTTTTCAAACAGTCCCTGGGCATAGTAACAATCGCCGGTGACGGCAAGGTAGGCTTCTTCTTCGGCATATTTTTCGAGTCCGCGCGTCAGCCATGTCAATGCTTTTTCCGGGAATCCCATGTCGATGTACATATAGGATACATCAACGATATTGGCCAGGTCGTCCTTATCGTCTATGCTGTCGAGTATCGCTTCCGCTTCTTCTTCTTTGCCTTCGCCCAACAGTAGGTTGGCTTTCAGCACTTTCACTTCGGAAGATTCTTCGGCAATCCGTTCCAATATATCTTTGGCTTGCTCTTTATGCTGGGTGTCGAGGAACAAGTATGCCTGTTCCACCAGCAGAGCCGTATTATCCGGATGTATTCCCAAGCCATACTCTACGACCTCGGTAGCCATGGCATATTTATGATGCACGGCATACCAGTCTGCGAGGTCGGCTAAGTCGTCTGCGTCCAGATAGATGGTTCTGTTCTCTGCTTTGGCTGCTTCATATTGTTCTGCCATTTCTTGCAGTTCTTTGTCTCTTCCGGACAGCAGGTTTTTTTTACTCATATTCTTATTTATTGATTTTACCCCAAACGTCTTTCAGACCTACAGTACGGTTGAATACCATTTTTTCTGGCGTAGAATCTTTGTCAACATTAAAATAACCGATACGTTGGAACTGCAGGTAGGAGAGGGGCTGCATGCCGGCAGCGTACTTCTCGATGTAGCAGCAGGGCAGCACATTCAGGGAGTCGGGGTTGATCATTTCTTTCATGGCTGTCAGTGCGTCGCAGTTCTTCGCTTCGCGGATGGCGGCAAGCTCATCGCGCGGGTTCTCCACTTTCCACAGACGGTCGTAGAGACGTACTTCTGCTTCGAGGCAGTGGGCACAACTTACCCAATGGATGGTGCCTTTCACCTTACGGTTGGCTCCGGGCAGACCGCTCTTGGTATCAGGGTCATATTCGCAATATACTTCGGTGATTTCACCGGCGTCGTTCTTCTTGCAGCCGGTACACTTCACGATGTACGCGTTCTTCAGACGTACCTCTTGTCCCGGTGTCATGCGGAAGTATTTCTTTGGGGCATCTTCCATGAAATCGTCGCGCTCCATCCAGAGTTCGCGGCTGAATTCGATGACGTGGTTGCCTTCTTCGGGATGCTCGGGGTTGTTGACGGCTTCCATCTCTTCCACTTGCCCTTCGGGATAGTTGGTGATGATAAGCTTCACCGGATTCAGTACGGCAGATACGCGGGTGGCGCGGTCGTTCAAGTCCTCGCGCACGGCGCTTTCCAGCAGGGCGAATTCATTGAGCGCATCGTAGGTTGTATATCCTATTTTGTCGATGAACTTATGAATGGACTCCGGAGAGTATCCCCTACGGCGGAAACCGCAGATAGTCGGCATACGGGGGTCGTCCCAACCGTTTACCAAGCCTTCCTTGACTAGAGTCAGCAGGTTGCGCTTGCTCATCAGCGTATAGCTGAGGTTCAGTTTGTTGAACTCATACTGATGGGGGCGGTTATCGTCGAGGTCTTTGCCTTCCTTCACCCAGTCCACGAAGAGATCGTAGAGTGGACGGTGGGGCACAAACTCCAGTGTGCAGAGCGAGTGTGTCACGCCTTCAAAGAAGTCGCTTTGCCCGTGGGCGAAATCGTACATCGGATAAGCCTTCCAAGTGGTGCCCGTGCGATGGTGTGGATGCTTCACTACGCGGTAGATGATAGGGTCGCGGAAGTGCATGTTGGGGCTTGCCATGTCTATCTTGGCACGGAGCACCATGGCACCTTCCTCAATCTCGCCGCTGTTCATCTTCTGGAACAAATCCAGTGTTTCTTCGATAGGACGGTTGCGGTAGGGACTTTCCACACCGGGCTGGGTGGGAGTTCCTTTCTGGGCGGCAATCTGCTCGGAAGTCTGTTCGTCGATGTATGCCTTGCCCTCTTTGATGAGGCGGATAGCGAAGTCCCACAATTGCTGGAAATAGTCGGAAGCGTAATATTCGTTACCCCATTTGTAGCCCAGCCACTGGATGTCTTCCTTGATGGCTTCTACATATTCCACATCTTCTTTGGTGGGATTGGTGTCATCGAAACGCAGGTTGCAGACACCGCCGTGTGCGGCGGCAATACCGAAATCAAGGCAGATGGCCTTGGCGTGTCCGATGTGGAGGTAACCGTTTGGTTCGGGCGGGAAGCGCGTCTGTACTTTTCCCCCGTTTTTACCCTCTTTCAAATCGTTTTCTACTATTTGCTCAATGAAGTTCAAGCTCTTTTTTTCGCTTGTTTCTTCGCTCTTTATTTCTGCCATAATGTTACTATTTTCGTATCGTGGGGACAAAGATAGGGTAAAAAAATGAAGAATGAAGAATGAAGAATGAAGATTTATTCTTTATGTACCGGGATATATCCGCTCTCTTTGATGATTTTCTGTCCTGCGGCAGACAAGATGAAATCGAGCAGAGGGGCTACGACCGAGGCGTTTTTTCGGTTATAATAATAGTATAGCGGGCGTACTATCGGATAAGTCTTATTGATGGCATTCTCCAGCGTGGGAGCGGCATAATGCTGCCCGTCGTATGAAACGGCGAGTGTCTTGATACGCGGTGATACATAGGCTAGACCCACATATCCGATGGCTCCGCGAGTTTGGCTGACGGATTGGATAATGGCTCCCGTGGCAGGCATGGAGAGACTGCTGCTCATGTAGTTCTTGTTTTTCAGTACGCTTTCCTTGAAGAACTCGTAGGTACCGGAGGAAGTCTCGCGGGAGTAGACTACGATTTTGCGGTCGTCTCCGCCCACTTGCTGCCAGTTGGTGACTTTGCCCCGGAAGATATCTTCCAGTTGTTGGCGGGTCAGTTGTTTCACTGGGTTGGAGGGGTGGACCACTACGGCAAGGGCATCGTAGGCGATGGGAACTTCTGCCAAGTCTTCTCCGGCGGCTTTGGCCTTCATCTTTTCGCTGAACTTGATGGCGCGGGAAGCCATGGCGATGTCCGTGGTCTGGTCCAGCAGGGCTGAAATACCGACACCGGTTCCGCCGCCGGTCACGGTGACACGGGCAGAGGGGTTTAGGGTCATAAAGCGTTCGGCGGTCTGCTGCGCTATGGGGAGCACGGTGTCGCTGCCTTTGATGCGTTGCGCCTGCATGCCGGTGGTGGCTGTCAGTGCGAGGAGTAGAAGTAATTCTCTTGTCTTCATAAAACACATGATGCAAATTGGGTAAACAGATAATGCAATTGGGGCAAACACATGATGTAAACCGATGGTATGCATCATGTAATCTGGCTCAACGCATGATGCAAATTAAGGCAATGGATATTACAAGTGTGTTACATGGGGTGTACTTTAAGTCGTTGTAATGGTTTTGTAACACGTTTGAAACATTTCTTTCAAACGTTAGTCACACTACCTTAACATCCGGTCCGTTCCTTTGCATACAGAAATCAATAGGCAACATGAAAAAGATTTTTGAGAAGATTGTAGAAGGTATACTGGCTTGTAGCGGCTTTGTGACGAGCCTTACCATCGTACTTATCGTCGTGTTCCTCTTTTCCGAAGCGCTAGGCTTGTTCAGCAGCAAGGTGATAGAAGAAGGGTATGTATTGGCTTTGAATAAGGAGAATCGGGTGGGCGAACTGACTCCGGCACAGATAAAGGATGTCTTTGATGAAGAGCTGACAAACTGGAACGAAGTGGGAGGGGAGGACCTTCCTATCCGCCTTTTCCGTTTGGAGGACATCACACAGTATTATACGGAAGAGCAGTTGGGCGCTTCCTATGAAAATGCAGGTGCTTGCATTACGGAGCTGGTGGAGCGTACGCCTGGCATTATAGCCTTTGTACCGCAGCAGTTCATCGTTCGTCCAGACTCAGTGCATTTGCTGAAAGACAACACCATTTCGGTGAAAGACGTCTTTGCCGGTGCCGAATGGTTTCCCACGGCAACACCTGCTGCACAGTTCGGCTTTTTGCCGCTCATTACGGGGACGTTGTGGGTCAGTCTGTTTGCCATCCTTTTTGCACTGCCGTTTGGTCTGTCGGTGGCAATCTATATGTCGGAGGTAGCCAATTCCCGGGTAAGGAATCTGCTGAAACCTATCATTGAGTTGCTGAGTGGCATACCGTCGGTGGTTTACGGCTTTTTCGGTTTGATTGTCATTGTGCCTTTTTTGCAGCAGGTCTTCGACTTGCCGGTCGGCGAGAGCGGGCTGGCGGGCAGTATTGTGCTTGCCATTATGGCACTGCCCACCATCATTACGGTGACGGAAGATGCGATGAGAAACTGCCCTCGTGCCATGCGTGAAGCCAGTCTGGCACTGGGAGCGTCGCAATGGCAGACTATATATAAGGTAGTGATTCCTTACTCCATTTCGGGCATCACCTCCGGAGTGGTGTTGGGCATCGGCCGTGCGGTGGGCGAGACGATGGCTGTGCTGATGGTGACGGGCAACGCCGCCGTCATTCCCCATACCATCCTGGAACCGCTGCGCACCATTCCGGCAACGATTGCCGCGGAGCTGGGCGAGGCACCTGCCGGCGGACCTCACTACGAAGCATTGTTCCTACTGGGTGTCGTGCTGTTCTTCATCAGTTTATTGATAAATTTCACGGTGGAAGCAGTTTCGCCAAGACGAAAATAAAAGAAGGTAGATATGGTCAATAGAAAGCATCTTTCGCAAAACATGGCATTCGGCTTGTTCCGTCTGTTGAGCCTGAGTGTGGTGGGGATTCTTTTTGCAATCCTCGGCTTCATTATATATAAAGGTATAGGAGTTATCGATTGGGAGTTCCTCACTACGGCTCCTACCAACGGTATGACTGCCGGTGGAATCCTTCCTGCCATTGTAGGTACGTTCTGCTTGATGGCGGGCAGTGCTTTATTTGCCTTTCCGGTGGGAGTGATGAGCGGTATTTATATGAATGAGTATGTGCCGAAAGGCTGGGTGGTACGCTTCATACGGATGATGACGAATAATCTGAGCGGCATCCCTTCTATCGTGTTCGGTCTGTTTGGCATGGCGCTGTTTGTCAACTATATGGATTTTGGAGACAGCATCCTGGCAGGTTCGTTGACGCTGGGTCTGCTAAGTCTGCCTTTGGTTATCCGCACCACGGAAGAAGCGCTGAAAGCCATCCCCGACAGCATGCGTGAGGGAAGCCGCGCGTTGGGAGCTACCAAGCTTCAGACCATCTGGCATGTCATCCTGCCGATGGGGATGCCCAATATCATTACTGGACTGATTCTGGCGCTGGGGCGTGTTTCGGGCGAGACGGCACCCATCCTTTTCACCTGTGCCGCCTACTTCCTGCCACAGCTGCCTACAAGTATCTTCGACCAGTGCATGGCGCTTCCTTATCACCTCTATGTCATCTCTACCAGCGGTACGGATATGGAAGCGCAGCTTCCCATCGCTTATGGCACAGCATTGGTGCTGATACTGATTATCCTCCTGGTGAATCTGTTGGCAAACGCCCTACGGAAATACTTTGAGAAGAAGATTAAGACGAATTGAAAACATATACAATAGGTATGAAGAACAAGATAGAAACCCGTGACGTGAACTTCTGGTATGGCGATTTCCATGCCCTGAAAGGCATCAGCATGGAGATTGAGGAGAAGTCTGTGATAGCCTTCATCGGTCCCTCGGGCTGTGGAAAGTCTACCTTCCTGCGCCTGCTGAACCGCATGAACGATTTGATTCCCGACACCCGTCTGACCGGCGAGATACGCATTGACGGACAAAATATCTATGGAAGAGGAGTGCAAGTGGACGAACTCCGCAAGAACGTGGGCATGGTGTTCCAGCGTCCCAATCCTTTCCCCAAAAGCATCTTCGAGAACGTTGCCTACGGACTCCGCGTGAATGGCATCACCGATAACGCCTTCATCCGTCAACGGGTGGAAGAAACCCTGAAAGGCGCCGCCCTTTGGGATGAGGTGAAGGACAAGCTGAAAGTCTCTGCCTACGCCCTCTCCGGCGGTCAGCAGCAACGTCTCTGCATAGCCCGTGCCATGGCGGTGTCTCCTTCGGTCCTGCTGATGGACGAGCCGGCATCCGCCCTCGACCCCATCTCCACCGCCAAAGTGGAAGAGCTTATCCACGAGTTGAAGAAGCAGTACACTATCGTCATCGTCACCCACAACATGCAGCAGGCTGCGCGTGTCAGTGATAATACGGCTTTCTTCTATATGGGTGAGATGGTGGAGTTTGGAGATACCCGGAAGATATTTACGAATCCCGACAAGGTGGAGACGCAGAACTACATCACGGGACGTTTCGGGTAGCGGATTGTTCCATGCAGGTCAAAATAAGTTGTACAAAAGTAATCTTAAAATAGAAACATTATGGTGAAGTTTATCGAATCTGAACTCGTCTTGCTGAAAAAGGAAATAGACGAAATGTGGACCCTGGTATATAATCAGCTCGACCGTGCAGGTGATGCCGTGCTTACGCTGGACCGGGAACTGGCCCAGCAGGTATTGGTGCGCGAACGTCGCGTCAATGCTTTCGAACTGAAAATAGACAGCGACGTGGAGGACATCATTGCCCTTTACAACCCCGTTGCCATCGACCTGCGCTTTGTGCTTGCCATGCTCAAAATCAATACGAACCTGGAACGTCTGGGCGACTTTGCAGAGGGCATTGCCCGCTTTGCCCTCAACTGCCATGAACCTGCTTTGGATACTGAGCTGGTCAAGCAACTCCGTCTCGAAGAGATGATAGCCCAGGTACTCTCCATGCTCGAACAGGCAAAACAGGCGCTTCAGGAGGAGAGCCAGGAACTGGCTACCGCCGTGTTTGCCAAGGACAATATGCTGGATGAAATCAATGCTGAGGCCACTGCCATTCTTGCCGACTACATCAGCCGGCATCCGGAGAGTGCACTCTCTTGTCTGAACCTGGTGAGCGTGTTCCGCAAGTTGGAGCGTTCCGGCGACCACATCACGAATATTGTCGAAGAAATAGTGTTCTTTATCGACGCAAAAGTGTTAAAACATAGCGGGCGGACAGACGAACACTACTTAAATGATAAGAAATAAACAAAATTTTAGGATAATTTCAGTGTTTCATGGAAAATAGCCTTATATTTGTCCATTGAAAACGATTGCAGGTGTAGAAAAATGCTTTGAAATGATAATAAACTTAAATGATTTTTCAAAAAGATGTTATAAGACATGTTTTTTAATTTGGTTAGTATCACGAAAAGCGCCTATATTTGCATCGTTATCCTGAAAACAATCTTTTTACCTTAAAAAAAAACTAATACCTATTGAAAACTGAAAAAGGAGGCTTTGTGAAAAGCTTCCTTTTTTTTGTACCTATACGAAGGGCTTTTTGTATCTTTGCGCATATTAATAATAAATCGTGTATAACCTAAAAGTATATAGAACCATGTTTTCCGGAATAGTAGAAGAATGTGCCACATTGGTGGCGATGGTCAAAGACCAGGAGAATGTACATTTTACTTTCAAGTGTTCATTCGTCAGTGAATTAAAAATAGACCAAAGTGTGTCTCACAACGGTGTTTGCCTTACAGTAGTCAGTCTGACAGATGATACCTATACCGTGACGGCCATGAAGGAAACGCTGGACCGTTCCAATCTTGGCTTGTTGCAGGTGGGAGATGAAGTGAATGTGGAGCGTAGTATGATGATGAACGGCCGGCTGGATGGCCATATCGTTCAAGGACATGTGGACCAGACTGCCACTTGCATCGATATAAAGGATGCGGAAGGAAGCTATTACTTTACTTTCCGGTATGCTTTTGACAAGGAGATGGCAAAGCGCGGCTACATCACGGTAGACAAAGGCTCGGTAACGGTCAATGGTGTCAGCCTGACCGTGTGCAATCCCACCGACGATACTTTCCAGGTGGCCATTATTCCTTACACCTTTGAGCATACCAATTTCCATGCTTTCAAAGTGGGCAGTGTGGTGAATCTGGAGTTCGATATCATTGGTAAGTACATCAGCCGCATGATACAATATAAATAAGGTAACGGCACTATGGACGATTTCCTGCAATTAGTGGCATCCCGTCAGAGTGACCGTGCCTATGATATGACTTGTGCCGTGGAGCCTGAGAAATATCGGTGATTTACTTTTTAGACACAGATGACGCAGATGACGCGGATTTTTTTAATATTCCCATCCGCGTCATCCGCGTCTAAAAAATAATCAAAAAGAAAGCAGATACGGAGTTTCTGGAAAGACTTCCGCGTGCTTACAAATCCTTTAGCAGCACCTTGCTTGCATTCTTGTAGTATTCCTCCCGTGCCTTCAGCAATGCTCCCCATTGGTTGTTGAATTCATTTTCCTTATCAATTTTGAAATCTTCTGAGCCGTGCGTGTCCAGTTTGTCCAGTAGGAGGGCCACATTCATTTTGTTGATATCCATGGAAGGCTGGTAAGCGATGTCTTCACTCTTTTCATCGGTCACCACTTCATGTAGGAGGTTGATTTCCTGCAATTCATAAAGGGTTTCGTGTGTCAGCCGGATGGGAATCTGGCACTCTTCGGATATCTCTTCGGCTGTATAGGGCTGGGCGTCTTGTTCAAAGCGCTTGGCTATGAGAGACATTATCAGGATGGAGATAAAATCGCGGTAGCGCCGGCTGATATTGCGCGCATCCTTGTCGAAGCTGAAGTTCCGGATATTCTGTCCGGCGTAGGTCAGTTCGGCACCGAATAGGCAGATGGTCCAGGATACCTGCAACCATAGCAGAAACATCGGAAGGGCGGCAAAACTACCATAGATGGCATTGTAACGGGAAACCCACAACTGGCTGCTGATGTAAAGGAATTGGAATGCCTGGTGTGCCGTACCTGCCAGAATACCGGATATGAGTGCGTGTTTCAGCTTGACCTTTGTATTCGGCATAAAGACGTACAGTGCTGTAAACATGAACCAGGTCAGCACGAAGGGGATGAGGCGCACCATAAACTTGCCGACGGGAGCCAGCAGGGTAAAGTCTTCGAGGTTCTTCACCATCGTACTCATGAAGATGGAAAGACCACCGGACACCACCAGCAGAATGGGCATCAGCAGAAGCATAGAGAAGTAATCCGTTATTTTGCGGTACATGCTGCGCGCCTTTTTCACCTGCCAGATGCGGTTGAAGGTGATTTCCATATTGTTGATTAGATTCAGGACTGTCCACAGCAACATAATCAGACCCACTCCGATGAATATTCCACTCTTGGTCTGAGACAAATACGAATTCACGAATTGCAGGATGACTTCCGTGGTTTCCGTAGGACCGCCGAAACCGTTGACAATCTGGCTTTCCATCAGATTATCGAATCCGAAACCGCGGGCTATGGCAAACAAAATGGCAAGAATAGGCACGATGGCAAGCAACGTACTGTAAGTCAGCGCCGAGGCTTTGTTTACTATCCGGTCTTTGGTGAAGCGGTTGATGCAAAGATAAATCGTCTTGATGATATTGTATACGGAAAAGGTCGTTCGCGTGACTTCATCTTCCGTAATACGCCAGATGTCGTAGGTGAGGAATTTCCAAAGGGCAGCAATACGCTTGTTCATGCTATTATCTCGATTATCCATTGTCAATAAAAAAGCAGTCAGTCTGTAAGCCGGGTTCTGTTCTTCTGTTTCTGAAAAAGCCTAATTAGGAATTATCCATTCTTCATTATCCATTCTCCATTAAAGAAGTGTCTGTCATTTATCTGAGCCGCATGTCACCATACAAGCTTTAGCGGTCTACCCTCCGACATGGAGCGAGCAACTCTCATAACGTCGGTTTACATGACCTTACAACTCCCAAGACGCACAGCCCTTGTGTCGCCACAAGACTGGTAGGCTCTTACCCCACCTTCTCACCCTTACCGTAGCCCAAGGGCGACGGCGGTTATTTTCTTCTACGTTACTCTACCCTCACGGACAGCTTTCTGTTAGGAAGTGGGACGCTCTGTGTTGCCCGGACTTTCCTCATACGCACGAGGCGCAAGCGACAGACCGACCAACTGCTTTATAGGGTACAAAGATACGGAATATTAATGAAGAATGAAGAATGAAGGATGAAGAATTTGTTGTGCAGTGTGCGGATGCAGTACGGATGAATCCTTCATTCTTCATTCTTTACCCTTAATTATCTTAAAAACATGTATCTATTTCGGAATAAATTCGTAGCTTTGCTATTAGTAATAACCCCCAAATCGTTTTGGCCAATGAAAAAGTTATCCTCTCTTTTTTCTTTATTTCTGTTAATCCCGCTTTTTGCTGTCGCTTCGGAAGTGGGTGACCGTACAATACCTGCAGAAGTGGCGCAACTCGCTGACAGTTTGAAACAAAAGTTTGCACCGGACAAGCGCGTGGCTTTGTTCGATGTGGATTACTCTTTCTCCGGAAAGAATGTGATGTTGCGTGGTGTCACCACTTCGGCAGAGGCAAAGACGGCTTTGCTGGATGGTTTGGCAAAGAAAGGATATGCGGTGATGGATTGTCTGCAAGTGCTTCCGGATGAGGCCGGACTTGAAGGCAAGACGTATGGCATTGTCAATGTGTCTGTGTGCAATCTTCGGGTAGCCCCGGATTTCTCTTCAGAAATGATGACGCAAGGCTTGATGGGTATGCCGGTGCGGGTGTTGCAGCGCGACGGCTGGTACCGTATCCAGACACCGGACAACTACATTGCATGGGTACACCGAGTAGGCATACATCCCGTCACGCGGGAAGAGCTGACCGCTTGGAACAATGCAGAGAAAATAGTGGTGACTTCGCATTATGGCTTTGTCTACTCACAGCCCAGCCAGGCATCGCAGACCGTCTCTGATGTTGCTGCAGGAAACCGCCTGAAGTGGGAGGGGACAAAAGGTGCCTTTTATAAGGTGGCTTATCCCGACGGCCGTCAGGGATATATCTCCAAATCCATCTCCATGCCTGAGAAGAAATGGCGTGCCACCTTGAAGCAGGATGCCGCCAGCATTATAGCCACGGCGCATAGCATGATGGGCATCCCTTATCTTTGGGCTGGCACTTCCTCCAAAGGGGTGGATTGTAGCGGCTTCATGCGCACCGTTCTTTTCATGCACGACATCATCATTCCGCGGGATGCTTCCCAGCAGGCATACGTGGGCGAGCATATCGATATCGCTCCTGATTTCAGTAACCTCCAGCCGGGCGATTTGATTTTCTTCGGGCGCAAGGCGACGCCGGAACGCAAGGAACGTGTGGTACATGTCGGCATGTATATCGGCAACAAGCGTTTCATCCATTCGCAAGGCGATGTGCGCGTCAATAGCTTCAGCCTCGACGACGAGCTGTTCGATGAATACAACCTCGGTAGACTGTTGTTCGCTACGCGCGTGTTACCTTATATAAATAAGGAGGCGTCGCTCAATACAACGGAAACGAATCCATTTTATTCAATGTAATAATGTGCTAATGTGCCAATATGCCAATGACCTGCGGCGTGACGGTGCAAACATAACGTAGCATATACATAGCGCAGTCCATTGGCACATTAGCCCATTAGCATATTGGCACATTTAATACACACACAATTATGTCAAACAGAAGAGATTTCCTGAAAACCGCCGCTTTTGCCGCACTCGGCTCAGGCATGGCAATCAATCATGTATTTGCCGGAGGAAATGACGCTCCTTCCTTGTTCAACGTGAACAGTAGGGCAGGTGTAACCCCCAAAATGAAACTGCGTTTCTTCCCCTATGAACTGAAATTGCGCCATGTCTTTACAGTGGCCACCTACTCGCGTACTACCACTCCCGACGTTCAAGTCGAGATAGAATATGATGGCATTATCGGTTATGGTGAAGCCTCCATGCCCCCGTACCTGCAACACGAATTAGGCACGATGGACAGTGTACTGGCTTTTCTGAAGAAGGTGCAGGATGTTATCGGCCAATTCTCAGACCCCTTTCAGCTGGAAGATATACTGGCTTATATAGACAGCCTCTCGGCAGGGGATTCCGCTGCTAAAACTGCTGTGGACATCGCCTTGCACGACCTTGTGGGCAAACTGTTGCAAGCCCCTTGGTATAAGATATGGGGTTTGGACAAGGAAAAGACTCCCTCTACAACTTTCACCATCGGTATTGATACGGCCGACGTGGTGCGTGAAAAGACGAAAGAGTGTGCCGACCGGTTCAATATCCTTAAAGTGAAGCTGGGGCGGGAGAACGACAAGGAAATGATAGAGACCATCCGTTCGGTGACGGACCTTCCGATTGCCATTGATGCCAACCAGGGTTGGAAGGACAAACATCATGCGCTCGATATGATACATTGGCTGCACGAAAAAGGAATTGTCATGATAGAGCAACCGATGCCCAAGGAACAACTGGACGATATTGCATGGGTCACCCAGCAAAGCCCGTTGCCCATATTTGCCGATGAGTCCATTCAGCGTCTGAAGGATGTGGCAGGCTTGAAGGGTGCCTTTACGGGCATCAACATCAAGCTGATGAAGTGTACCGGCATGCGCGAAGCCTGGAAGATGGTGACTTTGGCACGTGCATTGGACATGAAAGTGATGGTAGGATGTATGACCGAGACCTCTTGTGCCATTACCGCTGCCTCCCAATTCTCTCCGGCAGTGGACTTTGCCGACTTGGACGGTAGTCTGCTGATTGCGAACGACCGTTTCAAGGGTATGGAGGTTGTGAAAGGTAAGATAACGTTGCCCGATTTGCCGGGTATTGGAGTGGTGAAGTTATGAGAAAGCTATTGTATACCGTCGCTCTGTTTGTGATGGCTTCTGCATGCAGCACGAAGCCCGAGAGCAAGCCCTATAATTGGGAGGACGACCTGTACCAACGTCTGCTTACGGATTTCTGTATGACGGAATCCCAGGTGAAGGACTATATCCGCAAGTATATTCCCGACGTGACCGATGAGCAGATGCGCCAGTGGGAAGCCTCCAAAGCTTTGGAGTGCATGATGCTGGATGGAGAGAAACGCTATTTCCGCAATGCCGGACCTAATCTGTTTCGTGTGGACTCCACTTGCTATGACATCAAGATAGCCAAGGAAGGCACTTCGCCGAGTGGCAGCGAGAAAGTGAATATGGAGAACCTGCCCGAAATCATTTCTGCTGTGAAGAAAGAGGGCAAGGCCATTGTTGCGCCGAAGCGCATGCGCGTCACCTACACGTTGACCGTAGATACCAATGCCGTGCCTGCCGGGAAAATCATCCGTTGCTGGTTACCCTATCCCCGTCAGGACCAGGCCCGGCAGCAGGATGTCAAGTTCATTTCGGCCAGCGAACCGCAATACACCTTTTCGTCGCCCGAGTGCCGTCACAGTACATTGTACATGGAGAAACGTGCTGTCGAAGGCGAACCGACCGTATTCTCCGAAACCTTTGAGTTTACCGCCAACGGCGAATGGCATAATCTGAAGCCGGAAGACGTGCAGCCCTATGATACGACGACCGCCCTTTATAAGGAATATACTGCCGAGCGTGAGAAGCATATCGTCTTTTCCCCGCGCTTGCGCGAACTTGCTGCCAAATTGACAGCAGGTGAAACCAACCCCTACCTGAAAGCCAAACGTATCTTCCGTTGGGTGAATGACAACTTCCCGTGGGCTTCTGCACGCGAATATTCCACCATTGAGAATATCCCGGAATATGTGTTGGATAACCGTCACGGAGACTGTGGCCAAGTCAGCCTGCTGTTCATTACGCTTTGCCGCATCAGTGGTATTCCCGCACATTTCCAGAGCGGCTTTATGATGCATCCCCGTGCATGGAATCTGCACGATTGGGCAGAAGTCTACTTCGAGGGTGTGGGTTGGGTGCCTGTCGACCAGTCATTCGGCATTCCTGCCTTTGCCCGCAATGCCGACGAAGAATATTTCTTCCTGGGTGGTATAGACTCTTGGCGCATGATTGTGAACACTGATTACGGCATGCCGCTACAGCCCGAAAAGCAGTATCCCCGCAGCGAGACCGTCGACTTCCAGCGTGGCGAGGTGGAGTGGGAGGGAGGTAACCTCTACTTCCCGCAGTGGGACTACCACATGGACATTGATTACTTGAATTATTAAGGTGCTATCTGCTCTCTAAAAACAGATGATGCGTTCAGCCCGAACACATCATCTGTTTGGTATAAACGCATCATCTGTTTACCCCAAATGCATCATCCGTTTCGGCCGCAACGGGTGATGCGTCTTTTTATGCCCTATCTGTCAGTTCTTTAACAGTCAGCAATCGTACATAAATGCTAATTTGTCAGTCTTTGCCGTTAACCGCTGTTAAGCCCTAAATATCCTCTGTTAAAAGAGAACAAAAAAGAGTGACAAGCGGAATAACTGAACGTTTTTTGTCGTTATTTTAACGTCGTAATGTTAAACGAAACTTGAATATTAACAATTTAAAGAATAGGAAGAATAGTATGAAACAGACAACAAAAAACATCCTTGGAGTTGCGGCTATCGTGCTCCTGAGCTCTGGAGTGGCTGGATTGACCACTTATAAGATGCTGAATAAGGAAAAGCCTGCCGCATTCAGCGAGTTGTTCCAACAGAACCCCAATAATCTGCTACCGGCGGCTTTCCATGCAACGGATGCCCAGCCTGTGGATTTGACACAAGCAGCGGAGAGTTCGCTCCATGCTGTAGTGCATATACGTGCCACTCAGTTGAGTAAGACCCAGACGGTACAAGAACAGCCGGATATTTTTGACTTCTTCTTTGGAGACGGTCGTGGACGCCAGCGCCAGATACAGACCCAGCCGCGTGTAGGTTTCGGTTCGGGTGTCATCATCTCCAAAGACGGATATATTGTGACGAACAATCACGTGGTGGAAGGTGCTGATGAAATCACTGTGAAACTGAATGACGACCGTGAGCTGAAAGGACGCATCATCGGTACTGACCCCAGCACGGACTTGGCATTGATTAAGATTGAAGGGGATGACTTCCCGACAATTCCGGTTGGTGACTCCGACCAGTTGAAGGTGGGAGAATGGGTATTGGCAGTAGGTAATCCGTTCAACCTGAACTCTACCGTAACAGCTGGTATCGTCAGTGCAAAAGCCCGTTCCATTGGCTCTTCTGCCTCCAATGGACAAGCTGCAAACATCCAGTCTTTCATTCAGACGGATGCTGCCATCAACCAAGGTAATAGTGGTGGTGCGTTGGTGAATGCCAAAGGCGAGCTGGTTGGTATCAATGCCATGCTTTACTCACCCACGGGTGCTTATTCCGGCTATGGTTTTGCCATTCCTACCAGCATTATGACAAAGGTGGTAGCCGACTTGAAACAGTTTGGTACCGTGCAGCGCGCGCTCCTTGGCATCAAGGGTAGTGATTTGAGCACAGACCTGCAGATGGACGAACGCTGGACCGAAGAACTGAAGAAGAAGGCCGACGAACTTGGTGTGAAAGAGGGTATCTATGTGGCCGAAGTTGTTGAAGGTGGTTCCGCTGCCGGCATCTTGAAGGAAAATGATGTAATCATAGCATTGAACGGCAAGAAGATTCACAAGTTCTCGGATTTGCAGGAAATGCTGGCAAAACACCGTCCGGGCGACAAAGTGAAGGTAACAGTGGTTCGTGACAAGAAGGAAAAGGAATTCGAAATCACGCTGAAGAATGAGCAAGGCACTACGAAGGTAGTGAAGGATGCCGGAATGGAAATCTTGGGTGCAGCCTTCAAGCCCGTATCTTCCGAGCTGAAGAAGCAGTTGAACCTGGGTTACGGTCTGGAAGTTACCGGGGTTACCAATGGCAAGATGGCCGATGCAGGTATCCGCAAGGGCTTCATCATTCTGAAAGCCAACGGAGTGCCGATGAAGACGGTGGACGATTTGGAAAAGGCGATGAAAGAGGCAAGAAAGTCTCCTGAGCAAGGTTTGTTCATCACCGGTATGTTCCCGTCAGGAAAACGTGCAATGTATGCCGTTGATTTGACTCAAGAATAAAAAATAGGGATAGTTAGGTAAGAAGATTGTAATATTAGCTAACAATAGCGAAAAAGGGGGTGTCGGTACAATACATACCGGCATCCTTTTTGTTATATAGGATAAGATATAAATAAGGTGAAAAAGTTGGGATGAAATTATTGTAACAAAATAATTTGTCGTACCTTTGCAACCCAAATCTGTATTATAAGAATGAGACAACTTAAAATTACAAAAAGTATCACTAACAGAGAGAGCGCTTCTCTTGACAAGTATTTGCAGGAAATCGGTCGCGAAGACCTCATTACTGTTGAAGAGGAAGTGGAGCTCGCTCAGCGCATCCGCAAGGGTGACCGTGTTGCACTGGAGAAATTGACACGTGCCAATCTGCGTTTCGTTGTATCTGTGGCCAAGCAGTACCAAAACCAAGGTTTGAGTTTGCCCGACTTGATTAACGAGGGTAATTTAGGACTGATCAAGGCTGCCGAAAAGTTCGATGAAACACGTGGTTTCAAGTTCATCAGTTATGCAGTATGGTGGATACGTCAGTCCATTCTGCAGGCTTTGGCAGAGCAGTCGCGTATTGTACGTCTTCCGTTGAACCAGGTAGGCTCGCTGAATAAAATCAGCAAGGCCTTCTCCAAGTTCGAGCAGGAAAACGAACGTCGTCCGTCTCCTGAAGAGCTTGCCGATGAACTGGAAATCCCTGTTGACAAAATCTCTGATACGCTGAAGGTGTCCGGCCGTCACATTTCGGTGGACGCACCTTTTGTAGAAGGAGAGGACAACAGCTTGCTCGATGTGCTGGTCAACGACGACTCCCCTATGGCCGACCGCTCTTTGGTGAACGAGTCTCTTGCGAGGGAAATTGATAGAGCTCTTTCTACGTTAACCGATAGGGAAAAAGAAATCATACAGATGTTTTTCGGTATCGGACAGCAGGAAATGACATTAGAGGAAATCGGCGACAAATTCGGCTTGACCCGTGAGCGTGTGCGTCAGATTAAGGAAAAAGCAATCAGAAGATTAAGACAAAGTAATCGTAGTAAATTGCTCAAATCTTATTTGGGATAAATAAGAAATATCAGTTTCCGACAAATAGAAGGAATTAAAAAACCGTACGTCTTTAGTAGGCGTGCGGTTTTTTTTATATCTTTGCCCCCATTGATAATTCATAACTTATAACTCATAACTCAATGAAATACGTTCGTATACTTTGTGACGTAGCTTTGGTTTTTGCATTGTGCTCGGCTTTTACAATGAAAGATAAGGAAAAGGCTGTATATGCTTTTGGTGTGGCGGCTTCTTTCAATGACTCCATCGTATATTATACAGACATCCAGGTATTGGACAGCGTAGAGCTGGATAAGAATGGATTCTTGCCCAAGCGTGATTTATACACTTACCAGCTCAAGAACTATCTGGAGTACAATCTGAAGAAGCCGGACTATACTTGTATGATTTATTTCTCTGAAAACAGGAAAAAGTTGGAAAAAGAGGCTGTAAAGGTAAAAGGTAAGTATAAGAAGAGTAAGAATATGGTTTTGCAGGTGGTGAAGCCTGAAGCTTTCACATTTACAAAACCGCAGGAATAATTTAGGGAATATACATATGATGAAATCCAGACTCTTTCTACTATTGTGGATGTGCTGCTCGGTTTTACTGACAGCATGCGAAAACGAGGATCCCATACCGGAACCTCCCGTTGCTGGTAGCCGCACGGTACTGGCATATCTTGCGGCAGATCATCGTGGTACACTTAATAATTTGTCTTCTTTAGCCTTATTAGATTTGGAGGAAATGAGATTGGGTATGGCAAAAGTGAACAATAGTAGTAATATGCGCCTATTAGTTTATATTGATACTGATTCTTCTCCACGTCTCATTGAGTTGAAAAATGAAGGTGGTAAATTGCAGGAAACAACGGTAAAGACCTATGAAAATCGTAATTCTGTGGGTGTGGCTGAGACTTTGGAAGTCTTTAATGATGTCTTTAAAAACAGTGAATACAGAGCTGAAAGCTATGGTTTGATTTATTGGTCGCATGGAGATGGTTGGATTCCTAATCCACTTCCTTCTACCAGATGGGTAGGGCAAGACACAGGTTCGGGCACTCATTACATGAATATTGAAGATTTGGTTACAATATTGTCTGCTGATGCTGTTCCTCATTTTGATTTTGTCTTGTTCGATGCCTGCTTTATGCAGTCCATTGAAGTGGCTTATGCCTTGCGCAACTTTACTGATTATTATATTGGTTCACCTACAGAAATACCTGGACCGGGGGCACGCTATGATGTACTTGTTCCTGCGTTGTTTTCGGACGGTGAAGTGGCGTTGAAGGTAGCTGCCGCTTATTACGAGCCTTACAAGAAAATTTATAATGGAGGGAGTGGAATATCCAATACGAATTGGACAGGCGGTGTTTCCGTTTGTGCGCTACAGAGTTCAGTGTTAGAGTCTTTGGCAAGTATTACCAAGCAAGTCTTGTCAGAGAATGCTGATAGTGAGGAATTGCGTTCTCTTGTTTTTAATTACGACCAACGTCGTGAAAGTAGTAATATTGGTTATTATGATTTTGTCCAGCTGATGCAACAGTTAACTGATGCTTCTGGCTTTGCTACTTGGAAGCAGGTTTATGATATGGCAGTACCCTATTGGGAGACTACTTCCAAGAACTATTCTGGTTATACCGGCATGTTTTCTATGGAAGGTTCAAGCGGTGTTTCCCATTATATACCGTCTTTGTCTAAACAGGCGGCTGCCGCAGCGTTTCGTTCCACGGATTGGTATAAGTCTGCCGGTCTTTCCAAGCTGGGTTGGTAAGGCTATTCAAAGTTACATATTGTATAAGGCTGTGTCCGGAAAAAGTATATGAGTGCTTTCTCATAATCTATTTTTAGGCGCGGATTACGCGAATTACGCGGATTAGTTAATCGAATCCGTGAACTTCGCGTAATCCGCGCCTAAAATATATCTATTAAGAGTACTTTTACCCCTTCTTTTTATGCCTATTCTTGTTGAAAATTAGTTATTTAACAATATTTTCTTATGGAAATTATGTTTTATTGAAAATAATTCTTTTCTTTGCATCGTCAAACTTAAAAAAACAAAGAATTATGAAATATGTAATCATTGGCGGTGTAGCAGGTGGAGCCACGGCAGCCGCCCGACTAAGAAGAGTGGACGAAATGGCTGAAATTCTCTTATTGGAGAAAGGCCCTTACATCTCGTACGCTAATTGTGGTTTACCTTATTATATAGGCGGAGTGATAGCAGAGCGCGAGAAGCTGCTGGTGCAGACACCCGAATCTTTCGGCAAGCGCTTCCGCATTGATGTGCGTGTGCAGAATGAAGTAATCGCCATCCATCCCAAAAACAAGACCGTTACCATACGCAATGTGGAAGGCAAGGAGTACGACGAAAGCTATGACAAACTTTTGCTTTCTCCCGTTGCCAACCCCGTGAAGCCCCCCTTGGAAGGCATTAATTCCGAAGGCATCTTCACGTTGCGCAATGTAGAAGATACCGACCATATCAAGGCTTATATCTCGGACAAGCAGGTGAAACGCGCCGTGGTGGTAGGTGCCGGTTTCATCGGATTGGAAATGGCGGAGAACCTGCATCATGCCGGTGTTCATGTGTCTGTAGTCGAAATGGGTAATCAGGTGATGGCACCTATCGACTTCTCTATGGCGGCACCTATTCATCAGCATCTGTTGCAGAAAGGCGTCTCTCTCTATCTGGAAGAAGGAGTAACCCATTTCAAGCGTACGGACAACGGAATCACCGTATTCCTGAAAAGCGGAAAGGCCATTCCTGCCGATATGGTGTTACTCTCCATCGGTGTGCGTCCTGCCACTGCATTGGCGCAACAAGCCGGCTTGAAACTGGGCGAGATGGGCGGTATCTGGGTAGACGAACACTTGGAGACTTCCGAAAAAGACATCTATGCTGTGGGCGATGCCATCGAATATCCTCATCCGCTGACCGGAAAGCCCTGGCTCAATTATCTGGCAAATCCTGCCAACCGCCAGGGACGTATCGTTGCTGATAATATGGTGTTTGGCAATACTGTTTCCTACGAAGGAGCTATCGGCACCTCCATTGCCAAAGTATTCGACATGACGGTAGCCTCTACGGGCCTTGCAGCCAAACGCTTGAAGCAGTGGGGCATGGAATATCAAAGCTCGGTGACTCACTCGGCATCTCATGCCGGTTACTATCCGGATGCCCTACCTTTGACCTTGAAACTGACTTTCCATCCCAAAACCGGTAAACTCTATGGTGCGCAATGTATCGGTTACGAGGGAGTGGACAAGCGAATCGACCAGATAGCCGGACTCATCAAGCGGGGTGGCACAGTCTACGATTTGATGGAGACGGAGCACACGTATGCGCCTCCTTTCTCCTCGGCCAAAGACCCCATCGCTATTGGCGGCTATGTAGCATCGAACATTATCAGCGGTGCTATGCCTGTCATCTCTTGGCGCGAGCTGGTAGAAGAGAAGGATAAAGTGATGCTGATAGATACCCGTACGCCCGAGGAATTCTCTTTCGGCACCATTCCGGGAGCCGTCAATATTCCGTTGGACGAAATGCGCGAGCATTTGGCAGAGATACCTACAGACAAGCCGGTAGTGCTTTTCTGTGCTGTGGGTCTGCGCGGTTATCTGTCCCTGCGCATCCTGATGGGGTGCGGCTATCGCAATGTGCGCAATCTGATAGGTGGTTATAAGACCTACTCCACGGCAACAGCACCTCTGCCGTCTCTATCTGCTCCGGCAGGCGGCGGCTCTTCTTCTTCTTCGGTAGAGGCTGCTACTGATGATGTTCCTGCGGATGCATCAGTGTCCAAGAAGGAAACGTTGAAGATAAATGCTTGCGGTTTGCAATGTCCGGGACCTATCATGCAGGTGAAAAAGGCGATGGATAGCATTGCTGTGGGCGAGCGTGTGGAGATTGTGGCAACCGATGCCGGTTTTGCACGCGATGCTTCTGCCTGGTGTGATACGACGGGAAATAAATTGATAGAGAAGCATGACGAGAAAGGACGCTATACGGTAGTCATCGAGAAAGGTGCTCCGGCT
Organism: Bacteroides sp. AR20; assembly: GCF_964250605.1. Taxonomy (NCBI): domain Bacteria; kingdom Pseudomonadati; phylum Bacteroidota; class Bacteroidia; order Bacteroidales; family Bacteroidaceae; genus Bacteroides; species Bacteroides sp. AR20. The sequence continues at coordinate 74,800 of NZ_CAXUGK010000016.1, read as the reverse complement.
TGTACATCTGCTTCCAATGTTTCCGCAGCCGGGGGGAGGGGAAAGACGCTGATTCTGTTCAGTGACGACCTGGACAAAGCGCTGGCAACCTTCGTACTAGCAAACGGAGCAGCGGCAACGGGACAGAAAGTAACCATTTTCTTCACCTTCTGGGGACTGAACGTCTTGAAGAAAGTGCAGAAACCCAGTGTGCAGAAGGACTTCTTCGGCAAGATGTTCGGCATGATGCTGCCGTCCAGCTCTTTGAAACTGAAGTTGTCGCAGATGAATATGTTTGGCATGGGCAGCCGCATGATGCGCTTCTTGATGAAGCGCAAGGGAGTGGATTCTTTGGAGTCGTTGCGCTCGCAGGCATTGGCGCAGGGAGTGGAATTCATTGCTTGCCAGATGTCTATGGATATGATGGGCATCCAGCACGAAGAACTTCTGGATGAAGTAACCATCGGCGGCGTGGCTACCTATATGGAACGTGCGGACAAGGCAAATGTGAACTTATTTATATAGGAGGACAAGATATGGAGACTTTATGTAAAATCCGTGATGTTTATCGGGCTATTGCCGAGTTCGAGGTGCAGTTTACGCAGATGTATGATTTATCGCTGAATGAAGGAATGCTGTTGTGCACGCTGCTCAATACTCCTAAGCTTACCTCCAGTGAGATAGCCGAGGCACTGGGTTTGTCTGCCTCCAACACTTCAAAGGTCATTCGCTCTGTCGAGGGAAAGAAGCTCATTACCCGTCTGATAGGTAAGGAAGATAAGCGTCAGATGCGTTTTTCTCTTACGACAGAAGGCAAGAACCGGATTTCGGATATTAAGAATGCTACTTTCGAATTGTCGGAGTTGTTGCAGCAGGTAGTTAGCCTCGTATAGTTTTGTGTAAAAGCGAATTAATATCGTGTTTGCAGGAAGTTAATATCCTGCGGACACGATATTTGTTTTTTGTAGGACACGTTATTAACTTCTTGCACGACATGTTGTTAGTATCGTGTATTGCATGCTATAAATTGTTTGTATCTGTTCGTGTGTATTTCTATCTTTTATTACTGAGAAATTTACTAAGAATCTTTAATAATGTCTCTTTCGACAATTTCTTAACTCTTAATCAATTCTTTTCTCTGTTTTAAAAATGAACTTGATTGGAAAAGCCATTCTTTATGAATCGCCTATATACTCAGTCGTATTTCCGTAAAGGAACACAAGCTTGATACCAAAGAAATAAATTGAAACTTTCTATGTCAATTGCCTAATATTATTTTACTTTGCTGTCAAATAGTAAGCAATACAGCGATTGATATGCAGAAATTATTGTCTTTGCCGCCTAATCTGGTGTCGGCATTCTATGAACTGGAAAATGTAGACCGTACGGAATGGTTTTGTACTTCCGACCCGGTGGGAATGAAACTTGGCTCGGGTGGGGGAACTACCTGGCTCTTGAGAGAATGGCAGAAGGAACGGGATAGGAAGTATTGGGCGGAGGAGCGTATTCCAACAGAAAAGTGCATTCCAACAGAGAAAAGCATTCCAATAGAGAAGCGTATTCTGCTGCATGCCGGAGGACAAAGCCGTCGTTTACCGGGATATGCACCGGCGGGCAAGATATTGACCCCGATTCCGGTGTTTCGCTGGGCGCGTGGACAAAAACTGGGACAGAATTTATTATCCCTTCAACTCCCACTTTACGAAAAGATAATGGAGCGGGCTCCCGAAAGACTGCGTACGCTGATTGCCAGTGGTGACGTATATATCCGTGCGGAAAAGCCGCTTCAAGAGATTCCCGATGCAGATGTGGTGTGCTATGGACTGTGGGTAGACCCGTTGCTCGCCACACATCATGGTGTGTTTATCTCGGACCGGAATCAACCGGAATCCTTGGATTTCATGCTTCAGAAACCCTCTCTGGAAGAATTGGAAAACCTCTCCAAGACACATCTCTTTTTAATGGATATCGGCATCTGGCTATTGAGCGACCGGGCCGTTGACTTGCTGATGAAACGTTCGCAGAAGGCAGATGGGGCTTTGGACGTGGATACGCCATATTCCGACTTGAAATACTATGACTTGTATGCTGACTTTGGCTTGTCCTTAGGAAATCATCCCCGTATTGAGGATGAAGAGCTGAATAGCCTCTCCGTCGCCATATTGCCTTTGCCCGGAGGCGAATTCTACCATTATGGAACAAGCCGCGAACTGTTGTCTTCAACCGTCACCTTACAGAATAAGGTCTACGACCAGCGCCAGATTATGCACCGGAAGTTGAAGCCCAATCCGGCCATCTTTGTGCAGAATGCAGAAGTGCATCTCCCCCTTACTCCGAAGAACGACAGTCTTTGGATTGAAAATAGCTTTGTTGGAGCTTCTTGGCGGCTGGGGGCACGGCAGATTATCACGGGTGTTCCCAAGAATGACTGGAGGCTGACCATTCCAGACGGTATCTGCATTGATATAGTTCCGCTTGCCGACCAGCGCTGGGCAGTACGCCCCTATGGTTTTGACGATACTTTTAAGGGGGATATTCGGGATGAAAAGACACTGTTCCTTGGAATGTCGTTTTCGGAATGGCTGGTCGAACGGGAATTGTCGGTGGAAGACATCACCGGCAGAAAAGAGGACCTGCAGGCTGCTGCCATCTTCCCGGTTGTGGAAGATAAAGAGCAGATGGGGACAGTGCTTCGATGGATGGTTTCCGAACCGGGCTTGACGGAAGGAAAGGCTGTCTGGCTGGAAAGTCGTCGGTTGTCCGCCGACGAAATTTCAGCACAAGCCGACTTGCGTCTGCTGTATGCACAGCGGGAGAGCTTCTGCAAAGGAAACTGGGAAGTGCTGGCACGCAACCATGCAAAGAGTGTATTCTATCAACTCGACTTGATGGATGTGGCCGGTGAATTCCATAAATTCGGCATTGACAAGCCGGAAGTGTTGCCGACAGATGCCTCGCTGATGCAGCGTATCCATAACCGGATGCTGCGTGCACAGATTGAGAAGCTGGACGGAAGGGACTTCAAGGCAGACGAGCAGGCCGCATTCAACTTGTTGCGCGAAGGATTGCTGACTGATTTGTATGAACGCAAGAGCAGTCCTCGCCTAAATGTGTATAGTGACCAGATTGTATGGGGGCGTAGCCCCGTACGCATAGATATGGCGGGAGGATGGACGGACACTCCGCCTTACTCCTTGTTTGCCGGTGGGAGTGTGGTGAATATTGCCATTGAACTGAACGGGCAGCCGCCTTTACAAGTGTACATCAAACCTTGCGCGGAGCATCGCATCGTGTTGCGCTCCATTGATATGGGAGCCATGGAGGTGGTGAATACTTTTGAGGAATTGCAATCCTATTGCATGATAGGTTCCCCCTTTTCCATTCCCAAAGCAGCATTGGCGCTGGCCGGGTTTGTTCCGGCTTTTTCAGAAACGGCTTATCCTTCGCTGGAAAAACAACTGGAAGCCTTCGGCACAGGTATAGAGATTACATTGCTTTCTGCCATACCTGCAGGTTCCGGTCTGGGCACAAGCTCCATTTTGGCTTCTACTGTCTTGGGTTCATTGAGTGACTTTTGCGGACTGATGTGGGATAAGAACGAAATATGCCGCCGTACGCTTGCCCTGGAACAGTTGCTGACGACCGGTGGCGGTTGGCAAGACCAATACGGTGGGGTATTGCAAGGTATCAAACTGTTGCAGACGGAGGCTGGATTTGCCCAGCAGCCATTGGTACGCTGGTTGCCCGAGCATTTGTTTACCCATCCGGAATACCGCGATTGCCATCTGCTGTATTATACGGGCATTACGCGTACAGCCAAGGGCATCCTTGCAGAAATAGTACGCTCCATGTTCCTCAACTCTTCCCTGCACCTGGGGTTATTAGAAGAGATGAAAGCACATGCCTTGGATATGGCCGAAGCCATTCAACGGAATGACTTCAAGAGTTTCGGAACACTGGTAGGCAAGACATGGATGCAGAAGAAGGCACTGGACAGTGGAACAAATCCTCCTGCCGTAGAGGACATCATCCGTCAGATAAAAGACTATACCTTAGGATATAAACTGCCGGGAGCCGGTGGGGGAGGTTATCTGTATATGGTGGCTAAGGATGCGCAGGCAGCCCTGCGCATCCGTGAGACCTTGACGCTGAATGTACCGAATCCGAGAGCCAGGTTCGTAGAAATGTCACTCTCGGATAAGGGATTCCAGGTGTCGCGGAGCTGAAATTCATCATTCATGATGATACGGCCCCCCGTTCAGTATGGTCATCGCCCGGTAGAGTTGCTCCACAAAGATGAGGCGCACCATCTGATGGGAAAAGGTCATGCGTGAGAGGGACATCTTCTCGTGTGCCGCTTCGTACACTTTGGGGGAGAATCCGTAAGGGCCTCCGATAATAAATACCAGCCGTTTGTTCACGGTATTCATCTTGCGCTTCATATAGTCTGCAAACTCTATGGAGCGCATTTCTTTTCCACCTTCGTCCAGCAGTACGACCACATCTCTCGGCTGGAGAGCTTTCAATATCAGTTCCCCTTCCTTTTCCTTCTGCACTTCCATGGAGAGACTCTTGGTGTTTTTCAGTTCGGGGATGACTTCCATCTCGAATGAGAGATAACGCTTGGTACGTTGCACATAGTCGTTGATGGCTGTTATAAAGTGTTGTTCTACAGTTCGTCCTACAACGAGCAGAGTAGTTTTCATACTGGTTCTGTTTTGATTAGCGCACAAATTTAGCATTTTTTTATTGTATTTTGAGACAAATGCTTACCTTTGCCTATCATAAATACTTGTGAAAATGAAAAAACGGGTAATCTTTTTGTTGACCGGTCTCTTCATTTGGACGTCTGTGCTGCTGGCCCAGAATGTTCCCGAGGGAGTGATTGGAGCCTTCAAGGAAGGAAACTCTCAGGAGCTCAACAAGTATCTGGGTGACAAGGTCGATTTAATCATTCAGAATAAGTCGACCCACGCCGACAAGCGGACGGCAGAGGGCACAATGGCTGCTTTCTTCTCCAACCACAAGGTCGGCAGTTTTAATGTGAACCATCAGGGGAAGCGCGATGAGTCCGGTTTCGTCATCGGTACCTTGATGACCGCAAATGGAAACTTTCGGGTGAATTGTTTCTTCAGAAAAGTACAGAACAAATATGTCATACATCAAATAAGGATAGATAAAACAGATGAATAAGGAAGAAGAATTGATTGACAGGCTGATAGACCTGGCTTTCGCCGAAGATATAGGCGATGGAGACCATACAACCCTTTCGTGCATTCCTGCTACGGCAATGGGCAAATCCAAACTGTTGATAAAAGAACCGGGCATCCTGGCCGGTATCGAGATAGCAAAGGAGGTGTTCCGCCGTTTCGATCCTACCATGAAGGTGGAAGTGTTCATTAATGACGGTACAGCCGTAAAGCCGGGTGATGTGGCCATGATTGTGGAAGGCAAGATACAGTCTTTGTTGCAAACGGAGCGTCTGATGCTGAACATCATGCAGCGCATGAGTGGCATTGCCACCATGACACATAGGTATGCCGAGCAACTGAAAGGTACGAATACCCGTGTACTCGATACCCGCAAGACTACTCCGGGCATGCGTATCCTCGAGAAAATGGCAGTGAAAATCGGTGGCGGTGTAAACCACCGTATCGGCTTGTTCGATATGATTTTGCTGAAAGACAACCATGTGGACTTTGCCGGAGGAATCGACAAGGCTATCAACCGTGCGAAGGAATATTGCAAGGAAAAAGGCAAGGACCTCAAGATAGAAATAGAAGTGCGCAACTTCGACGAATTGCAGCAGGTGCTCGACCTGGGCGGTGTAGACCGTATCATGTTCGACAACTTTACGCCGGCAATGACAAAGAAGGCCGTAGAGATGGTAGGCGGCCGCTATGAAACGGAATCTTCCGGCGGCATCACGTTTGATACGCTCCGCGACTATGCCGAATGCGGTGTGGATTTTATTTCCGTAGGAGCTTTGACGCACTCTGTGAAAGGATTGGACATGAGCTTTAAAGCATGTTGACAAAGGCGGAAAGCATTATTGCAGAATAATAAGGAAAGCCTCTCATAAAGAATGCTGCATTACGGCAGGCTTATGAGAGGCTTTCTCTTGATAACCAGCAGAGTAATGACTCCTGAAAAAACAGATGGTGTATTGGGGTGAAACAGATGGTCTGTTGGGGACGGATAGATGATGCGTTTGGCTATAACGGATGATGTGTTTCAGAGTAATGGATAATAGCGTAGGAAGATATGAAAAACATAACATGGAATAAAGTAAAAACAACTGTCAAAGATTGGCAAGTGGGAGACTACATCCGGCAGACTTCCATTGTGGTGATTGGCGTACTGATTACTTTTGTCGGTAGTGAGTTGGTTACTCAAAACTCCGAGAAAAAGGATATTCAAGCCACCATGTCGCTGATTAGGGATGAACTGAAAAGTAACCGGGAAAATTATAAGAGTATCGTTTCAGAGTTTAGAGAGGATGAACGTCTTTCCAGCTTATTGGTGGAGCATGACTTAAAGCATCGGACGATACCGGAAGATTCATTGATACAGTTCCGCTTTCTTATGGGGCATATCCGCAGTTTTTATTATAGTCAGAATGCATTGGATATACTTAAAAACTCCATGTTGATGCAGAAGATTTCAGATAAAGAGCTACTGTTGCAGTTGACCGGAATCTATGAGGTATTGGATGGATTTAGGGCGACTATGAATGGCTATTACGATATGAAGGACGAAATTATGGTTCCTTTCCATTTGGCATTGACTGACGAACAGACGGACCAGATAAATCGTGGAGGATATGAGGCGTGGGATATTTACTTGTCGGACAGGTCGGTACGGAACTTTGTCAGGGTAGCGCGGAACTATTTTACGCCGGACTATGTAGAACGTGTGGGAAAACGTATAGACGAGGCAATACAAGCGCTTGAGAAAAAGTATCATTTAGAATGAAAAGATATGGGAAAGACAAGCTTTAACAGGTTGAACCATAAGATAAAAAGCTGGCGCATAGGTGATTATTTCCGTCAGTTCAGTATTGTGGCTGCGGGCATCATTGTCACTTTCTGGGGAAATGACCGGATTACCGAGAATGCCCGCCAAAAGGAAGTGCGTGCTACGATGCAGTTGGTAACGGAAGAGTTGGAATATAATAGGCAGGAGCTCCGTAATATAAAGCACTTGTTGGATATTGACATACACATGAGTCTGTTGTTGAGGGAACATGATATGGATGTATCCAAGATACCGACAGATACTCTGTGGAAGTATGGCAAGCTTTTCAATAATATGGATGAATTCTCTTATAGGACAGATGCGCTGGATGTGCTGAAAGGTTCTTCATTGATGCAGTATATACCGGACAAACGTATGTTGCAGGATGTATTGCAGACTTATTTTGAGTTGGGCAGGAAACAAAAGGATGTCAGTGATTACTATGCAACGAAAACAGATGCTCTTATGAGTGCTGCCATGTCCAGGGAGTGGGCGAATGTTTTTGACGGTGGCGACGGTCTTCGGGACCAGGCCTTGTTTCTTGTGCAGTATAAGAAATTTATCAATTACGTCAACATGGTTCCCGGTTTTCTGTATTGGCATGAATTTGATAAACTGGATGAGATGCTGGACAAGCAAATACAGGCTTTGAAATCCAAATATAAATAATCTCCGTTCTTTAACTTCTTTTTAGAATTAATTCAGCAGCATTTTCCGCAATGCTGCGTCTAACTAACAAACGACGCAAAGAGGCGTCCGTAAAACGAGCACTGACATTGGAAAATGAGATAGAACTGATTGAGGGCTGCCGGGCAGGAAAGGATTCCGCCCGAAAGGAATTATACACCCTCTACTCCAAGCAGATGCTGGCGGTATGTTACCGCTATACGGGCGATGTCGATGCGGCCCATGACGTATTGCACGATGGCTTCATCAAAATTTTCACCCACTTCACCTTCCGTGGCGAATGTGCATTGAGTACCTGGGTGACAAGGGTAATGGTGACGCAGGCGATAGACTACCTGCGGAAACAGCAACGTTTCAGCCAACTGGTGGTGAATGAGGAACAATTGCCCGACATTCCGGATGAAGCAGGCATTGCCGAAACCGGAGGCCGTATTTCCGAAGAAATGCTGATGGCGTTCGTGGCGGAACTTCCCGATGGATGCCGTACTGTATTCAACTTATACGTCTTTGAGGAGAAATCGCACAAGGAAATAGCCGAAATCCTCCACATCAAAGAGCATTCGTCTACCTCGCAGTTGCATCGTGCTAAGTGTTTGTTGATAAAAAGAATTAAAGAATATACTGAATATGAGAGAAAATGATGAAATAACCGGTTTGTTCCGCAGTCGTCTTGCCGGCGCAGAGATGACAGTGCGGGAGGACTTCTGGGAAGGGTTGCAACGTGACTTGCCGTCACCGGTTGCCGCAAAAGGCAGGAGGCCGCTTTTTCTTTCTCCGAGGTTTCACCGCGTAGCCGCAGCCGCCTCTGTTGTATTTGTACTGGGAGCTGCTTCTGCCGCTTTCTGGTATTTCTCTCCGAAAGAGGAAATCAAGGAGGCCTTTACACAAGTGGCGGCCATGACGCCGGAAGGTAACTTGAACGGGGATGTGGTGCAGGAAAGTTTTCCCTCTATCCATCAGGCCAACCCCATGGCACAAAAGCCCGGTACACAGCATCCCGCCAACGGCATTCCGGCAGGATTGACGGCGCAGGCCGATGAGGATGAATCCGTGTCTGTCCATGTTTCCATCCGGATTACCCAACGGGTGTACGGAAACCAGCAGCAGCCGGGAAACGGTTATTACAGTAACGGAACTCCGGCCGGAAACGGGAACTACCATTCAAATCCTGGCCATAAGGATGCTGATATAGATAGAATGCTGCCATCTTCTGAGGAAGAACCGGCAAAGTCTGTGGCTGTATCGCCATCTAAGCCCCGTAATTGGGCATTGAAAGCAGGCATCGGCACTTCCCTGCCGAAAGGGAATTTCCATATGCCGTTCACGGCCGGGGTAAGCGTGGAACGTTGTTTGAACAAGCATTTCTCCTTGGAAGCCGGTCTTCAGTATAATTGCTTGGATGGTGACCATACGTTGCATACGCTGGGAATTCCGGTAAGGCTGAACATGATGCTGGCCAGTACGCCGAAAGTGGATTTCTATGCTATGGTAGGTGGAGCAGCCGAGAAATGCATTGCAGGTGCTCCGGACAATGGTTTCGGTGCAGAGCCGGTACAGTTGTCGGTTGCTGCCGGAGTAGGGGTACGCTATAAAATGAACAACCGTTTTGCCTTGTTTGCAGAGCCGTCTGTATCCCATCATTTCGATACGGACTCGCAGACAAGAACCTTGCGTACGGAACGGCCCACCAATCTGAATCTGTTGTGCGGCGTGCGCATGACTTATTAATCTTAAATACCATACAAATATGAAGACTCTATACAATAAATTACATATATTCGGGCAGACCATGCTGTTCGTATTCTTTACTCTTTCTGTTCTCTCTTTGAGCTCTTGCAGCAAAGAAACGTTGGACTACAACCATCCGGATGTAGACCTGTTTGTCAAGCAGTTGAAGGCTGGCAAATATTCTACCCAAAGTCCGGATGGATTGAGTAACATGCCCAAGTTCGCTTCCGAAGATATAGAGGAATTGCTGAAGTATGCCGAGGACTTGACGGTCATTCCCTCTTTCCCCCTGGCTCCGGTATCCTATTCGGCAGGTGGCAAGCTGCGTTTGGGCGAATGCATCTTGTGGACGGTAGAGACTATCCGCCTCGGGAACAATGCTTCGATGGGATGCAAGATGGTGCATACGGATGCGGAGAATTATGAAGGTATCTATTTCCTTTCGGACGAAGAGGTGCTGGATGCCGCCTCGCGCTACCGCCGTTGGTGGGAAACCCGTAAGTATCCACGGACTATGTGGACGATTGATCCCTGCTATGACGAACCGCTTTGTGGCAGCGGATATATGTGGTGGTGACCTGTTTTTAGGGATTAAGGATTAGGTATTAAGTAATCAAACTGTCAGGTGAAGAGATTTATACTTGTAATGGGGCTGCTCTGTGCAGTAGCCTTCCCTTGCTATGCCCAAAACTGGACCCCTCAGGACTCGTTGAGGCTGAACCGGTTACTGAAGGGCGAGAGGGAGGTAAAACTGAATCCGGAGGTATTGCAGGAATTGGAAATGAACAATTCCCTGAGTACTCCGAAAGCGGTGATGGACAAGTCGTGGATGGATTTTGATAATTCATTGCCCGTCATGCCGAAGGCGCCCGAGAAAAAAGTGGTGCTTACCTTACGTCCTTATACAGCCAATACCAAATATAATTGGGACCCCATTTATCAGAAAAAAATCAAGGTAGACAAGGATACTTGGCGAGGAGATGAATTCTATGCACTTAAGATTCTGATGATTCCTACGAACTGGGCTAAACATCCGTTTGATGCCGGTCCGCGTGAGACGGTGGAGCAGATTGAAGCAACCGGTTTGCGTTACCGGGTGACGGAGCGGGCCAATAATATGGCTGTGGGCGGTTGGCAGGGTGCCAGTGGCGGTGGAATTTCCGGTTTAGACCTGATGACACCTTTTACCCGTGAGTTTTGGAATTTCAAAGGCCGCAAGCGCCGTGCCCGTACGCTGGAAGTATTGAAGGCGTATGGAGATTCGATAACTGTTTTGGAACAACAGTAATTTATCACTTTTTGTCAAATTTTGAACTTTCTTTCTCCTCTTCTTGTTTTCATTAGTAAACCTTTAAAAAAAGTAATAATGAACAGAGTGACTTCTCTATTTGGAATAAGATATCCGATAATTCAAGGTGGTATGGTGTGGTGTAGCGGCTGGAGACTTGCTGCTGCTGTAAGCAATGCGGGAGGGCTGGGCTTGCTCGGCGCAGGTTCGATGCATCCCGAAACGTTGCGGGAGCATATCAGGAAATGCCGTGAGGCTACGCATCATGCTTTTGGTGTGAATATTCCCTTGATGTATCCCCAGATAGAAGAGATAATGCAGATTGTGGCCGACGAGGGAGTGAAGATTGTATTTACATCTGCCGGCAGCCCGAAGAAATGGACTGGTTGGTTGCACGAGCGTGGCATCACGGTGGTGCATGTTGTTTCGTCCTCGCGTTTTGCCGTGAAGGCAGAAGAGGCGGGTGTTGATGCAATAGTTGCCGAAGGCTTCGAAGCCGGTGGGCACAATGGGAGGGAGGAGACTACCACCCTGTGCCTGATACCAGCTGTACGTGCAGTTACTACACTTCCGCTGATTGCCGCCGGTGGCATTGCAACGGGTGAGGCCATGCTGGCTGCCCGGGTGCTGGGTGCGGAAGGTGTGCAGATTGGTACACGCTTTGCCTTGACGGCAGAGAGTTCTGCAAACGAGGTATTTAAGGATTACTGCTTGCATTTGGAAGAAGGGGATACCCGTCTGCTTTTGAAGAAATTGGCTCCGGTGCGTCTGGTGCGCAATAACTTTCGCAGCGCCGTAGAGGCTGCTGAGGCTGTGGGAGCTTCAGAGGAAGAACTTCGTATCCTTTTAGGGCGTGGCCGTGCCAAACGTGGTATTTTTGAAGGTGACTTGGAAGAAGGGGAACTGGAAATAGGGCAGGTATCTGCCTTGCTGCATGGAAAGGGAGTGCAGTCTGTGGCGTCGGTCATGCAAGAGTTGGTGGAGGAGAGCAGAAGGGCGTGGGAGAGAATGCAGGAATTGGATTTCTGAATATTCCCTCTTCTGGTATCATATAACAATAAAAAAGGAATATTCCCGGTGATTTCGGGGATATTCCTTTTTTAGTTTCAACTTATAACCTTTTATCCTTTGGGGATATTGGTTGTGTCTTTTGCCGTATTTCCACTTGTGGCGGAATTACTTGTGCCATTGCTGCTGGCAGTGGCGCTACCGGTAGCCATATTTGTTGCACTTTTACCGGCTGTCTGCACAGCAGGTTGCTCTTCCCAATGGAACGGTTCAAAGCTACTGTTCGGGTCAACCCAGGACGGTTTCTTGGAAGCATAAATAATGAATGGGGCAATGACTACAATCAGCGCACCGATGATGAGCACGGAGAACCATACAGTGTTGCTGCCTGTTGAAATCTGGCTGGGTGGGATAAAGCTCAATACGAATGCCAGCAATGACCCGCAGAAACCAAGACCACCGATGAGCCACATCAATCCGTTGCCATTCTTGCCGATACGGAACGGACGGTTCAGCTTCTTCATCTTATAACGCAGCACGATGGCTCCGGAGAACATCAGCATATACATGATAAGATAGAGGACTACGGTCAACTGTGACAGAATCTGGTAGAAACTCTGTACGGAAGGCATGACTACGAACAGAAGGCTCAGTACGGTTACTGCACCGCCTTGTACATAAAGGATGTTCTTCTGTACACCCAGTTTGTTTGTCTTCTGGAAGAACGGAGGCATGTAGCCTGCTTTTCCTACGGCAAAGATACCTTTGGACGGACCGGCAACCCATGTCAATACACCTGCCAGCACCCCGAATGCCAGAGCAATGGCGATGATGGGTGACAGCCAGGAGGCGCGGATGTAATGGAAATAGTTATCGAAGCCTACAAGCAGACTCTGTGTCAGACTGATGTCTTTGGCCGGGATGATGATGCCCAGTGAGAAAGTACCGAGCACGAAGATGATAACCGTAATGGCCGCACCGATGAACACTGCCTTCGGATAATTCTTGGAGGGATTGTTCACGTCTTTTACGTGGATACCGCCCATTTCCATACCGGCATAGAAGAGGAAGATACTGGCAGCAAGCACCACGTTGTCGAAGTTCGTCAAGTCGGGGAAGAAGCTGCTGTGGAAATCCAGGTTGGAGTGTCCGCCGGTGGCAAGGTAGATAATACCCAGGATAATCAGCAGTGCGGCAGGGATAATAGTCCCGACCAGGCCGCCGACCTTTGCCACTTTACCTACCCAGCTCATGCCCTTCATGGAGATGAACGTAGCCAGCCAGTAGATGATGAGGACAACAACGAGCGAGTAATACTTGTTATTGGCCAGTGACATGTCGTGTACGTCGTTCATGCCGATGAAAGCAATGGATACGGCACCGAATGTCAATACGGTAGGATACCAGATTGTACTTTCAATCCATTGTACCCAGATGGCAAGGAAGCCCAGTTTTTTTCCGTAGGCTTCGCCCACCCAGCGGAACACACCGCCTTGCTTGTCTTGAAACATGGCAGCCAGTTCCGCGGCGACAAGTGACGTCGGAATCAGAAAAACAATGGCTGCAAATAAGTAGTAGAAGGCCGAACTCATTCCGTACACGGCCTCGGCAGGAAGTCCACGTAGGGATACTACTGCCGTCACATTCATGATTGCCAGGGTAAATACACCCAGCTTCACTGTTTGTTTAATATTTGCCATAAGTTAAGGTTTTAGATGAAAAATATATTCAAAATCAGCGTCTATAACAACACTTGGGGAGAGTTGTTCCCAACGGATAAGTGAAAGTTCCGGTTTTAACTATTCAGGAAGCGTCGGCTTTGGGCGCGGGCTTCTGTGCAACTTTCTTGTAGAACTCTTCTTTTTCCTTATTGCGCCGTTCGACCAGGCTCGTTACATACACTGTAAAGATAGGGAACATCATCATGCCCAGCGCAGCCAGCAGTACGGACAGTACCCGTCCGGTGGGAGTGACTGCTATGATATTGGAACCCACCGTCGTCACATCCATAAATGCCCACCATAAGGCGTCTCCATATCCTTTAACTAAAGGATTGGGACCATGCTCCATGACATAAAAGGCCAAACTGGAAAAATAGACAGTGGCCAGCAACATGGTAAGGTAGGAAACGAACAGTCCCGATGCGCGGTTGTACGTCAGCCAACCCACCACGATAGCCATGGCGTAACCACCCCGCACCAATGGGATGAAACGCAGCATATAGGTTATCTCGGGTGAGAAAGTCCATCCCATATAGGCAATGATGTTTTGATAGGGTATAGCTACCAGCAGGAAAATGAAATGCGTGGCCACGTAGTGACCCTTCTTCTCTGCCAGGAACCATTCCAATACAAAATCTGCCAGGAACAGGGCGCATATCCACAACTGTACTTTCATGTAGACCGACTGTTCGTAAAAGGGGATCCCCTTGAACGTGTCGACAGAGATGCTGATAACTAAAAATAGCGACAGTATCAATATAATGACATGCAGTATGCCATAGATACCTTTTTCCCGCAATACAAATTCTGATAGAGCCATTTTCATGATGAAGTCCATTATAAAGTCATAAGTTATAAGTCATTTGCTGATTACGGTGCCTACCAACAAATAACTCATAACCTATAACTCATAACTAAAAAGAGAAACTTATTCTGTAATCGTTACGTTATCACCGTTGAATACACCCAGGCCGAGCTTGTTCATGATGAACTTGATTGCCGATTGGGCCTTTACGGAGTTTCCCGCTTCGTCTAGGGGAGGAGCGAAGGCCGATACTCCCATGACACCGGGCAATACGGCCATTACACCACCGCCTACACCGCTTTTGGCCGGTATGCCGGCGGTGTACATCCAGTCGCCCGAATGCTCGTAGAAGCCTACGGTAGAAATCATCGACGTGATTTTCGGTGCCAGGCTGGCTTCGAACACCGTTTGTTTGGTGACGGGGTTCACACCGTTATTGGCGATGGTTCCTGCGGCAATGCCCAGTTGCTGGGCCGTGATGCCGAGAGAACACTGGCGAGTATAGAGGTCGAGAGCCATGTCCGGATTATCGTAGATGCGGTTGTAGTTTTTCAGCAGCCAGGCAATGGAGCGGTTGTTGAAGTTGGTAGCCGTTTCCGATTTGTACAGTTCGTCGATGAGTTGTGGGGCGGAGCCGCACAGCTCAGTGACATTCTGTACAATGGCATCCCATTTCTTGTCGGAGTTTCCCACTGGCTGTACCATGGAACAGGCGGAAATGGTACCGGCATTTACCAATGGAGTGGAAGGGTGGTCGTTTTCCAGCAAGATGGCGATGATGGAGTTGAACGGTAGTCCCGTGGCATCGGCACCTATCATGTCCAGCACTTTCTGCGCACCGTATTGGCGCAGGATAAGGATGGCTGTGTGTACCTTCGAGACGGACTCTATACCGAAACGATAGTCTGTGTCACCTATATTGATGGTCTGCCCGTTCATCAGGCAGATGCTGAGTCCGAATAGTTTGGAGTCTATGTTGGCAAGGTAGGGAATATAATCCGCATTCTTGCCTCCTGTGCTGCCCTTCACCTCATTGTAGGCTTCTTGGGCAACCTCCTTTATTTGTGAAATTGATATTTTCTTTTCCATAAACACGTTGTGATGTACGATTAGACGATGTACGATTTACGATTGAAATTACTCCTTTAAACGTAGTCCGTATCAAGAGAAACTCTAATCGTACATCGTAAATCGTTTAATCGTAAATTAATTTATTTTTTATGTGTACGGCATCCGTGGTTGAATATTTTGGTTTCCACCGGCAGGTTCTTTTCCTGTGCCATACGGGTAGGAGTCGGGTAATCCAGTTTCTCCAGCTCCGTGATGGCATTCTTGATGTCACCCAGCAGCATGTCTGCCATGTCGCGGCTGAATCCTTGGCGAACAACGACGCGCATTACGACGTAGTCTTCCAGCTTTGAAGGCAGTGTATAGGCGGGTACCATCCAACCGTGTTGTGACAGCTTGTCCTGCAGGTCATACAGAGTCCATTTGGCAGCTCTTGCATATTCCGGTTTCAAATACCAGATAAACAGCGGGTTCACAACCTCGTCGGAATAGTTTACGAACGGAGCCATCTTGCCGATTTCGTCATGGATATACTTGGCGATGGTCAGAGAGTTGTACTGTACTTCCTTGTAACCCTGGAATCCCAAACGGATGAACTGGTAATATTGACCCAGAATCTGTGCGGCAGGACGGGAGAAGTTCAGGCCTACCTGAGTAATGTTGGCACCGAGGTAGTTTACGCTGAATGACATTTCTTCGGGCAGATATTCCTTGCCTTTCCAGCAAACCCAGCCCAGACCCGGATAAACCAGACCGAATTTGTGTCCGCTGACGCTGATGGAGAGTACCCACTTCAGACGGAAGTCCCATTTCTTTTCGGGATAGAGGAACGGGAGGATGAAACCGCCGCTGGCGGCATCTACGTGGATAGGAATGTCGTAGCCGGTCTTCGCATTGTAGGCATCGAGGGCTTTGTCGAGGGCTTCGACGTCATCGTTCAGTCCTGTCCATGTAACGCCTTGGATAGGCACGATACAGATGGTGTTCTCATCACACATCTTCAAGGCTTCTTCGGGGTCGAGCGTGGTCTTGTCCAGTGTCAAAGGCACTTCACGCATTTCAATCTGCCACAATTGGGCGAATTTTTCCCATACCACCTGGAAACCGGTTGAAATAACGAAGTTGGGTTTGTCGAACGGTTTGCCTTGTGCCTGACGTTTCTTGCGCCAGCGCAACCAGGCTGCCACACCACCCAGCATACATGCCTCCGAGGAACCGATGGCAAGTGCGCCGGTTTTCCAGGTTTCTTTTTCAGGAGAGTTCCAGAGGTTGGCCACGATGTTGATACATTTACCGTTCATTACGGCGATGCGCGGATATTCGGTCTCGTCAATGTAGTTGATGTTGATGGCTTCGTTCATCAGCTTGGTTGCATATTCGTCCATATAGGTAGTGACGAATGTAGCCAGATTCAAGCGAGGCTGCGTTTGGGCGAAGGTCTCGTCTTTCACCATCTGATAGGCGATTTCCGGGGTAGTAGGTCCGTCGGGAATCTTTTCTACGGGTGAGGGTTGTAACATACGGTTTGAACCGAATACTTCAGTTTTTGCATCTCCTTTTCTGAAATTCAAATCTTCCATATTAATAAGTTTTTTAAAGGTTTAGGCGGCGGGGCTTTTCCCCGTCGAATTTCCCACAACAACGGGGTTTGCGGATGAAAGTTCCGGGGTTTTGCATTATTTGGCGTTTATTAAAGGGCAGCGTAGTAAAATCTTAAAAAACGAACATTCTGAAGGTAGGTTTGTTGTTCCCACATTATTCATTTAATTAATATACTACTATATGAAAATCAATACCGGAAGGGGTACAATCCCCCTTATCACGCTTGTCGGCATTTGGTCAGTCTCTGCATTGACTTCCTTGCCGGGATTGGCCGTATCACCTATTTTGGGACAACTTACTACCATTTTTCCACATGCCACAGAACTGGATATACAGATGCTTACCTCCCTGCCTTCGCTGCTGATAATTCCTTTTGTGCTGTTGGCGGGCAAGCTGGCCGAGAAACGTGACTTTGTGCGTCTGCTGAAAGCGGGGCTTTGGATGTTTGCCGCCAGTGGGGTACTTTATCTTTTTTCGGACAAAATGTGGCAGTTGATGGTGGTCAGTGCTTTGCTCGGCATTGGCTCGGGACTGATAATCCCGTTGTCTACCGGTTTGGTTTCACGTTATTTCACGGGGGAGTATAGGGTAAAGCAGTTTGGTTACAGTTCTGCCATCACCAATGTGACGCTGGTTGTGGCAACGGCGGTGACTGGGTATCTGGCAGAGGTAAACTGGCACTTGCCTTTCGTGATATATCTGCTTCCGTTGGTTTCTCTGCTGCTTGTCGGGTATTTGAAGGGAGATACCGGTCAGCCGCAGAAAACAGAAGATACGGCTACCGTTGTTCCGGAGGAATCCAAGCGTGCGATTCCCGGTAAATACGGCATCCATGTCCGCCATCTGCTACAGTTGATGCTGTTTTATGGCGTCACTACGTATGTAGTGCTGGCGGTTACTTTTGACTTGCCTTTTTTGATGGAGGCCCATCACTTCTCCAGCGGAAATTCCGGATTGATGATCTCCTTATTCTTCCTTGCCATTATGGCTCCGGGTTTCTTCCTGGGGCATATCGTGAAGTGGATGGGGAAACACACAAAGTTTTACAGCCTTTTGTCCATTGCAGCGGGTTTGCTTTTGATATGGATTTCGCCTAAAGAATGGCTGATAATACCGGGATGTATGTTGGTTGGTTTGGGATATGGTGTCATTCAACCGCTGATTTATGACGAGACAGTAGATACGGCTATACCAGAAAAAACAACTTTGGCACTGGCCTTTGTAATGGTAATGAATTATCTGGCGATTCTATTGTCCCCGTTCATTACAGACTTCTTTCAGACCTTGTTCCACACTAATTCCAAGGAATTTCCGTTTATTTTCAACCTCTGCATCACACTGCTCGCTATGTGGTGGGAGTATGCGAGGAAGAAGGATTCTTTGTTGGGGGGGAGTTATGAGTGATGAGTGATTTGTTGGTAATTGTGCTGCGCTACCATGCTGAAAGGAAAATACCAACAAATCACTCATCACTTATAACTTATAACTTATAACTTATAACTTATAACTCAATCGCCTCATATTTCAGCCCGAAGACGTCGGCTACAGCTTTGTATGTTACTTTGCCTTCCACTACGTTCAATCCTTGCGCCAGAGCCGAGTCGTCCTTGCAGGCTTGTCTCCAGCCTTTACATGCCAGGGAAACAGTGTAGGGCAGGGTGGCATTTGTCAGTGCCATGGTGGAGGTGAAGGGTACGGCGCCGGGGATATTGGCAACGGCGTAGTGTACAATTCCGTCCACAATGTAGGTAGGGTCGCTGTGCGTGGTGGGGTGGGAGGTTTCGAAACAACCGCCCTGGTCGATGGCTACGTCTACGAGTACCGTACCGGGTTTCATCATCTTCAGCATTTCGCTGGTGATGAGGTGTGGGGCCTTGTCACCGGGGATGAGGACGGAACCGATTACCAAGTCGATGTTCGGCAATTCCATCTTGATGTTATGGGTGGAAGAATAGAGTGTCTTTACGTTTTTCGGCATCACTTCACTCAGGTAGCGCAGGCGGGGAAGGTTGATGTCGGCAATCAGTACCTCGGCACCCATTCCGGCAGCTATCTGTGCGGCATTGGTGCCCACGATACCACCTCCAAGGATAAGTACGCGTGCGGGACGTACGCCCGTTACTCCGCCCATCAGTTTTCCCTTGCCGCCTTGTGGCTTTTCAAGGAAGCGGGCTCCTACTTGGGTAGCCATACGTCCTGCCACCTCGCTCATGGGGGTAAGCAGCGGAAGTGAACGGTCTTCTTTTTCCACGGTTTCGTAGGCGATGCAGACGGCACCACTTTCAATCATGGCTTCGGTCAGCAATTTATCGGCTGCAAAGTGGAAATAGGTAAATACCACTTGTTCCTTTTTAATCAGTTTGTACTCCGGTGCAATAGGTTCCTTTACCTTGACAATCATGTCGGCTGCGGCATACGTGTCTTCAATGGTCGGTAAAGTCTTTGCACCTACGGCGATGTAGTCATCGTCGGAGAAACCGCTGTTTACGCCTGCTGTGGCCTGCACATACACCGTATGACCTTTTTTCACCAATTCGGCTACTCCGGCAGGGGTCATGCCCACGCGGTTCTCGTTGTTCTTGATTTCTTTAGGTACTCCGATAATCATAACCTTAAAGTTTTAATTGGGGGGTTAAACATGGCGCAATATAGCGATTTCCCGGCTTGGGTGTTATCGGTGCATCTATGTTCTTCAACAGAATTTTTATGCATGTTTTAATCAATGATAATTGCACCTTTCTGTAGGTAGAGAGAACTATTCTTTTTATATTTGCATGCATTTAAAATAATATTGACTGTACAAAATATGAAATATCCTATATTTTTCTCTCTTTTGTTCTTTATTGGTAGTGTGCAAAGCGGCTATGCCCAAGAAACCGATACAGACAAGACCTCCTTCACCCCGCCTTTTGATTTCCCCATCACCTTCTCCGGTAACTTCGGCGAGATACGTGCCAACCATTTTCATGGCGGACTGGATTTCAAGACCGGTGGAACCATAGGCAAGCCGGTACGCGCTCTGGCCGACGGATATATTTCGCGTATCCGCGTTACCCACGGTTCGGGCTATGTTCTCGATGTGGCTTATGACAATGGTTATTCGACGATAAACCGCCATTTGAGTGCCTTTGTGGGCGATGTGGCCCGCCGGGTTGAAGACTTGCAGTACGAGAAAGAAAGTTGGGAGGTGGAAATTACTCCCGACCCCGACGAATATCCCGTGAAGGCCGGTCAGATAATAGCTTTGAGCGGAAACACCGGATACTCTTTCGGTCCGCACCTGCATCTGGATATGATAGAGACGGCTACGGACGAATATATAGACCCGCTGCCTTTCTTCATGGACAAGGTGAAGGACAAGACTGCCCCGCGTGCCGAAGGTATCATGCTGTTTCCTCAGCCGGGAAAAGGAGTGGTGGAAGGCAAGCAGACGCGACGGGCTTTTCCGGCACATCCTACGAAACCCATTATCGCCTGGGGACTGATTGGTGCTGGCATCCGTGCCTACGATTATATGGACGGAGTGCAGAATAAATATGGCGTGAAGGCGGTGATTCTCGAAGTGGACGGCGAGGAAGTCTTCCGCAGTACGGTAGACCGCTTTGCCTATGAGGAGAACCGCTATATCAATTCGTGGACACACGGTCAGTACATGAAGTCTTTCATAGAGCCGGGCAACCGCCTTCGCATGCTGCAGGCATCCAACGGCAATCGCGGACTGGTGGACATCAACGAAGAACGCCCTTACCGGTTTGTCTATACGCTGAGAGATGCGCTGGGAAATATCTCCAAGGTCCGCTTCACAGTGCAGGGACAGAAGACGATAATTGCTCCGGTGGAACATCGTGAGAAATACGCCCTCAAATGGGACAAGGTGAACTATCTGCAGGAGCCGGGGCTGGAGTTGGTTATCCCGAAAGGAATGCTCTACGATGACGTCTTGCTGAACTACTCCGTGCGGGCTGATAGTGGCGACATCGCTTTCACCTATCAATTGAACGATACCCGTATTCCTATGCACGGTGCCTGCGATTTGCGTATCGGCTTGCGCCGGCGTCCGGTAGAGGATGTGACCAAATATTATGTGGCGGGCGTAACGGCGCGCGGTGGAAAATACCGTATCGGCGGTAAGTATGAGGATGGTGTCATGAAAGTGCGTATACGGGATTTGGGGACTTATACCGTGGCGGTGGATACGGTTCCGCCGGTGATAACTCCCGTGAACCAAGCCCAATGGGGACGTACGGGAAAAATCATCTTCAAGGCCAAGGACAAGGAAACCGGCATCAATACCTATCGGGGTACGATTGACGGGAAGTATGCCTTGTTTGGAAAGCCCAATTCCATCAGCGGTAACCTGGTGTGCGAGCTTGACCCGAAACATGTGGAGAAAGGCGGCAAGCATGTGGTGGAGATGACGGTGACGGATGGCTGTGGCAACCGTACCACCGAACAGTTTGAATTTGTATGGTAAAGACTGAAATATTTAGTAACATTATAATTTAGAAGTATGAAAAGTAAAAGACTGACTCTTTCCGTCTTGTTTGTTGTGGCAGCCATGGCGAATGCGCTGGCCTGCACCAATCTTATCGTGGGCAAGAACGCTTCTGCGGACGGTTCTACCATTGTTTCCTATTCTGCCGATTCTTATGGTTTGTTCGGCGAGTTGTATCATTATCCTGCCGGTATGCACAAGAAAGGCACGCTGATTGACATACACGAGTGGGACACCGGCAAATACCTCGGGCAGATAGAGCAGGCTCGCCAGACGTACAATGTCATCGGCAATATGAACGAGTTCCAGCTCACTATCGGTGAGACGACATTCGGTGGACGTCCCGAGCTGGTGGATACCACCGGCATCATCGACTACGGCAGTTTGATTTACCTCGGTCTGCAACGCTCACGCACCGCCCGCGAGGCCATCAAGGTGATGACGGAACTGGTGCAGGAATATGGCTATTACAGCAGTGGCGAGTCCTTCACCATCGCCGACCCCAACGAAATATGGATTATGGAGATGATTGGCAAGGGACCCGGTGTGCGCGGTGCCGTATGGGTAGCTGTCCGCGTGCCCGATGATTGTATCTCCGCTCATGCCAACCAGAGCCGCATTCATCAGTTCAACATGAACGACAAGGAGAACTGTATGTACTCCCCCGACGTCATCTCTTTTGCACGCGAGAAGGGCTATTTTGACGGTGTGAACAAGGATTTCAGCTTTGCCGATGCCTACGCTCCGCTCGATTTCGGTGCCCGTCGCTATTGCGAGGCACGCGTATGGAGCTATTTCAATATGTTTACCGACCGCGGCAACGAGTTCCTGCCTTATATATTGGGTGAGACGGACACTCCGATGCCTCTGTTTGTGAAGCCCAACCGCAAGGTTTCCGTGCAGGATGTGAAGAACGCCATGCGCGACCATTATGAAGGTACTCCTCTCGACATCAGCAAAGATTTCGGCGCAGGCCCGTATCATACCCCGTACCGCCTTTCTCCACTCTCTTTCAAGGTGGATGACCAGGAATACTTCAATGAGCGTCCCATCTCCACCCAGCAGAGCGGTTTCGTATTCGTGGCACAGATGCGCTCCGAGTTGCCCGATCCTATCGGTGGAGTATTGTGGTTCGGCACAGATGATGCCAACATGACGGTATTTACGCCCGTATACTGCTGTACGGACAAGGTTCCCGTATGCTACACCCGTGTGGACGGCGCCGATTACATTACTTTCTCCTGGAACTCCGCTTTCTGGATTTTCAACTGGGTGGCCAATATGGTTTATCCCCGTTATGACTTGATGATGGGCGACGTGCGTGCCACTCAGACAGAGTTGGAGACAACCTTCAACGAAGCGCAGGAAGGCGTTGAGGCTGCTGCTGCCAAACTGCTGGAAAAAGACCCTGCCAAAGCAAAGGCATTCCTTACCAACTATACGAACATGACTGCCCAAAGCACTTTCGATACTTGGAAACGTCTTGGCGAGTTTCTTGTCGTAAAGTATAATGACGGCGTTGTCAAACGTATGAAAAACGGTCAATTCGAACGTAATTCCATCGGCCAGCCGGCAGGCGTAATCCGCCCGGGATACCCGAAGGAGTTCCTTGAAGAGTATGTTAAGCAGACGGGAGACAGATATAAAATGCCTGAATAAAATTAGGATATTTGAACTTATTCTTCTACATTTGTGTCTTACAAAAAAGTTTATATTAACCCTTAAAACAATAACAGTCTTATGGAAAATCAGGAACTGATTAAGCAGGTGACTGAGAAAGCCGAAAAATGGCTTACCCCGGCATATGATGCCGAAACTCAGGCAGAAGTGAAACGCATGTTGGAAAATCCAGATAAAACCGAATTGATAGACAGTTTTTACAAAGACCTGGAGTTTGGAACGGGTGGTCTGCGTGGCATCATGGGTGCCGGTACAAACCGCATGAACATCTACACCGTAGGTGCCGCAACACAGGGCTTGTCCAACTATCTGAACAAATGTTTTGCCGGAAAGAAGGATATTTCCGTTGTTGTGGGGCACGACTGCCGCAACAATAGCGACAAGTTCGCAAAGATTTCTGCCGACATCTTCTCTGCAAACGGCATCAAGGTATATCTTTTTGATGACCTTCGTCCTACGCCCGAAGTTTCATTTGCCATTCGCCACTTCGGCTGCCAGAGCGGTATCAACATTACAGCCAGCCACAACCCCAGAGAATACAACGGCTACAAGGCTTATTGGGATGACGGTGCGCAGGTGCTCGCTCCGCACGATACTGCCATTATCGAAGAGGTGAACAAGGTGACTGTGGACGACATCAAGTTCAACGGCAACAAGGACTTGATTCAGATTATTGGCAAGGAAGTGGATAAGGTTTATCTGGACATGGTTCATTCCATCTCCATCGACCCCGAAGTCATCCGTCGCCAGAAAGACCTCAGCATTGTGTATACTCCGCTTCATGGCGCAGGCCGCGTGCTCATTCCGGATTCATTGAAGGAGTGGGGATTTGAGAATATCAACTGCGTGCCCGAACAGATGGTGAAGGACGGCAATTTCCCGACGGTGGTTTCTCCGAATCCCGAAAATGCCGAAGCCCTTTCCATGGCCATTGCGCTCGCCAAGAAGATTGACGCTGACATCGTGATGGCAAGTGACCCGGATGCCGACCGTGTCGGTATGGCCTGCAAGGACGATAAGGGCGAGTGGGTGCTTATCAATGGTAACCAGACTTGTCTCATTTTCTTGTACTACATCATCAAGAACCGTATTGCAATGGGCAAGATGCAGCCGAACGACTTCATCGTGAAGACCATCGTGACCACTGAACTCATCAAGGCTGTGGCAGACAAGAACAAGATTGAAATGCGCGACTGCTATACCGGCTTCAAGTGGATTGCCCGCGAAATCCGTCTGAGCGAAGGCAAGCAGCAGTATATCGGTGGTGGTGAAGAAAGCTATGGCTTCCTGGCCGAAGACTTTGTCCGTGATAAAGATGCTGTTTCTGCCTGCTCCTTGCTGGCCGAAATCTGTGCTTGGGCCAAAGACCAGGGTAAGACGCTCTATGACGTATTGATGGAAATCTATGTAGAATATGGATTCTCAAAGGAAACCACCGTGAATGTGGTGAAACCGGGTAAGAGCGGTGCCGAGGAAATCAAGGCGATGATGGATAACTTCCGTGCCAATCCTCCGAAGGAAATCGGCGGTTCGGCTGTCAGCTTGATTAAGGATTACAAGACATTGGAGGCTACCGATGTCCGGGGTAATGTAAGCAAGCTGGATATGCCCGAGACTTCCAATGTACTTCAATATTTCACTGTAGACGGCACGAAGATTTCTGTCCGTCCTTCCGGTACGGAACCGAAGATTAAGTTCTATATCGAGGTGAAGGGCGAGATGGGTTGTCCGAAATGCTATGCCGGCGCTGATGCCGAAGCTGAAAAGAAAGTGGAGGCAGTGCGCAAGTCACTCGGCATTTGATAGGAAAGAGGAAAAAATGTGTATATAGTGTTTGGAGAGGCGTAACCCGTGAGGGCTGCGCCTTTTCTTTTTGCTTCTGTGTTGAAAGAAAACTTAAATAAAGACTTAAACCCGATGGTTGATGAACAAAACGTTTGCAGGGAAGTTTAGTATATGCAGATTGCGGTTACACACCGATTGGTTGATGTGAATGAGAGTCGTTTCATTCGTAGTTGTTCGTTTGTGAGTGTGTGTTTTCCGCAATTTGCTTTTTTAAATTTCTTCCCCCCCTCTTTTTTATTCTTTAATTTTTAATTGTTCTCCATCCACCAGTCTATCAGCCTTCTTGCTATACTCAGCTTTCGTGGTATTTCGGGCAGGTTGTCTTTGGAATAGAAGGCGGCAGCGGTCAGCTCATCTTCCTGCAGTTTTATCTCTCCGCTTTCGTAGTCGGCAATGAAACCCACCATCAATCCGCTGGGGTAGGGCCAGGGCTGGTTGCTGAAGTAGGTGATGTTCTTTACCTTCAGCCCCGTTTCCTCAAAAACTTCCCGTTCCACACATTCTTCCAGTGTCTCGCCGGCTTCGAGGAAGCCTGCCACCAGTCCGTAGAAGGTTCCTCGGAAGTTCCGGGCATGCACCAGCAGGATTTCGTCTCCTTTGCGTATCAGTACGATGATGGCGGTGGAAACGGGAGGGTACATCTCATTGCCGCAGTTGGGACACTTCTTCATGATGGGGGTCTGGTGCTCCATGGCGGTGCCACACACGGGGCAGAAGCGGCTGTGCTCGTCCCAATAGAGTATCTGGAAGGCCTTTCCTGCAGAACGGTACTCGTCCGACGAGATGTAATCGTACGATGCGCGCAGGCCTATCATGACCCATTCGTCGGTTTCGGCCACGGGCTGTTCCAAGGCAAATGCGCGTACTTGCTTGCCGTTGGGGGGGAACACTTCGTGTATATTACTTCCGGCTTCCGGTGTCAGAGGAGGCTCTATACTGACGGGTACGCTGTATTTTATTTCTCCTTTGTCTGTATATCCTTTTTTCAGCAGCAGTTGGTCTTTGAAGAAGACGAACCACTGCGTGGAGGGTTGGGGTTCTGTTGATTTTTCCATTGTTTGTTGTTTTATTATTTGGGGGGGATGAACACGAAAATACAAAGGCATAGAGATTCTTTTCAAAGAGATAAAGCATTAATTTCTATGTCTTTGTATCTCTGTGTTCGCCTCCCCCCTAAATTTCGTTTGCTGTGTCTTTTTCTTGTCGTACATAGACCGTTGACCTTCCCATTCCGCGGCGGCGCAGGAACCCTTGCCGGATGAAGTTGTTCAGTTCGTCTATGGCGGCATGTCTGGTTAGTCCGCTTAGCTGGATGTATTCGTTCTTGTTGATACATACATTCTGCTTGAGGAACAGTTCCAGTTCGGCTTTTCTTGTTTCTTCGGTGGTCTCTACTACTTTTTTCGATTTCTTGGTAGTGGAGTGTACACGTTCCAACGTCATTTTCTTCTTGATGTTGTTGCGGAACGTGCTGCTGATGCGCAGGTGTACGTTTTGGAATTGGACGGATTCGGAGCGGATTTTCTTTTTCTCGTCGTCGGTCTCGCGCAAGCATTTCAGTGAAGTGCTGAAGAATCCGAGTTCTCCTAGCTCCACGATGTTTCCGTTGGCCAGCAAATCGCACAGCTCGTCAATGCAGGCATCCAATGCTGCCCCTATCACATTCTTGGGCAGATGTTGGAAAGTTGCGATATGTTCCACAAACTCCTTTTGGGTATAAGTCCTTTTCGGGCAGATACGTGCATGGAGTGATTTCTTGTCTTCTTTCCCGTCGGGCGAAGGCGTTTCGTAAAGGTCGTAATACGCGCTCATAAGATATTTATTTTTGTTTATAGCGATAAACAGTTCTCGTCGCTTCGGGGAATTATTTTTGTCGCTAAGCAGATTAATTTTCTTCTTCCTAAAAACTAATCGTCCGACAACTGTTGCATTATCGTCCAACAGTTGTTTAATTATCGTCCGACAGCTGTCGGACGAAACAGAAATGGGTATGGGACGATTATTTCTTAGTGAACAAAGGTATAAAATATTGTGATACGAAGGGTAGTGTTTGGGGAGGAAAGTTTTAGTTTTCGGCAAAAGAGGGGGGATTGTTAAATCCCCAATAATAGGGACTGACCCGATGAAGGACTGGTCACTTACCTGGGGACAATTTGTCTCCAGGTAGAAATGGTAATAGATATAGGAAATGAAAGCAAATCACAACGTGTGTGTGCGTGTCTGTGTGTATTTGTTTTCCAAAGATAGTGAATCTTAATAAGAATCTCTCTGATTTCCCTACTATTTGGTATCTTTACACGCTTTTCTTTATACATGAGTACTGACTATAAATAAATCATATTGTGGAAATAACCCAACGCATTCGTCTCCTCCTTTCCGAAATGAACCGGGGAGTATACGAAAAAGAAACTGAAATAAACCTCTCCCTGCTGGCAGCTCTGGCAGGCGAGAGCATCCTGCTCCTGGGACCTCCGGGAGTAGCCAAGTCAATGGTAGCCAGGCGGCTAAAGTCGGCTTTTACAGATGCCCGTGCCTTTGAATACCTGATGTCCCGCTTCTCTACGTCCGACGAGATTTTCGGTCCTGTCAGCATTAGCCGACTGAAAGAATCCGACAAGTACGAACGTGCCATCGACGGCTATCTGCCCACAGCCGATGTCGTGTTTCTGGACGAAATATGGAAAGCAGGCCCTGCCATACAGAACACTCTGCTAACCGTCATCAACGAGAAACTTTTCCGCAACGGCGACAAGGAACTGCATCTCCCCCTCAAACTGCTCGTAGCCGCCAGCAACGAACTGCCCGCTCAAGGCGAGGGACTAGAAGCCCTATGGGACCGTTTCCTTATCCGCATTCTCTGCACCTGCGTCAAGCAGGAAGAATCTTTCTACAAAATGCTGCTGGACGATTCTGCCGACCATCCGGAAACGACTGCTTGCGAATGGCAAATCTCCGACCGCGAGTATGCCGAATGGCAAGCTGAGATACGCCGCGTAACCTTGCCTCTCGATGTTCTTTCCTGCATCACAGCCATTCGCCACGGACTGACAAGCGTAGAGATGCAAGACTCCGACCTGCGCCGCAATGTCTACGTCAGCGACCGCCGCTGGAAGAACATCGTGAAGCTGCTCAAGACCTCCGCCTTCGTCCACGGCCGCACGGAAGTCTCCATGACCGACCTGCTTCCCGTCTACCACTGTCTATGGAGTGAGCCTGATGAGAGCGTTGCCATCCGTGACATCGTTATCCGTGCCTTATTCGTGTCCCACACAAAACAGATTGCCGGTATCGCCTCCTCGCTGAAATCCGATTTGAAAGTCAGCCGTGTGCGCGAAGCCCTCGACAAAGCCCGCCTTGCCGGCGACCGTAGGGACGATGACCTGCTGATAACGGAACATTTCTACTACCAGGTGGAGAAACATGGTACGGGCAACACCTACATCTTTATCGTGGACTACAGAAATCTGAAGGAGTACAGCGCCAAAGATGCCCCCACCTTGGGCGTAATGTATGCCGACCCCATCAATCCCAAGCGTACCATCATCCGCGCCTTTGCCGACACCGGCGCCGTGAAAGAGGAAGGCACCGAACGCGTCACCCTCTACCGCGACGACAAGCATCTCTACATCAACGGTGTGCGCTTCCCCATGCGGCGTCTGCAACGAGGTGAGGAGCAACAACTCTGGCTGGGAAACCTCTCCGTCACCGACCGTGACTACGAGACGGAACTGGACGCCGCCGCCACCAGCATAGACCGCCTGGTAAGAGATTTGTCCGACAACCTTTTCGTCTCCGAAGAAGACAAAAAGAGCGTAGCTCAATACGTCTCCATCGTCCGCAAGGAAATAGCCTGGGCGCGTGTGGACATGCGCAAACTGAGATATGGAGACGAATAATCCTCCAGTAACCAAGAAGAAGATGAACACCACCGTCACCCGATATGACACCGCCTTCTATGTGCAGGCACTGGACCGTTTCGTTGCCACCGGAGAGTGCGCAGAGACGGATACCGAGCCCTTGTATGCCTATCTACTCTCTGTGATGAACGACTCCATGGTCAAGGTGCAGGTGCTGGGCGATGAGGTCTGTGCACGTATCTTTTACGACACCATGATTCAGTTCATCCAATTGAACTTGGAGAAGGAGAGGTACCACCTCCGGAAAAGCCAGTCGGAACGGACCGGGATGAAACTCGTGCTGGAATGGTCCATGGCAAAGCGGAAAGACGGCTGGCAAGCCTTGCTCCAGCAGATTTCCGACAAATACCGGGAGTACGGCTTCGACTCCCGTTTCTACCGCAGCCACTTCGGTACAGAAGGAGGATATGCGGACGATGAAGTCTGGGAGAAAATGGTGGACGACTGGGAAGACGCCTTCCAACTGAAGATGCACGAAGAAAAGGAGAAAGAGATTGCTTTCCGCAAAGATGCCCTCGAGCGCAGGCTCCGTTCCAATCTGAAAGACATCCCCGAGTACATCCGCCAGAACCGGGTGGATAAGGACGAATTCTTCCAGACCTGGGGCATGATGAGCGGCTTGTGGAATACTGTCGACTTTGAGCGTATACGGAAAATCGTGCGCATCCAGCGCTCTTGCCCCGAGATAGTGAAAGTGGCCCGCAAGATGGGGCGTATGGCAGACGACGAAGGACGTGAGCAAATCCGCGTTGCCGAGGGAAACGTCTACAAAATGGAGCACTCCTCTAAATGTGACATCCTGGGCATCAGTACCGGCAACGACCTCAATGCTCTGCTTCCCATTGAGCTTGCCCATTCCGCCGACAGTGAACTGGAAGATTTGTTCGTCTACAAATACCTTACTCGCAAGCTCCAGACCTTCCGTTATAAATCGGAAATCATGCAGCCTGCCCGGCGCATCGAAACCAAGCCCGCCCGTCCCAAAGGTCCGATGATTGTCTGTCTGGACACCTCGGGAAGCATGGCTGGCAAGCCGGAGAAGATTACCCACTCCCTGCTGATAAAGCTCCTGGAGATAGCCGACCGTCAACGGCGGAACTGCTTTCTGATAGCCTTTTCCGTCTCCATCCATCCGATTGACGTAAGGAAAGAGCGGGCAAGGCTGCTCGAATTCTTCTCAAAGACAGCTTGCGGGGATACAGATGCCACCCGCATGCTGGAAGCCACGTTCCACCTTCTCAAAGAAGGCAAGGAGTATATGAATGCCGATGTGCTTTGGGTCAGCGATTTCAAGATTCCTCACTCTTCACCTGCCTTTATGGAGGAGATTCGCCGTTGTCGGGAAGCTGGTACACACTTCTACGGTCTGCAGATTGGCATCACGGACAATGAGTGGGCACCATTCTTCGACCATATCTATCGAGTAGAATATACTCCTTCGCAACAGTATTAAAAGTTGATATTTACGCCTCCCATCACCGTGGCTTTCGGCATGGGGAAGCCTGCATTGATTTCATAGCGTTGTGCCAGCAGGTTTTCACCCTTGACGAAGACGTCGGCAAAACTGCACAGACGGTAGTTGGCACGCAGGTTCCAGAGTACGAAGCTTTCCTGCTTCTCCTTACCCGGGGTGACCGAGGTATGGAGACCCTTCACGTATTGTATACCGGTAGATAGGCCCCAACGTCCTTGCGTAAAGTCCGCACCGGCATAGAGTTTGTGCTCGGGAGCCGCCAGTACCGGATTCTCCATGTGCAGCCAGCTATAATTGGCATTCATCTGCCAGTGGCGGTTGATGCGGTATCCGAGGTTGGTTTCCACACCCCAGTTCTCTATCTCGCCGGAGTTGACGTTCTTGCGCAGGGCAGGGTCCGTCATGATGATGTTGTCCCCGTTGATGTAGTAGAGGTTCACCCCATAGGACATGGGCCCTCCCAAAAGCTGCCCCGTAAAGGAGAGTTCATAGTTCATCAGGCTCTCCGCTTTCAAATCGGGGTTCTGTGGAGGGAACATGTACATCTCCCGGATGGTGGGGTTACGGAATCCTTTGCTCACCATTGCTTTCAGTTCTGCCTGTCGCGGCAGATGGAAAGCCAGTCCCCCTTGGGGAATCCATTCCGTGCCTACGTGCGAATGGTGGTCTATGCGGACACCGGTGTCCAGTGAAAGCCAGCTGTTGATGTCCTGCCTGAAATCCACATAGCCTGCAAATTCATCCATCTGCTTGTCCACACCGGGGATATGGTCGCCAATCTGCTGTCCGGGTTTTGCCTCGTCGATGGCGACAACCTTGTTCCAGGACTCTCCGCCGAAGTGCTGGTAATCGAAACCTACGGTCAGGCGGTTGCTGGTGAAGAGCGTGGCGCTTTGATACCACGATATGCCCAGCATCCGGTCCTTGGAGTTGAAGTGCGACTTCTGGGGCTCTCCTCCGGGATGGTAGCCGTCATTAATCCTGTGCCGGCCCCAGTTATAGAAGAAGCTCACGGCGCCGGAAGTACAGTCGTAACGATTTTCCAGTGCGAAGGAGGTCATGCCGCGTGTGATGCGCGAGTCGTTGTCTATATACGGATTGTCGGCTTCGCCGGGATTGGAGGCGTTGAAGCGGGTGATGTTCACGTCGCCCCACAGCTTCCAGGTGTCGCTGAAGTCGTATCCCAGTTTGGCATAGCCGCCATACTGCTCAAACTCCATGTCGTCACGGTGTCCGTCGGTACGGTTGTACGAGCCGGTCACCACGCTGCTGAAACGCCCTTTCCTCACGCGGTTGGAGACTTCCGTCTGCAGGGTATTGTAGGAACCGTATCCTATCTGCGCATTGGTTTTCACCCCGTCCTCCTGCATCTTGCGGGTGACGATGTTGATAACCCCGCCCATTGCATTGGACCCATAGAGGACGGAGGCGGGACCGCGCAGCACTTCCACCCGTTCGGCCATCATGTTCTGGTAGGCGTCGGCGATGGGATGCCCCATCAGGCCCATGTATTGCGGATGTCCGTCTATCAGCACCAGCAGGCTGGTCGTAGGTCCTCCGGCTGCGTTTACTCCGGCGCCTATACCGCGCAGGCTCATGCCTCCTGCGGCTCCCGTGGATACGCCGTAGCCCATGATGCCGCGGCTTGTGGTGAAAAGTCCGGGCACCTGCTCGGTCAGTGCAGGCAGGATGGAGGGCTGGTAGGTCTGTTCCAGTTGCTGGCGGCCCACTACGGAGATGGTCATTGGCAGGTGGCGGATGTCTGTTTCATTTCTTGTCCCGGTCACCACGACTTCATCAAGCTTGTAGCTTTTCAGCCGGAGGCTGTCGGCAGGTGCGGACAGCATACTACCCGGAAGGGCGATACTTATTAAAATTGCGGTTAAAATCTTTTTATTCATCGTTTATTTATGGTTCTTTTTGCAAAGTTATACAAAAAGAAGAATCTGTATATGATTGGTAATCCTTAAAATGGACAACCAGGGTTGAAGATAAGTCCGTTAAAGGGTTTCCTGCTTCAGCGTTTCCACAAATCGGTCTATCTCCTGCAGTTTCGCCGGGATGTCGATGCCTTGCGGACAGTGCGGGTTGCATTGGCCGCAACCGGTGCAGCGGTTGGCTTGGCGGAGACGGGGAACACTGCGGTCATAGCCTATCAGGAAGGCGCGGCGTGCCTCGCGGTAATTCTCGTCTTGGCTGTTCTGCGGCACGTTGCCCTCGTTGATGCAGCGGTTGTAGTGCAGCAGGATGGCTGGAATATCCAGCCCATAGGGGCACGGCATACAGTATTTGCAGTCGTTGCACGGCACGGTGGGGTATTGCAGCATTCGCTGGGCGGTATCTTCCAGTAGGGTAAACTCCTCTTCCGTACATGGAACAAGCGGGGAGAAGGTACGCAGGTTGTCTTGCAGATGCTCCATGTACGTCATTCCGCTCAGTACGGTCAGCACATCGGGGAAAGTACCTGCAAATCGGAAGGCCCAGGAAGCCACGCTCTCCTGCGGGCGGCGTTGTTTCAGACGTGCCATCAAGTGGTCGTTTAGGCGGGATAGGCGTCCGCCCAGCAACGGCTCCATGATAACGGCGGGAATGTTGCGCTTCACCAGCTCGGCATATAGGTATTCGGCATCCGTGTTGCGGGTATTCACTTCTTTGGCATGCCGCCAGTCTACGTAGTTCAGTTGGATTTGTACGAAGTTCCATTTCAGTTCGTCATGGCGAGAGAGCAGGTAGTCAAAGACTTCGATATCTCCATGATAGGAGAATCCGAGGTTGCGAATACGTCCGGCTTCGCGCTCTTTCAGCAGGAAGTCCAGCATGCCATTGTCCAGATAGCGGGAACGGAGGGCTTCCATGCCGCCCATGCCGATGCCGTGCAGCAGGAGGTAGTCGATGTAGTCCACTTGCAGGTCACGGAAGGAGCGGTGATACATGGCAAGGGACTCTTCGCGGCTGTGCGTGCTGGGACTGAAGTTGGACAGCTTTGTGGCAAGGAAGAATTTCTCCCGTGGGTGGCGTTTCAAGGCAATGCCCGTGGCGCGCTCCGACAGACCTTGCACATAGGCGGGAGAGGTGTCGAAATAGTTCACTCCGTGAGCAATGGCATAGTCTATCAGGTCGTTCACGGCTTCCTGGTCTATTTCGTCTCCATTCCCATCGGCACGTTTCCGGGTGGGCCATCGCATGCATCCGTATCCCAGCAGAGAAACCCGGTCGCCCGTGTTGGGGTTGGTACGATAGGTCATCTTGCCGGTTGGTATCTCGCCCAGTGCGGCCGATTCGCTTTCCCCGTTGTTCTTGTTGCCCGAACAGCCGTATAGGGCTGCTGCCGAGGCAAGCGTTCCTGCACCGGCGAGTTTGAAGAAATCGCGGCGGTTTATCTTGTTCTTATTGTCTTCTTTCATTGTGATAGGACTGAAATTATAAATGGATATTAGGGTGATAAAGCTGCTTCAGACAGTTCTGTGCATCACATGGCCTTCCACATAAATGGCACTGAACGGACGCGACGGACAAAGGTTCTCGCATGCTCCGCATCCGATACAGCGTTCGGCGTTGACTACCGGTATCTTGATGGAGGCTTCGTCTTCCGGGTCTGAAGGAACCATCTGTATGGCACCGGCCGGACAATGGCGGGCACAGTTCCCGCATTCCATCTTGTCTGTGATGCAGATGCAATTCTCCTTAATCCATACGGCATGACCGATTTGGACGGCCGATTTCTCGGCGAGGCTTGTCAGATGGATGGCATCGGTAGGACACACCTCCGCACACTTGGCGCATTCGGGGCGGCAGTAACCGCGTTCGTAGGACATTTCCGGCTGCATCAGTTTTGTCAAGTCCGAAGAAGGACGGAGCACTTGGTTGGGGCATACCGATACGCAGAGCTGGCAGGCTGTGCAGTGTTGTGCAAAGTGGCGGGCGCTCAGTGAGCCCGGAGGAGTGATGGGAGTGGCGCGCTCGGGGATTTTTTTGTCCTCGATGACAGCCAGTCCACCGTCCACTTTCTTCTCCTGCGCCTTGAGGGCTGCCGTAGCAGCAAACACGGCAGTTGTAGAGAGAAATGCGCGGCGGGCGTCGTTTACCTGCTCCGGTGCCACGGAGGTTTCCTGGGAGACAGCAGCGGAGGCCGGCTTGCGGCGTGTGTAAGTGATGGCACCTTTCCTGCACTTGTTGATACAGTCCATACATGCCACGCAACGACTGTAATCTATTTCGTGTGCCTTGATGTTGATGCACGATGCCTTGCAGTTGCGGGCACAAAGTCCGCAACTGTTGCACTTCTTTGTGTCAATCACCGGTTTCAGCAAGGAATACTTCGAGAGGAAGCCAAGCACTGTACCTACCGGACAGATGGTGTTGCAATAGGTACGTCCACCTCGCCATGCCAGCACGATGAGGACCACCAGAGTGACCGTGGCAATCAGCAGGGTAGGGAGACTCTTCATCCATACATCCGTTTCATAGAAGGCATAGCTGTCAGCACGTTCGGCCAGGTAGGCCAGTCCGTTGTTTGCCCACTGGTAGAGTGGGGAGAAAAGGCTGGAAACGATGCGCCCGTATGAGCTGTAAGGGGCCAGCAGCACGACAAAAGAGTTCAGTCCGCCGATAATGGCAAGTACGAATACTCCCAGCACACCATAGCGTAGCCATTTCAGTGCAGGCGAGTAGCGGAAACGGTTCTTCTTCCGTTTGGCGGAGAGCCAGGAAACAATGTCCTGGAATACTCCCAACGGGCAGATGACGGAGCAGTAGATGCGTCCGAATACCAAGGTCAGCACTGCAAGAAACAGCACTACACCGATGTTCAGTGCCAGCACGGCCGGCAGGAATTGTATTTTCGCCATCCATCCGAACCAGGCATGCAGTGTTCCCGTGAAGTCGAGGAACAACAGCGTGATGAGTGC
Organism: Bacteroides sp. AR20; assembly: GCF_964250605.1. Taxonomy (NCBI): domain Bacteria; kingdom Pseudomonadati; phylum Bacteroidota; class Bacteroidia; order Bacteroidales; family Bacteroidaceae; genus Bacteroides; species Bacteroides sp. AR20. The sequence continues at coordinate 39,579 of NZ_CAXUGK010000016.1, read as the reverse complement.
GAAGAAGATGACGGCAAGGGTCAGTCTGATGGTACGTAGCATAAATGTATTGTATAGCGGTTAGTATTCGTTCTTTATACCTTTTTTCCCATCTCGTAGGCTTCGTGCATGGAAGGCTTGTCGTTTATCTCGCCCACCTTCCAGGCACCCACGCCATAAATGGTGCCGCATTCTTTGGGCTCTTCCAGGCAGTCGAGGAAGCCACGGAAACCATCGATGGTACGCTCCATCATGGGGACACTTTCTTCGGCGGCGGCGATGATGAAGTAGAACTCCTTGTCCTTTATTTCAAGGTAGCGTGCGCAACAACGGTCAATCAGTGTCTTCATCTGCGCGCTCATGGTGTAGAAGTAGACGGGGGTTGCCATGACGATGACGTCGGCGGCAATCATCTTTTCCACCACTTCGGCGGCATCGTCCTTTTGTGGGCAGGGTTTGCCGTACATGCTGCATACGCTACATCCCGTGCAGTAGTTGATGTGCTTGTCTTTCAGGAAAATCTTTTCTACTTGATGTCCGGCTTCTGCGGCACCGCGCATGAATTCGTTGCACAAGAGGTCGGAGTTTCCATTCCTGCGGGGACTGGAGGAGAGGATTAATACTTTTTTGCTCATATTCGTTGTTCGTTAGTTAGTAAATGATTACGTGCTGCAAAAATAGGCAGGTTTTATGAGAATGGCAGTATACAAATTACGGTTGTTGTTACCTAAATTACTGATTCATTCCAAAAGTATCTCCCGTTCGATGCCGGTGTCTTTCAGAAACTCCCGGTCGTGGCTGATGGCAATTACGGTGCCGGCGTAGTCGCGTATCGTTGCCGTTATTATTTCTATACTCTCGATGTCCAGATTGTTGGTGGGTTCGTCCAGAATGAACATATCCGGGGTATTGTCGGCAATCATCAGGCAGCAGAAGGAGAGGCGCATCTTTTCGCCGCCACTCAGTTTGCCGCACGGCTTGTTCCACACGTCGCGGGGAAAGAGGTAACGGTTGAGGATGGTTTTCACTTCATGTTCCGGCAGGTGGCGGTGGTTGAAAGCTTCTGCTTGTTGGAGTACGCTGCGCTCATTACGGACGAGGGAGTATTCTTGGTCCAGATAGACGGAGGTGAAGCCGGCACGCTCCATCACTCCGTCGGTGGGGTGCAATTCGCCCATGATGAGTTTCAGCAGGGTTGTTTTTCCACTGCCGTTTTTTCCTTTCAGGCTGAGGCGGTCGCCGCTTCTTAGCTGGAAGGTGAGGGGAGAAGCCCAGAGACTCTTTGCAGCCGTCTCCGTGTGGGGTGTTTCTGCGGGGGAGGCTGTATGGTCGGGATAATGGAAGTTGACGTTCCTTGCCGTAATCAGAATCTTGCCCGTATGCAGATGGGAGGTGTTGAAGTCTGTTTTCAGCTTGTCCGTCTGCGACAGTAAACTTTTGATGCCTGCCATTTCCGTCTGCAGCTTTTCCGCTTTCTCCGCATGTATGCTGCTGAGTCTGCTACTGCTGTTTTCCGCATTGTTTTTCAGTGCTCCCATCATGATGCGGGGAATCCCCTTTTTAATGGAGTTTTTTTCTCCCCGCACATTCTGTTTGGCCTTCCGTTCTTCTACTTCGCGTGCCACTTTGCGTACAAGGCGCAGGGCTTTCTGCTTCTCTTCTAGTTGTTGGGTGAGGGCGTTTTGTTGCAGGGTCTTCTGTTTTTTGTAGAAGTCGTAGTTTCCGCTGTAATACGTCAATCCCTGGGAGGAGAGTTCGCAGATGGCAGGCAACTGATTCAGTAGCGTGCGGTCGTGACTGATGACGAGCACGGTAGCCGATGTCCGTCGTATCAAGTTATACAGACGTTCCCGTCCATCCGCGTCCAGATAGTTGGTCGGTTCGTCCAGCAGGATGGCTGTTGGGTTGTGCAACTCCATGCCTGCCAGGAAGATGCGGGTCTTTTCGCCGCCGCTAAGTCCTTCCATCGGACGGGAGAGTGTGATACCGTCCAGTCCCCAGCTGTCGAGAGAAGCCTGGGCGCGTTCTTCCACGTTCCAGTCATCATTGAGCGTATTGAAGTGCTTTTCGGTAGCGTCACCGCTTAGGATGGCATGCAGGGCAGATAGCTTGTGGCTGATTCCCAAAGCTTGTGCTATTGTCTGCCGGTCGTATTGTCCGAAGTGCTGGGGCACGTAGTACAGATGTTCGGGGCGTAGCACCGTTCCCGAACTTGGTGACAAGTCTCCTGCCAAAATGCGCATGAGGGTAGACTTGCCGCAACCGTTATTTCCGGTCAGGGCTATTTTATCTTCGGAGTTGATACTCAAGTGGAGGTGTGAAAACAAGATTTCCTTATCTGCATGGATATAGCTAAGGTCTTTAATGATAAAGCTCATAAGTTTCTACTGTGTTTTTAGAAGTAAGAATGATAGGGGAGATGCAAGCATTCCCCGAAATTGAAATTCTCGAAGGGGAGGGGTACGGACAAACACAGCATTGGCTAAACATCTATATAGGTGATGCTCAGCGTTCAGTCTGAAAAAGCATGTTGATAGTGATGTTTACCGAAACGTGTTGTCTTTAGTCGGATATTCTCATCGGTGGAATTAATTGGTTAGTGGGTGCAAAGGTAATGATTTCCACTGAATAACAAAGGTTTTTTGCGATATTAATATCGTGTCGTCAAGAAGTTAATATCGTGTTTGCAAGAAATTAACTTCCTGCAGACACGATGTTAATACTTTATTGGTACTGTTACTTCATGGCCGAAGCATCGAACGAGAGTGGCAGTAATTCTCCCACATTCTTCAGCTCGTAGATTCCCTTTTTGCCATATAGCAACACCCTCATGGGATGCTTGAAGCGCTTCTCCGTTTCGAGCATCACTTGCCGGCAGGCGCCGCAGGGAGGGATGGGAGACTCCAGGAATTCGTTGTGCTCGTTGCGTGCGGCAATGGCGAGGGTGGTTACCGCCTGGTCGGGATGTTGGGAGTTGGCATAGAATAGGGTGGTACGTTCTGCACACAGCCCGGAAGGATAGGCGGCGTTTTCCTGGTTGGTGCCGGTCACTACAATACCGTTTGCCAGTCTGGCCGCAGCTCCTACCGAGAAGTGGGAGTAAGGGGCATAGCTGCGGTTGGTAGCCTCGCGGGCGGCATCCATCAGTTCGCGGTCGGCGGCATCCAGTTCTTCATAGTCGTATATCTTGACGGCGATTTCGATATTTAATTCTTTCATAAGGCAAAGGGTTATATTGTAATTAATGTTACAAAGATAGAAAAGAGATTGGTTATTTCAATTCTTTTACGGACTTTTGTGCAGAACTCAACATTTTAAGCATGAAACGGATTTTCAGACTGACTGCTATCATAGCATTTCTTTTTATTTCCATTACAACAGTGCAGGCACAACGCCGGAATGCCCGCTACAATGAGTATATCAAACAGTATGCCCCCCTTGCCGTGGAGCAGATGCAGCGTCATAAGATACCTGCCAGCATCACGCTGGCCCAAGGGCTGTTGGAGAGCGGTGCCGGATACAGCGCGCTGGCGCGCAAGAGCAACAACCACTTCGGCATCAAGTGCGGAGGCAACTGGCGCGGACGGACAGTGAGGCATGATGACGATGCCCGCAATGAATGTTTCCGCGCTTATCGCAATCCGAAAGACTCTTATGAAGACCATTCCGATTTCTTGAAAAGGGGAGCACGTTATGCTTTTCTTTTCAAACTGAAGATTACGGACTATAAGGGTTGGGCGCGCGGCTTGAAGAAGGCTGGCTATGCTACCGACCCGTCGTATGCCAACCGACTGATAACCATTATCGAGGATTATGAACTGTATAAGTACGACAGCCGTGGCATGAGCAAGCGCGATGCCCGCAGCTGGGAGAAGGAACTGAAAAAGAAGCCTTGGCTGGCCAATCCGCATCAGGTGTACATTGCCAACGATATAGCTTATGTAGTGGCACGCGACGGAGACACCTTCCAGGTGTTGGGCAAGGAGTTTGACATCAGCTGGAAGAAGCTGGTGAAATACAACGACCTCCATAAAGAATATACACTGGAGGCGGGAGACATTATTTACTTGAAAGAAAAGCGCAAGAAGGCCGCCAAACCCCATACCGTTTACATAGTGAAGGATGGCGATTCCATGCACTCCATTTCCCAAAAGTACGGCATTCGTCTGAAGAACCTTTATAAGATGAATCGCAAGGATGCGGAATACGTGCCGGAGATTGGCGACAGATTGAGATTAAGATAAAGAAGCTATCCGAAAATGTACAGGGTGTCCGAAAACGGACACCCTTCTTTTTTCTTTTTTCGCTTACTTTCAGGGGTTTATGATTTTGGCATGGATTTAGTATATATTAAGCGTTATGTTCGCAAACGATAAAATTTAAAGATATGGATAGAGAAATTCCGAAAGAAGTGCGTAATAAAGAACGCAATAAGAAAATCATCCGCTACGGTACTATCGGCGTGGCAGGTATCGTAGTGGTCAGTGTACTCATTTCATTGATGCGTACGGGAGTGAAGGAGAAAGACCTTGTTTTCTCCCAAGTGGGCAAAGGTACGATTGAAGTCAGCGTCAGCGCCTCCGGCAAGGTGGTCCCGGCATTCGAGGAAATCATTAACTCGCCCATCAATACCCGCATTTTGGAAGTGTACAGAAAAGGTGGCGACAGCGTGGATGTAGGTACCCCCATCCTGAAACTGGACTTGCAGAGCGCCGAAACCGACTACAAAAAGATGCTGGATGAAGAGCAGATGCGCAGCTACAAGCTGAAACAGCTGAAACTCGACAACCAGACCAAGCTGACCGACCTTCAGATGAAAATCAAAGTCTCCGCCATGAAGCTGGACCGCATGAAGGTGGAACTGCGTAACGAGCAGTACCTCGATAGCCTCGGTTCCGGCACCACCGACAAAGTGCGCCAAGCCGAACTGAGCTACAACGTAGCACAACTGGAATACGAGCAATTACAGCAGCAGTATGCCAACGAGAAGGAAGTGCTGGCTGCAGAATACCAAGTGCAGGAACTGGATTTCAGCATGTTCCAGAAGACACTGGCCGAAACCAAACGTACGCTCGACGATGCGCAGGTGCGTTCGCCCCGGAAGGCCATCCTTACTTATATCAACAATCAGATTGGTGCCCAGGTTCCCGAAGGCTCACAGATTGCCGTCATCTCCGACTTGAGTCACTTCAAGGTGGAAGGCGAGATTGCCGATACTTACGGTGACCGTGTGGCTGCCGGCGGCAAGGCCATTGTGAAGATTGGCAGCGAAAAGCTGGAAGGTTCCGTAAGCAGTGTTACTCCGCTTTCAAAGAATGGCGTCATCTCCTTTACCGTGCAGTTGAATGAGGACAACAACCGCCGACTGCGTTCCGGTCTGAAAACCGACGTCTATGTGATGAATGCAGTGAAGGAAGACGTGATGCGCATAGCCAATGCCAGCTATTATGTGGGACGTGGGGAGTATGAACTTTTTGTACGCAATTCCGACAAGGAAATTGTAAAGCGCAAGGTGCAGCTGGGCGATTCCAACTTTGAGTTTGTAGAAGTGGTCAGTGGCTTGCAACCGGGTGATGAAGTGGTGGTGAGCGATATGAGTAACTATAAGAACAAGAATAAGTTGAAGCTAAAATGATAAAGGTTTACTTGAAACAAGCCTGGGAGCTGTTGAAGCAGAATAAACTGTTCAGCATGCTCTACATTGTGGGTACGGGGCTGGCCATTGCCATGACAATGATTATGGCGGTGGTGTATTATGTGAAGATTGCGCCCGTCTATCCAGAGGCAAACCGCATGAATACGCTTTACCTCAGCAATTCAAAATTCACGCAGGGAAGCGGCAACAATACCAGGACCATGCAATGGGCTGTTTCCTACAAGGCACTGCAAGACTGGTTCTATCCCGTAGAGAATGCCCTTGTCGTTTCGGCCGAGCTGCATAATGATTTGTCGGAAAACAGTTATATACAGCCTGCCGACCGCAGCGGTGATTTTCCGGTTATGGTAAAGTTGACAGACCCTGCTTTTTTCAAGATATATTCTTTCCAATTCCTGGAAGGTAGTCCATTCACGGCATCCGACCTGGCAAGTGGCATTTCCACTGCTGTCATTACCGATGATTTGGCACGCCGCTTGTTCGGTACGACGGAAGAGGTAGTAGGACGCTCGTTCAGCCTGAACTATATCGACTATCGGGTTTGTGGGGTGGTGCGCAGTGCCAGTTACCTCACCTCTAAATCCTATGCACAGCTTTATATACCTTATACGGTGTCGCCCGATTACAGCACTCCCAAGTACGACCTTCCCTATCTGGGAGCTTTCAGTGCTACCTTTCTGGTGCAGGACAGTAAGCAGGGAGATGCTCTGCGGGCTGAGATAAAGGAAATCTGCCGCAAGGAGAATCTTATGCATCCCGATGAATGGAAAGTAGATTTCTGGGAGCAGCCCACCTTCCATCTGTTGAGTGTCTTCAAGACTTATGCAAGTATGGAGTTTGACCTTTGGGCCACAGTGCGCCACTTTCTGCTTGTCCTGCTCGTATTGCTGTTGGTGCCTGCCCTGAATCTGAGCGGCATGATATCGAGCCGTATGGAGGGACGTCTGGCAGAGATGGGCGTGCGGAAATCGTTTGGAGCCGGACGTAAGATACTGCTTTCACAAGTGATGTGGGAAAACCTGCTGCTGACCGCACTGGGCGGAGCATTGGGCTTGCTGCTGGCATGGCTGGCACTTTACGTGGGACGCGAGTGGATATTTACGGTATTCGACAGTTGGCCGAATATGGTACCCGAAGGGGTGGATGTCCGCGTATCGGGTGAAATGCTGTTTGCTCCGCTGGTTTTTCTCGCCGCATTGGCGCTGTGCGTCGTGCTGAATCTGTTGTCGGCCCTTATACCGGCGTGGTATTCCTTGCGGAAACCGATTGTGAACTCACTGAATGAAAAACGATAAGACACGGGAGGTTGGTATGTTTAAGTTAATATGGAAGAATCTTTGGGCGCGCCGCCGCAAGAACGGATGGTTGTTGGCCGAATTGATATTGGTGAGTATCATCAGTTGGGTTGTATTGGACCCGGTGATTGTGGTCACGCACGATCGTAATATCCCGTTGGGCTATGATGCGGAGCGGCTTTGCCTCATTTCATTGGGCGCATTGCAGCCCCAGGCACCGGGATACGATGCCGAAGCGCAGGACTCTGCTACGTTGGTGGACAACTATTATAATTTGGTGCGTTATGTCAAGGACTTTGACGGTGTGGAATCGGCCACTCCCGTGCTGGGATTCTGTTATCCCAATTCTTCGGGAAGTTCGAATAGTCAATTGTTTGCCGAAGGGGATACGATTCCCTTATCTATTATGATGATACAATTTTTGCCTCATACGAACTTTTTCGATACGTATGGTTTCCGTTCCGGTAAGGGGCGGACACCCGGACAGCTGTCCGACTACGCCTATGCCCCGAATGACATTGTACTGACGGAGAATGCTGCCGAACAGTTGTTCCATACCAAAGACGCGCATGGCAAACGCTGTATAAGCAGAGACCATGGAGATACCTTGTACATGCCGGTTGTCGGTACGATAGGAGCCATGAAGATGTATAGCGAGTGGCGTCCCGTCCCCGTTGCATTTATGCCGATGCTTACCATCGATACAAGTTATATCCCTGAAAGTGCCCATATCCTGGTACGTCTCAAAGAGGGTGTCAGCATGGAGCGTTTTCTGCACGATTTCCGTCCTTGGATGGTGAAGGAGATGAGGCGGGGCAATCTGTTTGCTCGCAGTGTCCGTTCCTATGAGCAGATTATAACGGAGAGCGAAGCCAGCAATTCCACACCGATTTACCGCCGTAATCTGGCGATGGCGGCTTTCTTCCTGGTGAATCTTTGCCTGGGTGTCATCGGTACCTTCTGGTTGCAGACACGTACGAGGCGCGAGGAAGTGGGAGTGATGCTGTCGTTCGGAGCTACACGTAGTGACATTGTCCGCCTGCTGATGGGCGAAGGCACGGTATTGACCGTGGTCGCTTCACTGACTGGTTTTCTGCTTTATTTGCAATATGCACTGAAAGAAGGGCTGGCCAAAGGACAGAATTGGGTGGAGAGTACAGAGAGCTATTGGGTGTCGGATTTCACCTCGCATTATCTGCTCGTGTCGCTCGTCATCTTTCTGATACTGCTGGTGGTAGTGTTGGTGGGAATCTATATCCCAGCGCGCAACATCAGCCGCATTCCACCTACGGAAGCTCTGCGTGACGAATAGATGAAAACGGACAAGGTGTTCATTTTCGGACACCTTACTGCATGTATAAATAGCAGATAATCAATAATAAACGGTTTTGGCACAACTTTTGACCTCTTGAAACAGAAATTGTGCGGAATAGAAACGGAACAGAATAATAACAATTAAATACTTACCATTATGATTAAGTTAACTGGCATCAACAAGATTTATCGTACAAACGAGATTGAAACCGTGGCATTGGAAAATGTAAACCTCGAAGTGAACAAGGGAGAATTTCTCAGTATCATGGGACCTTCCGGTTGCGGAAAATCTACGTTGCTGAACATTATGGGTTTATTGGATGCACCCACCAGCGGTACCATCGAAATAGCCGGTACGAAAGTGGACGGCATGAAGGACAAGGAGCTGGCTGCTTTCCGTAACCAGAAGCTGGGTTTTGTGTTCCAGTCTTTCCATCTGATTAATTCGCTGAATGTGCTGGATAATGTGGAGCTGCCTTTGCTGTATAGAAAGGTGTCTGCCAAGGAACGCCGTCATCTGGCGGAAGAGGTATTGAAGAAGGTCGGTTTGAGCCACCGCATGCGTCACATGCCTACACAGCTTTCCGGCGGTCAGTGCCAGCGTGTAGCCATTGCCCGTGCCATTATCGGCAACCCGGAGATAATCCTCGCCGATGAGCCCACCGGTAACCTGGACTCCAAGATGGGTGCCGAAGTCATGGAACTGTTGCATCAACTGAACAAGGAAGACGGACGTACCATCGTGATGGTGACCCACAATGAAGAGCAGGCCAAACAGACCTCACGTACCGTCCGCTTCTTCGACGGACGTCAGGTGGAATAATTACTGCTTAACAGCCAACTGTCAACTATTAATTATCAACTATCAATAAATGAAATGCAAACCGTAAGACAAGCTTTTACAATCTTGAAGCAGAATCCGCTGCTAAGTACGATTTCCATATTGGGTACGGCCTTTGCTATCACCATGATTATGGCTATTGTGATTACTTGGCAGACGAAATATGCTGACTTGGAACCGGAAGTGAACCGCAGTCGGTGTCTTTACTTTTCCGCTATGCACGTATACGACAAGGAAAAGGACGGCAATAATAATTGGAGTAATCCTTCGGCGGCATTTATGAAAGAATGCGTGCAGCCGGTGCCCGAAGTGGAATACTGTACGGCATTTTCCCCAGCCGGTTTGTCGTTGGCTTCGTTGACTGACGGTAACAATCGGGTGAAAGTGGATGCTATGCGGACAGATCCCGACTTCTGGAAAGTGTTCAGCATGCAGTTTCTTGCCGGACGCGGCTTCAGCGAAGCCGACCGTGCTGGAGAAAGCAAGGCTGTAGTAGTTTGTGCGTCTGTAGCGCGGAAACTGTATGGAAGTACAGATGTAGTGGGACAGGAATTCCTGCTGAACCGGGAACTTGCGCGTATCGTGGGAGTGGTGAAAGATGTTTCCGTCACTGCTAAGGATGCATATGCACAAGTATGGGGTATGTACAGTGCCGACGAACTGAAAATTACCGGAGTCCACAGTTATTTGGGAGGCATGCAGATTGCTGTATTGGCACGTACATCCGATGACTTTCCTGCCATCCGGGAGGGCATTGCCAAGCAGGTGGAACGTGTTAATGCCGGATTGGGTAATAAACAGATAGACATCATGGAACAGCCGGACAATATCGTGGCGCACGTCAACCACGTATGGGCTAATGTAGGGCCAGACTTGACAATGCTTTATCTTCAATATGCCGTAGCTTTATTTATCATTTTGTTGGTACCGTCACTCAATCTGTGTGGCTTGAGTAACAGCCGCATGCAGCAACGTATTACTGAATTAGGTGTACGTAAGGCTTTTGGAGGAACGAAAAGTGTGCTTGTGCGGCAGATACTGAACGAAAATCTGATGTTGACATTACTGGGTGGAGTAGTGGGACTGCTTTTCAGTTATTTGGCAGTATATGCCATGCGTATGTGGCTGTTCACCAATAATCAGAATGTGGGTACGTCGGGCGAGTTCAGCTTGAACATGGAGGCGCTGTTTAGTCCGTGGGTATTCCTGCTGGCATTTGTTTTCTGTGTGGTCATCAATCTGTTGAGTGCGGCACTGCCTGCATGGATAGCGGCACGGCGCACTATTGTAGATTCTTTGAATGATAAATAGAAGGAGGTACTTGATATGAAATTTACGATACATAACTTACGTATGATAAAGGCACGCTTCAGCAGTAACGGCTGGGTATTGGCTGAATTGTTCTTGGTATTCATCGTGATGTGGTTCCTCTGTGACTCACTGGGATGCATGAAATATACTTTCTACCGTCCGCTGGGTTATAATATTGAACATGTCTATAAATTATCCACCGTTGTAGGTGGAGAAAGTCGGGATACGAGTCTGACTGATGCCGATAAATATCTGGGTATATTGGCGAAATTGGAACAAGAGCCTTCCGTAGAGGCAGCTGCCCTTTGTTATTGGAGCCTTCCGATGAGTGGCAGTAATAGTTACAATGCGTTGGTTGTGCAAGATACTTCCTGGGTGCAAGGACGCTGTATTTATACGACTGGAGGATATATGGATGTTTTCCGGATAAGTGAGGACCCGCGTCACCCGTTCCGGGACACTCCCGCAGGATGGAACAATGTGACACTGAGTAATGCCGCTTTTGAACGTTTTCGTAAGAAAATGCCGGAGTTTTCGCAGACTACGCCGTTAGGTAATGGTGATTCTGTTACAATCATCAAGCAGATGGGGAAGACCGGTGCTTTCCGTTCCTATCGTTATGGAGTTGAGGAACCTTGGTTCTTTTATCATTTGGGAGAGAATATGATTAAGGCAGAGTTTGCCGACAATTGGTCGCAGATTGTTTTCCGCGTGAAGCCTGCTGCCGACGGACCGGATTATCGGGAGAAGTTTCTGCGCGAAATAGCGCCTAAACTGGACACGGACAATGCGTTTGTGGCAGATGCCGCTCCCTATACTGAACAACAGTTGCAGTTCGAGGTGATGAATGGCGATACGGATAAGGTGAACAGTCAGGCTGTGGTGGTGCTCTTCCTGCTGGTGAATGTATTTTTGGGGTTAATAGGCACCTTCTGGTTCCGTACTCGCCGCCGCCGTTCGGAGATAGCTCTACGGATGGCGATGGGCAGTACGCGTGGCGGTGTGTTTCGTTTACTGATAGGTGAGGGGTTACTGTTATTGGCGTTAGTGACATTGCCTGCCATGGTTGTATGCTACAATGTGGGGATGGCGGAATTTACTATAGGACGTACCTCTCTCATATCCACTTGGCCGATAGAGTGGAGTGTGATACGCTTCCTTGCAGGTTCTCTAGGGGCTTGGTTACTGATAGCTCTGATGGTAGTGATTGGAATATGGTTTCCGGCACGGCAGGCTATGAAGATTGAGCCGGCAGAGGCGTTGCATGAAGAGTAGTATGAAAAACAATAGAGGATTAACAATAAAAAAGAAGAAAAATGAAAACTAATATAGTAGGTATTATCATTGCATTGATATTGACATTTGTAGGTATGCTGAGTGTTTATGCACAAGATACCAAAGTGAGTGAAGTGCGCAAAGTGGATGCCTTTTCGTCCATTGAGATAACGTCTGTGGGAACAATTTATTTTACACAGAGTGACACTTATTCTTTCAAGATTGAAGGTAAGGAGAAGCACGTGAAGAATACAGAAACCACAGTGAAGGACGGCTGTCTGCTGATAGGCTTCAAGGATAGGAAAAACAAGAGCATGAGAAATCAGAAAGATGGCGTGACCATTTGGATTTCGGCTCCTGATTTGAAGAAGGTGGAGTTTACCGGTGTAGGGGAATTCAATTGTGAGAAGCCCTTGAAACTGGATGAAGTGTCATTTGAGGTAAAGGGAGTGGGTGAAGTGAATGTATCCGATTTGACGTGTGACGAGCTGAAAGTTACTTTACGCGGAGTAGGTAGCGCCGATATTCATGTAGTCTGCGATTATTTGACTGCCAGAATGAGTGGTGTGGGTGACGTCACTTTGAGCGGAACTGCCGGGCATGCTGACATTTCTAAAGGAGGCATAGGCGGAGTGAATACATGTAACCTGAAGGTGGGCCGTTGAGTAGCGGTAACACCAATCGTAAATAGTAAATCGTCTAATCGTAAATATCAATATGATAAAGCAATACTTCACACAAGCCTGGGCACAGTTGCGGCAGCAACCGATGATTAGTGCCGTCAGCATAGCCGGTACGGCACTTGCCATCTTCCTCATCATGCTGGTGGTGATGATGCAGCAGGTGAAGGTAGCTCCGTTTGCTCCGGAGAGCAACCGCGACCGCTTTCTACATGTGCATTATATGAGCATCACCAACAAAAGCTGGGGAGAGGGAAACAGTTCCAACGGACCGATGGGGATAAAGACTGCGCTTGAGTGCTTCAAATCGCTGAAGACCCCCGAAGCAGTAACGATTTATACCTGTATGGTCATTTCTACCCCCGTGAATCTGCCGGGACAACCTGCAACGGGTATCGACCTGTTGCAGACAGATGATACTTTCTGGCGTGTGTTTGATTTCTCTTTTGTTGCCGGGAAACCTTATGACCAGGCTACATTCGATGCCGGACTACCCGTAGCGGTAATTACGGAAAGTGTAGCGCGCAGGTTATTCCAGACAACGGAGGCTGTTGGTCGCGAATTCCTTTTGAACCATGCTCCTTATACAGTGTCCGGTGTAGTGAAGGATGTTTCTACTTTGGCCAACACTGCCTATGCGCAGGTATGGGTGCCCTATACTTCTACTGAGATAACGAAAAGCACATGGAGTGATGAGCATATGGGGATGATGAGCGTTACCATTCTGGCGAAAAGCCGTGATGATTTTCCCGCTATTCGTGAGGAGACGGAACGCCGCCGTCAGGAGTACGACACTGTAATTGGCGAGAATGGTTATTCGTTGATTTACCGTAACCGTCCTTATGACCAGGAGAAAAATGCCGCAGGAATGGCTGCCAACATCGAACCGGACGTGGACCAGGCACGCAGGCAGCGTCTCATTATCTTCATCATTCTACTGATTGTTCCTGCCATCAACCTCAGCTCGATGACGCAGAGCCGTCTGCGCCAGCGTGTGGCAGAGATTGGTGTGCGCCGGGCATTCGGTTCAACGAGACTGGAACTGATGGGGCAAATCATTGCAGAAAATCTGGTGGTGACATTGCTGGCAGGGGTGATGGGATTGTTGCTGAGTGTAGCATTCGCTTATTTGGGAAATACACTGCTGTTTGCGCAGGAATTCAGCCAGACGCTGAGTCCTCCGGCAGTGGATGCAAGCATATTGCTGCATGGCTCCACCTTTGGCTGGGCGTTGTTGTTCTGCTTTGTGCTGAACTTACTAAGTTCCGGTATTCCCGCATGGCGTGCATCAAGAATAGGGATTGTAAATGCATTGGGCGGACGTTTGCATAAATAACTCCATCACAAAACATTAATCATTGAAGAAAATGACTAAGAAACTTCTTACACAGATAAAGAATGAATGGCTCTCAAACCTATGGTTGGTGTTGGAGTTATTGGTAGTGAGTGTAGTGATGTGGTACGTGGTAGACTATCTCTACACGCGCGCCGCCACCTATCTGGAGCCGAGAGGCTTTAATATAGAGCACTGCTACCTTATAGAGTTGGGGGAACTGACACCCAAAAGTCCCGACTACATAGCCGGGCATACCTCTCAGCAGACCCACGATGACATAGCCGAGTTGTTGGAGCGTCTGCGTCGTCGGCCGGAGATAGAAGCGGTCAGCCTTTCGCAGAATTCGTATCCTTACAACGGAAGCAATTCAGGCGCTGAAGTAAGCTATGACACTTTGCGTTCTCCCGGTTGGACCATCCGCAGGTTAGTGACACCGGACTTTCCCCGTGTATTCCGCTATCGGGGCACGCGTGGCGAGACACCCGAACAATTGGCTGAAATGTTGGAGCGCGGGGAGTTTATGGCTTCGGATAACCTCTACCGGAAATACGACTGCCGGATGACAGATCTCGTAGGCCAGCGGTTCTATCTTTTTGGTGATACTACGAAGACCTACCGGCTGGGTGCTGCACTGCAAAATGTACGCTATCACGATTATGACCAGGCGCGAAGCTCATATTCCATGATGGTGAAGCAGAGTTTCTACTATATCGGTCTCGAACTTTGTGTCCGCGTCCGTGAAGGGCAGGACAATGACTTCATTGAGAGGCTGAAGGCAGACAGTGAGAGCCAGTTCCGCATAGGCAATATCTTCATTTCGGAGATACGTTCTTTCAAGGATATTCGTCGCAACTACCAGCAGGCATGGACCAATGACATCCGTAACTATGTGATGGGTATGGGATTCCTGCTGCTGAACATTTTCCTCGGCTTGCTCGGAACATTCTGGTTCCGTACGCAGCAACGCCGTTCGGAGATAGCACTGCACAAAGCGCATGGAGCGACAGACCGTGCCATCTTCAGCCGGCTGCTTAGTGAAGGGATATTGTTGTTGGCAATTGTCACCCCCGTTGCATTGCTCATCGATTATAATCTTGCACACCTGGAGTTGAACTCCTGGAGGAACGGTACGACGTTGGAGTGGGACCGCCTGCTGCTATGTGCCGCCATCAGCTTTGTGCTGATTGCCCTAATGATTGTCATCGGTATAGGTATTCCCGCCCGCAAGGCGATGAAGGTGCAGCCTGCCGAAGCATTGCACGATGAATAGAAAGCTATGAAACAAATTTTAGCTCTTATCCGCCAGAATCCCTTTTTCAGTGCTGTTTCCGTCATCGGTACGGCAGTGAGCATCACCTTTGTCATGGTCATTTACATGGTGTATGACATCCAGACGGCTGACTTAGCTCCCGAGTCGCGCCGCAGTAGTATGGTATATTCCTCTTATGGATACTCTTACCGCAAGTCCGACCACAGCAATTCCAATACGGGCATGTCTTATCGGGCTGTCAACGCTATTTTCGCAGAACTTCCGGGTGCGGAACTTGTCACCTATCTGGGACCTACCTATCTTAGATACTGTGGGGATTCGCCCGTGCGGGGAATGCGCCGTACGGTTCGTCAGGTGGATTTGAACTATTGGCGTGTCTACGATATCCCTCTTGTGGCGGGCCGTCTTTTCAGTACCGAAGAGTTCGATGCTTGCCGGGATGTCGTGGTTATAGGCGAACAGCTTGCTCGCGAAGCTTTCGGGTCTGCCGAAGCAGCCATTGGCAAAAATTATTTTGTCAACTTTCGCCCTAAGCGCATTGTCGGGGTCACCAAGGATGTGAGCTCTCTGTTCACATTTGCCTATGGAGAGTTGTGGATGCCTTATTCCACCCGGGATTCCGGTCTGGGCAGTGAAGGGCTACGGGGAGATTTCGAGGCTGTGGCCCTTGTCAAGCCCGGTGTCGGCAGAGAGGAACTCAAGCGGCAGATAGAACAGTCGCTTGCCCGCTTCAACGAGATACTGGTCGAATATGAACTGGAGCTTCCCGACCTCAGCACCTATACGGAACGGCAGTTCTTCCGTAATGACACGATGAGTCCTGCCGTAACCTGCATCATCCTGGGTTTGATATTGCTTATTGTGCCCGCTATCAATGTCAGCGGACTTATATCTTCGCAAATGTCCCGTCGCATGGCTGAGCTTGCGGTAAGGAAAGCATACGGCGCCAGCCGTTCTACCTTGATGGTGCAGTTGCTCCGCGAGAACCTGGCCTTGGCATTTGCCGGCGCATTGCTCGGTTTTCTCTTTTCGTGCATATTCCTATGGCTGGGTAAGGACTGGATGCTTGGCGATGGTGCTCCCGGAACGAATTTTGATGTAAGCGTCTGGCTCTTCCTCCGTCCTGCGGTTTTCGTGGCTGTATTGGTGGTGTGTCTGTTGTTCAACCTGCTTTCTGTGTTTATTCCTGCCTGGCATGCCACCCGTCGCCCTATAGCCGAGGTTCTTGGCGGAGAATGAGCGGATAAACGAATCCCAATTAAAACAGTAACGAGTATGATACATTCTATTTTACACCAGATATGGAACCAGCGCCGCAGTAACGGCTGGCTGTTTGCCGAGCTGTTGATTGTATTTACATTGATGTGGTATTGTGTGGATGTACTCTATGGCTTTGCCCATGCAGAACGGCAGCCTAAGGGGTATGATTTGGAGCATGTCTATAAGATAAGGATTTCCTGCAATCCCACACAGATAGTGCCGTGCACGTCGGAAGACAGCCTGCAGACCTTCTGGTTCAAGCCGATGGAGGAAGTGCTCCGGCGTATCAGGCAATATCCTGCAGTGGAAAGTGCTGCCACGTGGCTGGGTACCGATACTTATACCCGCGGGCGTGTTTACCAGGGGTATACGACGGACAGCGTGCATGTTGTCGAGACTACAGTGCGCTATGTGTCTCCCGAATATTTCGACGTCATGCGCATTCCGCTGTTGCAGGGGAATGTCTCGGATTGGAATTCCACTGCCAGTCCTCTGCCTGCCGTGGTGACCCGTGATTTGGCAGACAGTCTTTTTCAGACAAGTGCCGGGGCGGTGGGCCGCGAGTTTCTGGATTATTACAGCGGAGGTCTCCGTTACCGTGTCTCTGCAGTCTGTGCCTTGCAGAAGACGGATGACTATGCCCGTTACGGACCTTTTGTCCTGACTCCTTTCCCCGGTTGGTTCTATGAGGACCAGTACCTCCCGTTCATCTCCCTACGGATACGTCCGGAGGCGGATACGGATAATTTTGCAGCTCGTTTTTATCAGGATATGATGTCGCAGCTGCAGGTCGCTCCATTCTATCTTTTCGACATACAGAGCTATAAGGACCAGAAGATAGAGCGGGATGCTGCCGAAGGAATCACCCCGTATATCCGCAGCGCAAGGCTCATTGTGATATTCTTTGTTTTCAATGTATTCATCGGGCTGATGGGAACTTTTTGGTTCCGTACCCGCCATCGCCGCAGCGAGATTGCTTTGCGCATGGCCATGGGCAGCAGCCGCGGAAGAATACGCTGGCAATTGCTGGGTGAAGGGTTGCTGCTGTTGGCACTTGCTTCCATCCCCGCTTTGATGATATGTATCAATATGGTTATGGCAGATGTCACTTTTACGGAAGCCACGGATGCCACTTGGGGGAGATTTGTCATATGCGTTTCTATTGTCTGGATATTGATGGCATTGATGGTGATTGCAGGAATCTGGTATCCGGCTTCACGGGCCATGAAGGTACAGCCTGCCGAAGCATTGCACGATGAGTGAGTTTTTTTTGAATAATCTGTGCTCATTCTCAATATAACTTGTATATTTGCGTGACGAATAAGAGTTTTGCGTTGAGTATACAAAATCTATATTATGATGAAACGCCTTTTCTTTCCATTGTTTGCAGGCTTGTTGTGGTTGATGTCGGGAACACTTTCGGCTACGGAACGTACGTACAATGTACTTTTCATACAGTCCTATACAAAAAATACTCCTTGGCACAGCCTTCTGACAGAAAATTTGGAGAACGGACTGGACAAGGGGGGAGTTAAAGCCAATATCACTACTGAATATCTGAATGCCGATTACTGGTCTTTCGCTTCCGAGTGCTTCATCATGCGCCGCATCTGCGAGCGTGCCAGGCAACGGAAAACGGACTTGATTGTGACCTCCAGCGATGAGGCTTTCTTCACATTGACCCATTGCGGTGATTCCCTGCCTTATCAGATACCGGTAGTGGTTTCGGGTATCAAATACCCGGATGAGAGAGTCTTTGAAAGAATGCCCAACGTCTCCGGCTATGTTTCGAAAACGGATTTCGATGTCTTGCTGGATGCGGCTGTCCGCATGTTTCCTTCCCGCAGGGAGTTGGTCTGTCTGTCCGACAGCAGTTTCCTGAGCCTTAAAGGGGTTAAGGCTGTGGAGGAATCCTGGGAACGCATAAAGAGCAACTATCCGGAGCATGAGTTGAAAGTGCTGAATGTGCAGGCCAAGTCCTTGAACTCTATCATCACTTCCATTTGCTATGACTACAATGCCTACAAGCATATTGTCATTGCTCCCAAATGGATTCCCTTTCTTTCCTTGAAGTTGAAGGCCCCCGTGTTTACCAGCCAGAACCTGGCTATGACGAACGGTGTTCTGTGTGTGTATGATGCCGTTCCCGGAGAGGATGCTTTTGCTGCCGGCCGGCAGGCTGCAAGTATTTTGAAGGGCAAGTCACCCGCCTCATTGGAAGTAAAGGACTTTGGGGGCAAGTTGCTGTTCGATTACAAACAGTTGCAGTTTTTCCGTGTGGACACGAACCGTGCGGAGAGCAAGGGCATCATTTTGAATATACCGTTGATGGAGCGTTACCGTGTCTGGTTCATTCTGTTCTATTCGCTGATTGTCGGGGCATTGGTGCTGCTGGTTGCCTGGCTTTTCCGTGCCAACCGCAGGGAGTCGCGTAAGCGCATACATGCCCAGACCCGCTTGTTGATACAGCACCGCCTGGTGGAGCAGCGCGACGAGTTCGACAATATCTTCTGTTCCATTCGCGACGGCTTGATTACGTATGATACCGACCTGCGCATCCATTTTGTCAACCGTCCGTTGTTACAGATGTTGGGACTTTCTTCCGAAACCTATACGTCCCGTTTCTATGAAGGGCAGATGGCCGGCTCCATTTTCAGGATTTACATGAATGGAGAAAACATCCTGCAGGACTTGTTGAAGAAAGTACGTACCGGAAAGAGACCTATTTCTATTCCGGAGAAAGCCTTCATGCAGGAAAACCATCAGGGAACGTATTTCCCCGTTTCCGGCGAGGTAGTACCTATCTTTGCCAATGAAAAGATGACGGGAATGGCGATTGTATGCCGCAATATCTCCGAAGAAGAGATGCAGAGACGCTTCTTCAATATGGCGGTGGAGGAAAGCTCCATTTATCCGTGGCAGTACAACATGCATATGAACCGTTTCCATTTCCCGGGTGGATTGCTGCGCCGTTTCGGGTATACCGATGATACGGACTTGCTGGCACGTGATGAGATGGACACCCTTATACATCCGGAAGACTTGCTGCATACGCGCAGGAATTTTGATGCCATTCTGTTGGGCAATGAAATCAATTCACGGATGAGTTTCCGGTTGAAGAGTGCGGATGGGAGCTATGAATGGTGGGAGTTCCGCAGTACCGCTTATGACGGACTGACGGTTGATACCCCATACATGGTATTGGGAGTATGCCAGAGCATCCAGCGTTACAAGGATACGGAAGAGGCCTTGATTGCCGCACGTGACCGTGCCTTGCAGGCCGACAAGCTCAAATCTGCGTTTCTTGCCAATATGAGCCATGAGATACGCACCCCTTTGAATGCCATTGTCGGCTTCTCGGATTTGTTGAAGGATTTGGACGCTTTTTCTCCGGAAGAGGTAAAGCAGTTCGTCGAAACAATCAACATCAACTGTACATTGCTGCTGGCGTTGATAAACGATATTCTGGACCTCTCGCGCATAGAATCGGGCACGATGGACTTTAAGTTCGGAGCATTCAACCTGGCGTTTATCATGCAGGAGGTCCATGAATCCCAGCGTCTGAGTATGCCTCGGGATGTAGAGCTGCGTATAGAGATTCCGGAAGGGGAAGACAAATTGGTCATCACCGATTCCGTCCGCTTGAAGCAGGTCGTGAACAACTTGATAAACAATGCCAAGAAATTCACGGTAACGGGCAGCATCACCTTCGGCTATGTCACGAACCGGGAAGGATATACCACCATCTTTGTCGAAGACACGGGAAGCGGTATCTCTGAAGACGCCCAGAAACATATCTTCGAACGCTTTTACAAAGAAGACAGCTTTACGCAGGGCGCCGGTTTGGGGCTGAGCATTTGCCAGACCATCGTAGACCGCCTGCATGGTTCTATCTCGGTCTCCTCAGAGTTGGGAAAAGGAACGCGTTTCGAGGTGGTGATACCGGATGCGAACGAGTAATCATTCAATCCGTTTGCAGGCATTGGCTTGCAGGAACTCTTCCAATATATCCTCGTAATTGCCATACAGCATGATGTGGTGGTTGCCCAGCGGTGTCTTGAGGAAATAGTCGGCAGGGGAGTTCATTTTTATCCGCACTTGGGTGCGGCACATATTGATGTAGTTTGTATTCTCAACAAGCGTGCCGGTGCTCAAGTAATATTCGTCCAGGCTTTCGCTTCCGCATTTTACGATGGTTACATCTCCCGTCGGCAGGATTCCCTGAATACCGATGCCGCTTTCCGTCTCAAAATGGTTGCGTATGATGAACTGCTCCGTTTGTGCGATGCCGATGGTGCAGTGTGCCAATATGATTTCATTGGTACGGGCATTTATCATGGAAGGATTGGCCATGAAGGAGTTTTTCCCCGTCAGCACTTTTACGGCCAGCATGGTGAAGACGGATTGCAAATCGCCTTCACATCCGGCAATGATTCCTTCGTCGTTCAGCAAGGCAAGGGCAAGGCAGCCGGTGGTTCCCGTTTGGTCTATCAGGCGGAAGCAGCTGAGGGTAATGGCGCTCAGTCGCTCTTCCTCTACAATCCTCTTGATGGCTCGATACAGCCGCATGGCTTTTATCATGTCTTCGGGGCTTGCCTCTCGGCAGGCAAGCGCTTTTCCTGCCAGTCCGGCGCATGCTTCGCCCACCTCGTCGTCCGTTATCTGTCCGTAGTATTCATAAATGCGGTCCAATGAGACGTCTGTGTACTCGATACCCCAGCGGCGTTTGGCAAGCAGATAATCCACATTGCTGGCAACGAGCCAGCTGGACGGAGTGCCCATTACGCCGATGCGCATGCCGAAAAGGCTGCGTTGTGCCACGAAATTGCTGTGCAGGACAAAAATACGCTTGATGGTCTCGGGGAGCTCTCCGTGAAGAATCTCGCTTTTCATTCCCCGGCCGCGCAGCCAGGAAGATATTTCGAGAGCGGCGGCCAGTGAGTTCTGCATGCCGTCTGCCAAGAGGATGGCGGGGCGGGGAAGGGATTCGAAATGCTGGATTACCAGCCGTTCCACACCTCCGGTGGCAATGAATATAATACTGAAGTCATCGGGTGATAACTTGTCTATGTCTTTGTAATCAATGAAGTTGACGGTAAAGTATTTTTCCAATTCAGTCAATATCACTTCGTGGGAGCTACGGACTGATGCTTGTTTATGCAGTATGGAAGCAAAAGTTATAAGGTTGATGACCATGGTGTTATTTACTATTTGACTATTTACTATTTACAATTGATTCTACTTGGCTCGTTTGCTTTTTCAAAGATACAAGTTTCTGTTTACATATCATAGAGTTTTTACGATAGATAAGTTTTTTAAAGTTTTTATGGTCTTGCCTTCCTTTTGGTTTCAAATAATTCGCTACATTTGCAACTTTAATGATAAAGTGATAGCAATATCACCTATAAATACTCTATTAAATAGTAAATCATAAATCGTCAAATAGTAAATAAACCTCATGCCAACAATATCTATTCGCGGAATGGAGATGCCCGCATCTCCTATCAGAAAACTGGCTCCTCTGGCAGATGCTGCCAAGCAGAGGGGTATACATGTATTTCACCTGAACATCGGTCAACCCGACCTGCCTACTCCGGAAGTCGCGATTGAAGCGATACGGAACATCGACCGGAAAGTTCTGGAATACAGTCCCAGTGCGGGATATCGCAGTTACCGAGAGAAGTTGGTGGGTTACTATGCAAAGTACAATATCAATCTGACTGCAGACGACATCATCATCACTTCCGGCGGCTCGGAGGCGGTGTTGTTCTCTTTCCTGGCTTGCCTCAATCCGGGGGATGAAATCATTGTTCCCGAGCCGGCCTATGCCAATTATATGGCGTTTGCCATCTCTGCCGGAGCCAAGATACGCACCATTGCCACGACCATCGAAGAGGGTTTCTCGTTGCCCAAGGTAGAGAAGTTCGAGGAGTTGATTAACGAGCGCACGCGTGCTATTTTGATTTGCAATCCCAACAATCCTACGGGTTACCTCTATACACGCCGTGAAATGAACCAGATTCGCGACCTTGTGAAGAAGTACGATTTGTTCCTCTTCTCGGACGAGGTGTACCGTGAATTTATTTATACGGGTTCTCCCTATATCTCTGCCTGCCATCTGGAGGGCATTGAGAACAATGTGGTGCTGATTGATTCCGTGTCCAAGCGCTATTCGGAGTGCGGCATCCGCATCGGTGCCCTGATAACGAAGAACAAGGAAATCCGGGATGCTGTCATGAAGTTCTGCCAGGCGCGTCTCAGTCCTCCGTTGATTGGCCAGATTGCCGCAGAAGCATCGCTGGATGCCGATGAGGATTATCTGCGCGACACATACGATGAATATGTAGAACGCCGTAAATGCTTGATTGACGGATTGAACCGTATACCGGGCGTATATTCGCCCATCCCGATGGGAGCCTTCTATACGGTGGCAAAGCTTCCGGTAGATGATTCGGACAAGTTCTGTGCCTGGTGTCTGTCGGAGTTCGAGTACGAGGGACAGACGGTGTTCATGGCGCCTGCCTCCGGATTCTATACTACGCCGGGTTCCGGTCGCAACGAAGTGCGTATCGCATACGTACTGAAGAAAGATGACTTGAACCGCGCCTTGTTTGTATTGCAAAAAGCATTGGAAGCCTATCCGGGACGAACCGAATAAAATGAAATAATTCATTAGGCGCGGATTACGCGGATTACACGGAAAACTTAAGATAAAGACGTTTGTTTCAAATCTTCCGTGTAATCTGCGCCTAAAAAATAATGGCCCATGAACTTATCTCGCTTTATAGCGTTGCGCATTTATCGCAACTCGGAGCCGGGCAAGCAAGTTTCCCGTCCGGCTGTCCTTATTGCCATGGTGGGTATTGCTCTCGGACTGGCGGTGATGATTATTGCCGTGTCCGTCATTGTTGGCTTCAAGAGCGAGGTAAGGGATAAAATCGTGGGTTTCGGTGCCCATATCCAGATAGGCAACCTGGATGCTGCACGCTCTTATGAGACGCGCCCGGTGGTGGTGGGCGACAGCATGATGGCTGCGCTTTCCGATTATCCCGAAGTGAAGCATGTACAACGCTACTCCACCAAGCCGGGGATGATAAAGACCGCCGATGCCTTTCAGGGAATGGTGCTGAAAGGTGTGGGGCAGGAGTATGATAGCACCTTCTTCCACCGCCATCTGCTGGAGGGGGAGTTTCCGCAATTCAGCGATTCTGCTTCGTCCAACCGCGTAGTCATCTCAAAGTCTCTTGCCAACAAGCTGCAATTGAAACTCGGTGACAAGATAGACACCTACTTCATCCAGGACGATGTGCGTGCCCGCCGCCTGAAGATTGTAGGTATCTACCAAACCAACTTCTCCGAATACGACAACCTATTCCTGCTTACCGACCTCTATTTGGTGAATCGCCTGAACAACTGGGAGCCGGACCAGGTGAGCGGTGTGGAGCTGGAAATACGCGATTATGACAAGCTGGAAGAAACCACCTATGAGATAGCTGTCGATACGGACGAGAATCCCGACCGCTATGGTGCCGAGTATTGCGTCCGCAATGTAGAGCAGCTCAATCCCCAAATCTTTGCCTGGCTGGGCATCTTGGATGTCAACATCTGGGTCATTCTCATTCTGATGATTGGAGTGGCGGGGTTCACCATGGTATCCGGCCTGCTGATTATCATCATAGAGCGTACCTCCATGATAGGCGTGCTGAAGTCTTTGGGAGCCAATAACTTTACCATCCGTAAAGTCTTCCTTTGGTTTTCGGTCTTCCTCATTGGGAAAGGCATGCTTTGGGGGAACATAATCGGCCTTGCGTTCTATTTCGTGCAGCGCTGGTCCGGCTTGTTCAAGCTCGACCCTGAAACCTATTACATGGCTACTGTTCCGGTATCTTTCAATATCTGGCTGTTCCTGCTGCTGAATGCCGGCACATTGCTGGCTTCGGTCCTGATGTTGCTGGGCCCATCATTCCTGATTACACGCATCCATCCGGCAACTTCCATCCGTTACGAATAAGAGAATCACTTTCTCAGAAAACCGCTTTTCTTGCGGAACAGACAGTACCATTTCCAACGTAAAGACTGTATCGGCTGCAATAGGTCGAAAGCCGGTAGTGTGAAGTAATATCTGCGCTGTTCTTCCAGGTCGTGGGCAGTCTTGTTGACAATGACTGCCTGCATGGTGAAACGGAACAGGAACAAAAGAAAAGCGACGCCTGCTGCCAGCCAGTGGAAGTGCAGAATGCCGATGACCATCGCGGCTATCCAGGATGCGTGGAATGCCAGGCGGGTCAGGGTCTCAAAACCGGCCAGCCAGCGTTGCATTCCATGATACAGCCGTGCTGTGGAGGCGTAGCCTATTTTCTCTTCTTTCCAGTCCTTGGTACGCAGAAGCGGCTGCATGCGCACAATGGCATTGGCATCCGTTTCTACCCGCGTGTTCTCCGGGGTAGCCACGTGGTTGATGAACAAATCGTCGTCTCCCCGTTGCAGGTTGAGGTGTGCGGAGAATCCTTTCTGTTGGTAGAAGAGTTCCTTCCGGTAGGCCAGGTTACGCCCGATGCCCATGTAGGGGCTGCCTGCCAGGGCAAATCCCAGATAGCGCATGGAAGTGAACAGATTGTCGAATGCCGCCCGTTTGTGCAGCCAGCCTTTGCCGCGTTCGTAGCCGCTGTATCCCAGCACCACTTGGGTACGTGATGTGAAGTTGCGTGCCATCAGTCGCAGCCATTGGTTGCTTTGGGGCATGCAGTTGGCATTGGTGAACACCAGCCAGTCATATTTGCTGGCCTTGATTCCAAGCGTTACGGCCAGCTTCTTGCGGCTGATGTAACGGGAGGAATCGGGTACGAAGCTGTGGTAGAGATGGGGATATTTCTCCTCGAGGATGGTCAGGTAATCCTCGCTCTCATCGGTGTTGCCGTCGTTAATGACGATGACTTCAAATTGGGGATAGTCCTGCTCCAGCACGGCGCCCAGGTTGCGGTGCAGATTCTCGGATTCCTCGCGGGCGCAGATGATGACGGATATGGGGGGCAGTTCCTGGGTGAAGTGCGTGTCTCCCTGCTTCACGGCACGGCTGCGCGCATGAATACGGTTGTAGAGACAGAGGTAGTAGATAATTTGAATAAGGAACAGACCACCCGCCGTAGCGAGTACGATAATTTCAGTTGAATCTAATGTAAATGCTTCCATGTGCAGTAGGACGTTTATGTGCTGCAAATTTACACAATTTCCGGCACTACCTCAAACTTTGTTCCGGGAAAGTGCTTGGACAAATACTGCTTGATGTATTTCATCGTGTCTTCCTGGATAGTCTTGTCCTCTACCGTGGGATAGAGGTTGTAGAGTACCGTATCGAGCGCGATGTCCCGGTTCTTGATGGCTTCGAAGCTCAGCAGGGTGTGGTTGATGCTGCCCAGCTTTCCGGAGGTGACAAAGATAAGCGGGTACTGCTTCTCCGCAATGTAGTCTATCGTCAGGAAATCTTCGGTAAGGGGAACCATCAGACCGCCGGCGCCTTCTACGAGCACGGTATCATAGCGATGGGAAAGTTCCCTGGTGGCACGCTCTATTTTTCCGAAGTCTATCGGGCGCTTGTCTATGCGGGCGGCGAGGTGGGGAGAGCAGGGATAGGAGAATATCTCGGGCATGGTCAGCCCCTCTTTGTCTTCCGGCAGGTAGCCGGTTCCGGTGAGGCGGCGGTGCAGGTCGATGTCCTCGGAATGACCGGTGTTGCCGGTCTGGATGAATTTTTGGGTGATGACGCGCAGGCCGCGTTGCATAAGCTCACGGGCGTACCAGGCGGTGCAATAGCTTTTTCCGGCATCTGTATCAATGCCGCTGATGAAGTAGATGTTTTTTGTTTCCATTATTTTGTTTTTTTTCGTGCGATGATATAAATAGGGTGATAGGTCAGGCTTACGTTGCCTGCGGCATCACTGAACCGGGTTGTGTATTCTTTGCAGAAGGATTGCAGGCGACTACGCGTCCACATCCTTTTTTCCGTACCCGTGACTCCGGTTTGCTTCAGATGCTTCAGCACTGCCTGGGGAGTGGGGAAGGGCAAGGATATCACCTCTTCTTCGGCATGAAGAATATCGAAACCGGGAGACAGCAGGGCTTGCAGCTCCTCAACGGAGAGATAGTCCAGCCCGTGCCCAGTCAGTTGGCGTATTTCGTGCATGTTTGTGGCGCCGAAGGTGCTGAAGGCAAGCAGGCCGTCTGCCACCAGTGCTTGGTGGCAGCGGGTGAAGAAAGCACCTGGGTCGTTGAACCATTGCAGGGTGGAGCACGAGGTTATCAGGTCGGTTTCTCCGGGGAAGTCGATGGCTTCGGCATCACCGGGGACGAACTGCACGGTAGTGCCGTCGCAAAGTTCCTTGACGCACTCCTCCATTTCCCGGCACAAGTCGTTCAGCAGCAGAGCTTCCGGTTGCAAGGTGTGGAGGAGGATACGTGAGTAGCTTCCCGTTCCGCAGCCAAACTCTACGACACGGCGGAAACGTGTGTATGGTTCCTTTATGAGCTGCATCATCTTCTCGGCGACTTGTTGCTGCACGCGGGCCTCCCGGGTATAGGTATTCCGGGCTTTGGCAAAGCGGGCGGCTATCAGTTGTTTGTCCATCGGGTTCAGTGGCTTGTCCATAGGTCTTGCAGGTAATGTCTGAATAACTCTTCCTGGTAGTGGGTATCCTCCGTTTGCAGTACGGGGGTGCCGAGTATTTCCCAGGCTTGCAGCTGGTTGGCTGGTGGAATGATGCGGTCGTTGCCTCCCGTTACTGCCTGCTGCCAATGGAAGGTGGCAGCAGGCAGTGTGTGGTACATCTTCTCAATCTCCGTCAACTCATCTCTCAACTCTTCCAGCGGACGGCGGGGGGTGATTTCCAGGAAAGCTTTGAAGGCTGCTCCGTTGGCGCACATGCGGCGGAGGAATTTGTGCAGTGAAGCCCCAGTCAGTCCGTCCAATGTCCCGTGGTAGATGGCGGGTGGAATGCCCATATGCTGGTCTATGGGGTAGGGCGTTCCGTTGATGGCGATGCTGTTTGCCATATGGATACCTTCGCCGGACGTACCTGGCGATGAGAGCTGTGGCACGGTCTGCGAAGCCGCCCATACCCCCATAGACCAGCCGATGAGGTTGATTTCGCGGTATTCTTCCAGTCCGGAGGCGTCAAAATCCAGTGTGCGGTAGTCATAGCACACCATGAAGTCGCTGGCTGCCGGACGATACATTTTGAAAGGCGTCTCATCGGCTCCCCAGCCGGCAAAGAACAGCAATAGCCGGGGATGATGCTCGTGTATAATGTAACTTTGTTTCATCTGTTTTTAGAATCGTATAGCGTTAGTATTCCTCTCTTCCTTTAGGGGAATAAGGGGTATCAGTTCTCCAATCTCATCTTCCCGTATGTCTGCCGTCAGCGAAAAGCGGATGCGTGATGTCCTTTCGGGCACTGTGGGCGGGCGTACCGGCAGTGCATAGAACCCATGCCTCTGCAGCAACTCTGCGCACAGCACAGTGTCGGCACTGGGGCCGATAATCAAGGGGACGATATGGCTTGCGCTAGGGCATCCGTACCCCTTGGCTTGTAATGCTTCGCGCAGCGTCCGGCTGATTCTTGCCAGATGCTCGCGGCGGTCCTGCATTCCGGCAAGTTTCCGCACGATAAACAGTGTCCAGGCAATACTTGTCGGAGGCAATGCCGTGGTGAAGATGAGGGTTCGCATCCGGTTGACGAGATACTCGCGTATCGTCCGGCAACAGGCGATGTATGCGCCGGCAGACACAGCCGCCTTGCCGAAGGTGCCCACGAGGAAATCTATATCCCGGATACATCCGGTTTCTTCGGCGCAGCCCAGGCCGCGCAGTCCCCTTACGCCGAATGCATGGGCTTCGTCCACATAGAGCAGTACGTTGGAGTATCTTTTTTTCAAACGCACCAATGCCGTGAGGTCGGCTTGGTCACCGTCCATGCTGAAGATGCTTTCTGTGACGATAATCAATTGCCGGAATGTTGCATGGTGTTGTTCCAGCAGGCGTTCCAGTTGCACCAGGTCGTTGTGGCGGAAGCGGATGCAGCGTGCGGTGGATAGGCGGATGCCGTCGATGATGCTGGCATGCACCAGCTTGTCTGCCAGTATTAGGGTTTGTGCATCGCTCACGGCGGGCAGAATCCCCATATTGGCATGATAGCCGCTATTGAGCACCAGTGCTGTCTCTGTGCCGAAAAGTGTGGCGAGTTCCGTCTCCAGTTCTTCGTAAATCCCGAAGTTCCCCGTCAGCAGGCGGGAGGAGGAGGAAGTCGGCAGGAAGGTGTCCGGTGTCAGTGTCTGCAGGAATTCTTCCTTTAGCTGGCGGTCGGCAGCCAGGCCCAGGTAGTCGTTGGACGAAAGGTTCAGCATATGCCGGCCATCGGCTATAACCGTGCGTCCCTCGTGTGTCAGTTGCGGCAGGCGGCGCAGGTTGCTGTGTTCTTTCAATGTTTGCAGCTCTTGCTGCATATATTCTATTGCATTCATAATTCTTTTAAAATGTGCCAATGTGGTTTTAATGTGCTAATGTGCCAATGTGCTAATATGCCAATGACCTGCGGCGTGATAGCGCAGCGTAAACATTGCGCAGCCAATTGGCACATTAGCATATTAGCACATTCTTATAATTTTCATCAATCCCCCCGTCAGCTTCCTCAGCTGTTCCGGCTCTATAATGAACGGAGGCATCAGGTATACCAATCTTCCGAACGGGCGTACCCAGATTCCCTCCTCAACGAAGCGTTTTTGCATCCACGCCATGTCTACGGGTTCTTTTGTCTCAATCACCCCGATGGCTCCCAGCACACGTACATCCGTCACTTGCGGTAATCGGCGTGCCGGTTCAAGCTCTTCTTGCAGTTGCCGGCTGATGCGAGTCACCTTGCCTTGCCAGTCGTATTCGGGCGAGGTCAGCAGCTTCACCGAAGCGCACGCTACGGCGCATGCCAGTGGGTTTCCCATAAAGGTGGGTCCGTGCATAAACACCTCCGGCGTATGGTTGGAGATGGTATCCGCCACTTCATTCGTCGTCAGTACGGCGGACAGCGTCATGTATCCGCCCGTTATGGCCTTTCCTATGCACATGATGTCCGGTTCTACACCCGCATGCTCCCAGGCAAAGAGTTTTCCCGTCCGTCCGAAGCCCGTGGCTATCTCATCGAATATCAGCAGCAGGCCATGTTCCTTGCATATCTGTGCCGCTTCGCGCAGGTACTGGGGGTGGTAGAACCACATGCCGCCAGCGCCCTGCACCACAGGTTCGAGGATAAGCGCTGCCAGTTCCTCGTGATGCTCCTCTACCAGTTTCCGCAGTTCCACCGTATCCCGTTCATCCCATTCGCCGTGGAAGCGCGAGCGCGGCTGCGGCACGAAATAGCGCATCGGCAATGATGCCCCGAACAGCGAATGCATGCCCGTCACCGGGTCGCAGACAGACATGGCATTCCATGTATCCCCGTGATAGCCCGAACGGATAGTCACAAAATTGTTCTTCTTCGCCTTTCCCTTGCCATACCAGTACTGCACGGCCATTTTCAAGGCCACCTCTACTGCCACCGAGCCCGAGTCGGCATAGAATATCTTCTGCATGGACGGCGGGACGAGCGGTAGCAGCAACTGGCCCAGTTCAATGGCAGGGTCGTGTGTCAGCCCTCCGAACATCACATGCGACATCTTGCCCAGCTGTTCCTCTGCCGCCCGGTTCAGTGTAGGGTGGTTGTACCCGTGGACGGCGCACCACCACGACGACATTCCCTCTACGAGTGTTTCTCCGCTTTCCAGGGTGATGGTGGCGCCTTCGGCATGCTTCACCTTGTACACCGGTAGCGGGTTGGTGGTGGAGGTATAGGGGTGCCATAGGTGCTCTCTGTCGAACTGCGAGCCGCAGAACCGGTATCCGGCATCTTCTATCAGCACCTTGTCTTCCGACACTTTCGAGCCGAGCGTTGTCAGCAGGTCGCCCACGATGGCGGAGTTGATGCCGATGTGCAGCGCTTGCTTCACGGCCTCCTTGCTCAGTTGCGAGCGTCCTCCGGCAAAGCGGAGGAAAGCTGTCGGGTTGATGAAGCGGAAGAGGGCGATGGTGGTCAGTATTTCCTCCTCGCTGAGTGGCGCCTGCCGTTCCAGCGGTGTGCCGGGGATGGGGCTCAGGAGGTTGATGGGGATGGACTGTACTTCCAGCTCGCGCAGTGTGAAGGCGAATTCGATGCGTTGCTCCATGCTCTCGCCCATACCGATGATGCCGCCGCTGCAGATGTCCATGCCTACGTTGCGGGCGGCTTGCAGGGTGCGCAGCTTCTCTTCCTGCGTGTGCGTGCTGCACAGTTGGGGAAAGTAGGAGGGGGCTGTCTCCAGGTTGCAGTGATAGCGGGTGATGCCTGCGTCGTGCAGTGCCCGCATTTCGTCTTCGTTGAGCAGTCCCAGTGATGCGCACAACTGGATGGACGAGTGCCGGCGCATGTGCCGGGCGGCTTCGCACAGTTTCTCCATGTTTCTGGAGGAGGGCTTCCGTCCACTGGTCACCAGCGAGAAACGTGCCACGCCCTGGGCTTCATTATGCCGGGCATGCCGCAGGCATTCTTCTTTGTCCACCAGGTCGTACACGTCTGCCTGGGTTTTGTAGTGCGACGACTGTGCACACCACTTGCAGTTTTCCGGGCATCGTCCGGACTTGGCATTAATGATGGAGCACATGTCGAACTCCTCCGAGGCTCGGGCCCGGGTTATCTCGTGGGCAGCTTCGTATAGCGCTTCCTTGTCGGGTTGCACAGCCAGCCATTCGGCTTCTTCCTTACTGATGTGGCTGCCGCGCAGCACTTGTTCCTTTAATTTCTGTAGGGTCATATCTTTCTTGGGTTATGTTCATGGATAAAGACAGAGGTACGGATTGCCGGGGCGGTGCAGCTCGTCATTCTGCTGCATGGCTTCCGGTAATCCGTACCTCTTGTTCTCTTTTGTTTCAGGCTATATGTGTCTTGTCCGCCCGTATTCCCGCAGGGGCGGATGAATTGTGTTTCAAAAAGAATGTGCCGGTTCGTTCCCGGCTCCGTGAGGATACTTGTCAGGACGCTGCTGCTACCCAGCGGAATGCCGGTGTCGGTTTCCCTTCCTTCCGTTTCTCCTTTCCAGGTACTCTCTTCCCCGCATCCGGCATGTCCGGCGGTTCCCGCAGTCTTCTGTTTGGACAGAGAGCTGTCTGCCACGCTTTTGCGCAGGCAACCGATGGTGACACACCGTCCTATGCTGGCAAATGCAGCGTAGGCTTTTCTGCTCCAGCGGCGGAAGCGGATGGTAGGTGCGGCGGGTGATGTATTCCTCATGTTTTTTTCAGCCTGATGCGGTTTTGTTTCCTTTTAGCGGATGCAAATGTAGAAAAAATAATTTCATAACGGTAATGGTCATGCATGAAAAAGCCGCGCAAATGCAACTATTGCGCGGCTCTTCTTTAAGGAATGTCGTAGGATTTCACTCTTTGGACGACTGGTAGTAGAGATACCAGTCATTATTGGTGGCACCATTGGACTCTACCCATTTGGCGAAATCGGGATACTCCAGGTCGATGCGTACGGTTTCCTTTGCCGGAGTGAACCGGATGGGGCCTTCCGTGCCGGTTGTGGCCGGCAGCATGATGGCGAATGGATATTTGCCGTCCTTGTTGATGTAGTAGGCATCGTCTTCGGCTCCGATTTGCTTTGCGTTGGCTTTACCGGTCGCTTTCTTCTTGGGCAGATGCACTTCTGTCCGGTTGTCGGCTCCGGCTGTATACTGGGCAATGATGAACGGGTTCAAGTCGCTCTCCAGATTCTTCTTAGGCAATGTGTTGTCTGCAAATGTACGGGTTACGGTAAATTCGTTGCCCTGCACAGACTTTGCATCGGGGAATAGGATGACAGAAGAGGTCTCTGTTTCATCGACTGCTCCGGCAGGCAGTTCTATGCTGCCTCGCTGGCTGGCCACATATTGCACGGCAAATGCGTTGGAGTATGTGGCGGCACCACTTTGCTGTACGGGTACAAAGGTGTCTTCCACCTTCAGCACATAATTGTTGCTGTTGAATGAAATGGCCCGTTTGTGTTCGATAATCACGTCGTTCAAGTCATAGTCACCGCCATTGGGCCAGATGTCTTCGTAGGCATACGTGCGGTAGGTTGTTTCGGAGCTCGTCACCGTAGGCTCTTCCGGGTCTATGACCGGACGGTCCGGGTCTTGAATGGCTTCATTGGGGTTGGCATCGATACAGAACAGTATGTCTTCGTAGCTGGTATCATCGCCATCTTCTACTCCGTAGACTACCGTGCCGTTGCTGGTGGAGAGGGAGATAAAGCGAGCTTGTTGGCCTGCATATATCTTGTTCCATTCTTTATTGGAATATATATAATTTATAGAGTAGTCGATACCTTTATTGGGGGTATATCCATTGGGGATGATGAAATATCCTATGGTATATCCTGCCGGGAATTTGGTGGAGACATTACCGTTTTCGTCCTGATACAGAAGTTGTATTTTTGTATTCTTCTGTATGGGAGCGTCATATCGGGAATATTTGTTACCACTTCCAGACCATCCGGTATACGGGTCGTCTCCTGCAATGGATGCATTGGGAATGATAATGAATTTGTCTACCTTGTCAGGGCTGTTGGGAATTTCATTGGTCTTGTAGTAATAATAGCCGATGGAAGTCAGGTAACCGGCACGTTCGGTCAGGAAGGTCAGATACAGTTCTGCATCGGTAATCGTTACGTGTTGTCCCTGGTTGTTGATATATGCTTGGGCAATGGTGGTGTTCACATGCTTTGTATCGCTCACCAAAGCTCTGTTGTCCAGATTGCTGGGTTTGCTGTCATAACCTTTCCACAGTGTGTGTTGTAACTGCTTTAAAGTTCCGTCATTGAAATTTCCCGTAGTTACAATGTCATTATTATCAATAATCTCACCGTGAGATTGTCCCCATCCAACGATGGAGTATACCCGTTCCTTCCTATCCTTTAGGTCGATAGTCAGGTTGGATTTTGCACGTGTCATGGCAGTTGAGCGGGTGTTGGCATTATTTTCGGTCATATCTACCACCACTTTGCCATTTTCCACATCTGCTTCCACATACATGGGGGCTCCCCAACTTTGTGAGATGATATATACCTTTTCTGTCGCTTTGGGCAGTTCTACGTTGCCGGTGAAGCGTCCGTCTGCATCTGCAAAGATTTTAAAAACCGCTTCGCCGTTGATGGAGTAGAGGTTGTTTGTCTGATAGGTGATGGGGTCTTCTGTAAACACCTCTATTAATGCGCCTCCTGCGATTTTTCCATAATTCACGTCAAAAGCTACCTGGGCTGTTGTTGCAAAGTCAAAGTATTCGCTCTCCGGCTTTAGTTCTGTTTTTCCACGTTCGGGATTGTATAGGTCTTTTTCGGTACATCCCGTGAATATGCTGCAGGCAATTGCTGAAATGAGGGTTGCAGCACTAACTTTCGTCATAAGTCTAACTTTCATATTTTTATTGTTATAGATTGCTTGCTTGTTTGTCTTATGAACGCTGTCTATATCACAACCGCCACCTACTTCACAGACGAGTTGTAGATACTACATTTTCTCGAGCGCTTTTTTCATGTTGCAAATATAAACATAGTATTTATAATCTACAACTTTTGGGGTTTAAAAACACTTTTGGTGGGTTAAAAAGTTGTATAAAGTGAATTGATACTAATTGGATGAATCGAATGGTGCGGGCATAAAAAAAAGGCTATCTATCCCAGACAGCCAATCTTTTGTTAACCTTAAATCTAATACTATGAAAAACACATTGCAAAGGTACGTGTTTTCTGATAATCTCCAAATTTGCAGTAGATAATATCATGTTTTATAACAAGACTTAATGGTCATTAAGAACTTTATCTGCAATATTCATCGTACATTTGCTCCTGATATATCATCCGTTTGCCCTTTATGCATTATGCATTCGGTGCAGACGGATGATGTGTTTTCGTGAACTTATATACAGACAAACAACTATAAAACAGACGTTTATAATGAAATCAATCCAGAACAAAGGAATAAACCTCACCGCAGAAGACCTCAAAAATCGAATCGCTGACAGAAAAGAACGATATACCAAGCAGCAGGCACGACGCGAGAAATTGGAACAAACCATGGAGAACACCCGCAATGACATCGAGCAACTGGAGTATACCCTTGCACAGATGGAACGTACCGCCAAGCGCTCCCGTAATGCTGCCGCACAGCCTTCCCGTTTTGTCCCCCGCGAGCGTATCGCTAGCTTCTTTGCCCGTGTTTCCCGTTTTTTCGACCACCTTCAGCACCGCTTGCACCGTAGCTTGAACTATACTTGGTTCTGCCTTGTGCTATGCTCCCGATATACTTTTCAGAGCCGCCTGAAAAGCGTAGAACGCTGCTGTCTCACACCGGCCACGGTGCTGGGGTACTTCAAGAGGGAGAGGGAGATGTA
Organism: Bacteroides sp. AR20; assembly: GCF_964250605.1. Classification (NCBI taxonomy): domain Bacteria; kingdom Pseudomonadati; phylum Bacteroidota; class Bacteroidia; order Bacteroidales; family Bacteroidaceae; genus Bacteroides; species Bacteroides sp. AR20. The sequence goes on along the minus strand of NZ_CAXUGK010000016.1, from coordinate 4,878 downwards.
ACCAGTGACTTCGCTCTTATGGTAGAAGCAGCCTTAGGGATTAGTGCGGAACTCCTCGTTAATAGGCAGGCGAGATATAATATGGCTGTCTCTCTTAAAGAAAAATCGCTGACCGATAAGTTACATGAAATACGCAAAATGTGTGCTTCCCTATTATAGTATGAAAGTGTTGCTTTTATCAATAAGACAGTGAGGGTGTGTCATCAACCGTTTTGACACATTCATTTTTCTTGAGCAAGTTTTCTTATTGCCACTCGAACTTTCCCAGTTTTCCCTCCCATTCTAACTTTGCAACATGTTTTATTAATAAATATATGCAAAATGATAAAAGAACAAAGTTTTGAATGGCTGCTCGAGGGATGCCATCGCATTGCAGATGTGGCAGTGGCCTATTACCCAAACTACGCGTATGCCTGCTCGGCCGTAAAGGCCCTGCGCCGTTCCATTGCGGAACACGCTTGCCTGCTGAAGGATCTGACGGACCAGGGCTATACCGCCAGGACTGCCCACCTCACCCCCGTACAGATAGGCATCCTCCTGAGCTACTGGGGGATGCCCGACCACGTGAAGGATATGGCCGTGAAAAATCCGTATCTTCTGGTCTCTAAAAAATATGCGAAATAGAGAATGTATTTCTAATACATTCTGATTATTTTAGTATATTATTATATAGGGTGGTGGAGGATGAGGTGAAACCCTCTCTCGCCACCTTATGTATTTCATTAATTTTTAGCCGATTCTAACTGCTTATTTGTATCCCCCTGGCTGGTCCCTTACCTTTGTCGCATTATCGAATTAAGAATAGACAAAAATGGAAAAAGAAATGAGACCCATGACAACGGAGATGCTGAAGAAAGGCTATCTCCTCTTCCCCAAAGCCTTGTTTGAGGAACAAATGAATATGAAAACCGGAGAGAAAGCCGCCGATGCCTTCGAAGCCTTTGTCTTTGTGCTGACACACGTCAACTACAGCACGGTGACCTGCAACGTCAGGGGACACCTTTTCGACTGTGTACGTGGCGAGTCCGTACTTTCCCTGGCTCGCTGGATGGAGATATTGGGGTGGCCTCGCAACCGTACGCGCTACTTCTTCAACAAGATGTTCGACGCCGGCATCGTGGAGCGGGTGGCCAACCCCTACGTGATGCACATCCGTATCCCCGATTATGATTTCCTTACTGGCAATGCCCGTCCTAAAGCAGCCCCGCGGAAGAAGAAGGCAGCGCCGGTGGCTGGGGTGGGAGAGGACTTCTGCATCTTCTGGGAAAAGTTTCATGACATCACCGAGCATCCCAAGGTAAACATCGGCCGGGCCCGTCGCGAATGGAAAAAATTGACGGCAGGCGAGAAACAGCGGGCACTGGACAACATCGACGAATATTACGACCATCTGAACAACCAAAAATATTGTAAACAAGCCGCCACCTATCTGGCGGACAAATCTTTTGAAAATGAATATGATGACTGAAACTACTTTTTCCCACGACAGTGACCTCGAAGAAGCTGTCATCGGTGCCTGCATGATAGAGCGCGCTGCCATGCCTCTGGTGGCGGACAAACTTCGTCCTGAGATGTTCTACGAGGAGAAGAATCTGGAAATTTTTGCCGCCCTGCAATCGATGTATCGCAGCGCGAAGTCCATAGATACCATCACGCTGAAGAACGAACTGGCAGCCCGTGGCAAACTCGATGCCGTGGGCGGGCCTTACGAACTGTTACGCATCAGCTCGAAGGTCAGCTCCAGTGCTCATCTGGAGTATCATGCGCTCATCCTTAGGCAATTGCACACGCGGCGTATCATGCGTACGGGATTCCAGCAACTGCTGGCGTTCAGTGCCGACGAGTCGATGGATATTGACGACATTCTGGTGGAAGCCCATCGACTGCTGGAGGGGCTGGAGGACGAGAGCGGCGTAGCCGACCACCTTCGCTCCATAGACCGGCTGATGGACGACACGCTGGCCGAGGTGGAGCAGCGTATGGAGCACGGATGCAACGGTATTACGGGTATCCCTACGGGTTTTGACGCTCTGGACCACGTTACGGCGGGCTGGCAGCGCGGCGACTTGAACATCCTTGCTGCCCGTCCGTCGGTGGGGAAGACCGCCTTTGCCCTCCACCTGGCCCGTGCCGCTGCCATGGCGGGGCGTCATGTGGTGGTCTTCAGCCTCGAAATGCAAGGCGAGCGCCTGGGCGACCGCTGGCTGCTTGCAGCTACGGAGGAGGTAGACCCGCAACACCTGCGCAGCGGCCAGCTCACCCCCGGCGAGGTGAGGCAGGTGCATGAGGCGTCTGCCGAGTTGTCGCGGTTGCCCATACTGATAGACGACCATCCGATGACGAGCATGGACCGCGTGCGTTCTTCCGCCCGCCTGCTGAAGAGCAAGAATCGCTGTGACATGGTGATTGTGGACTATCTGCAACTATGTGACATGAGGAGTGACCAGAAAAACCGTAACCGCGAGCAGGAAGTGGCGCAGGCAAGCCGCAAGGCAAAGCTGCTGGCCAAGGAGCTGGATATCCCCGTACTGCTGCTGAGCCAGCTGAACCGGGCGAGCGACGGTACCATAGACCATCGCCCCACCTTGAGCAACCTGCGCGAGAGCGGCGCCATAGAGCAGGATGCGGATATGGTAATGCTGCTTTGCCGCCCTGCCCTCTACGGCAAGACCGTCGATAAGAAGAGTACTTATCCCACCGATGGCCTGGGCATCGTCATCATAGCCAAGCACCGTAATGGCAAAACCGGTGAAGTCTATTTCCATCATAACCAAAGCATGACAAAACTGGTGGACTACATACCACCATTGGAGTGGCTGACGAGGAATGCAAAGTGATGGATGGAAATTTATAGAATACAGGGACACAAAGACACGGAGATTTTTCTTATTGCTTGAAAAACTCTGTGTCTCCGTGTTTTTTGTAGTAAAAAAAATGGCAAAACACTTGACTTCCGCTTCTTAATGTTGTATCTTTGTAATGTGCTTAAGAAAAGGAATAATCATTGATTCGGGCGCCCTATCCCTTCCCTTACCCACTTCTCTCTTATAACTCATTTTTCTTAACTTAAACCTTAACTTTTTAAATTTATGGATGTAATTGTAGAGCGCTTCCAGCGCCGTAAAATCGTGAGCAACCCGGCTTCGCCCATGTTGTACTATCTCCGTCAGAAACCCAAGACCTGCGGCACCGTGGACATCGATGTCCTTGCCGCCTCCATTCAGAAAAACTGTGCCATGACGAAGGGCGACGTGAAGCACGTCATCGAAGCCCTGGTGGAGGAGATTCAAGGCAACCTTGCCAATGGCGACAAGGTGAAGCTGAACCAGCTGGGCACTTTCCACATGACGTTCCGCTGTCCCGGCATGGAGGCCTCGGACAAATGTACGGTGCGCAATATCTCGAAGGTGAATATCCGCTTTATCCCCGACAAGGAGCTGAAGCTGGTGAACGGCAGTACCGCCGTGACCCGCAGCCCGGCGAATGTGGGCTTTGTGCTCGACAAGCCCGAGGAGGGCGGCTCCGGCGGCGGCAATCAAGGCGGTGGTTCCGGAGGCGGCTCCGGCGACGACGGCGACCAGGGCGAAAATCCGCTGGGATAAAGAAGGAATGATTAAGGGTTAGTGATTAATGGTTAATGAACACAAGCAAATCGCTTATCGCTAATCAATCCCTAATGATTAACCATTAATCATTAGCCCTTAATCCTTAATCACTAATCCTTAACCATTAATTCTTAACTATTAATCCTTAATTTTATGAGTACAAAATCATCTGTTTGGGATAAGATTCTGAAAGTGATAATCGCTGTAGCCTCCGCGCTTATTGGTGCCCTGAGCGCCCATGCCATGACAGTGTAGCGGGTTTCCTTCACTTTTAATTTTTAATTTCTAATTTTTAATTCTCATGAGATTCATCAATCTTATCGTCGTCCATTGTTCCGCCACCCGCTGCGACCGCTGCTATACGGAGCACGACTTGACGACAGACCACCTGCGCCGGGGCTTCTCCGGCGCAGGTTATCATTTTTATATCCGCAAGAACGGTGACATCAAGTCCCTGCGTCCCTTGTCCCTGCCTGGTGCCCATGTCCGGGGTTGGAATGCAGGTAGCATCGGTGTCTGTTACGAAGGCGGTCTTGACGAGTGCGGTCGCCCTGCCGATACACGCACCCTTTTCCAAAAGCACTCCCTGCATGTGCTTGTGTTGCTGCTGCTGAAGGATTATCCCGGTTCCCGGCTTTGCGGTCACCGCGACCTGAGCCCCGACCTGAACCATAACGGGGAGATAGAGCCGGAAGAGTGGGTGAAACAATGTCCCTGCTTTGATGCGGCGACTATACTGACAGAACCGCCACCACCCAATCCGGCATGCTTATAAAATGTTTTTATTCTCTTTCTTCGTGCTCTTCGCGCGCACGTATATATATAATGTATAGTTATTTTCTCTCTTTTTCCTTTCTTCAAAATTGTTCATGCGAAATGCATTTATGAATCAGTAAGTTACAAAAAAGTTTCATTTTTATTAAAAAAAATGATAGATATGTTTGGCTTGTATTGTTAAATCCTATACCTTTGCACCCGCTTTCCAAGAGAAGGAAAGTGGTAAGATTGAAATACTGAAACAGAAGTGTGGAAGGTGACACAGAGAAATAAAAAGAGATAAAAATATTTTTCGAAAAACATTTGGAACTTATTAATAATTCTCCTTATCTTTGCAGTCCGACTCGCAAAGAAAAAGAACTTTTCTTGTTTTGCTTTTCTTATCCTTGTTTAAAGGATTTGAAAATACAGGAAAAAGAAAAAATAAAAAAAACTTCCGAAAATATTTGGAAGATATGCTTTAAAGTTCTTACCTTTGCATCCGCTTTCTGAAAAG
>NZ_CAXUGK010000015.1:0-104424 GCF_964250605.1 Bacteroides sp. AR20 | reverse complement strand
TTAATTAACTTTGCAAAACCTATCGGGTGGTACACGTTTCAAATGCTACCCGGGTCCCTTTTCAAGTGTTAGCTACAACCGACTGCTGGACCAACGAAGCGTTGTGTCCGAACAGCCTATACACACATAACCACGCCTCTCCGAAATTCCTGAAGATGAGAATTCTGAAACCAGCCGGGCAACTGGAGCATCTGCTTTCCAGCCATCTGTCTGCCGGAGAGAGCGCCAACCTTTCATTCAATCCCAATGCTCTCCGCTATTCCTGCGGATACTATATCTATGCACTGCTGCATATCCTGATTTAGACTTTATCGGACTTATTGCAAACCATTACCGGAGGTGTACTGCATGTACATCTTTCGCTTTTTTATTATCCATTTCATCACATTAATATCATAACTATGTCCGATTTATTCCTCCCCACCCTTGAGATGATGGGGCTCACTTTTGCAATCGGTTTCTTTGTGGCATTCATCATCAAACTGATAGCCAGCGCAGCCGATTCACTCGATTTCTACAGTTCCCACCAGCAGGAGTTACTCCGCCTGCACCGCATAAAGAAGTTCCGCCAGAAGATGGAACTGATGCTACACACCCCCTCCATGCACGGAAACATCTTCGGCAACGACACGCGCGAAGACTACAGCCGGGGTGTGGACCGTGAAAACGAAAAGCCTCGAGGCTATTACCACGGAGTAAGCCACGGTGTCTCCAAAAGAAACCTGGTAGACTACTTCTACCCAGAAGATACCCTTATGATGTATCTGGAAGATGCCATCAGCCACCGTGACAACAAGAACAAGACTAAAAAGAACAACGACACCAAAAACAAAGACTAATTATGGAGAATATAGATTTTGCAACCTTGTTCCAAGGATTCGGAACAATGATGGAAAGCGGCTGGCTACTCTCCTCTGCCCGTGTATTTCTAATAGCCCTGGGCCTGCTGCTCATATACCTGGGATGGAAAGGCGTACTGGAGCCGATGGTCATGATTCCCATGGGACTGGGTATGGTCGCCATCAATTGCGGCACCCTTTTCATGCCCGACGGCACATTGGGGAATCTCTTTCTGGACCCGATGCTTTCGGATACGGACGACTTGATGAACACCATGCAGATAGACTTCCTGCAACCGGTCTACACCCTGACCTTCAGCAACGGATTGATTGCATGCTTCGTATTTATGGGTATCGGTACCCTGCTCGACGTGGGCTTCCTGCTACAGAAACCGTTTGCCAGCATATTCCTTGCCCTATGTGCCGAATTGGGAACTTTCCTGACTGTACCCATCGCATCTGCATTGGGACTGTCCTTGAAAGAAAGCGCTTCCGTAGCCATGGTAGGAGGTGCGGACGGGCCGATGGTGCTTTTCACTTCCTTGGCCCTGGCCAAACATCTGTTTGTACCCATCACGGTAGTGGCCTATCTCTATCTGGGACTGACATATGGCGGTTACCCCTATCTGGTGAAGCTGCTGGTACCGAAACGCCTGCGCGCCATCAAGATGACGAGCAAGAAGCCGCCCAAAAACTATGATGCCAAAGTAAAACTGGCTTTCTCGGCTATATTGTGTGCTGTACTGTGTTTTCTGTTCCCGGTTGCCTCACCGCTGTTCTTCTCCTTGTTCCTCGGAGTGGCAGTACGCGAGTCGGGGATGAAGCATATCTACGATTTTGTAAGCGGTCCGCTGTTGTATGGTTCTACTTTCATGCTCGGCCTGTTGTTGGGCGTACTTTGCGACGCACATCTGCTGCTCGACCCTAAAATTCTTAAATTGTTGGTATTGGGCATGGGCGCACTGTTGCTCTCCGGTATCGGCGGAATCATTGGAGGGTACATCATGTACTTCATCAAGCGGGGCAATTACAATCCGGTCATCGGAATTGCAGCCGTGAGCTGCGTGCCTACTACGGCGAAGGTTGCCCAGAAGATAGTAAGCAAGGACAACCCCAATTCCTTCATCTTGGGAGATGCCTTGGGGGCTAATATTTCAGGAGTAATCACTTCAGCCATCATTACGGGTATCTATATTACTATAATTCCCTATCTGTAGCCTGCGTAGTGGGTTTAGGTGACGGAAAGAGGTTGTGGCAATCACAATCTCTTTCTTTTTATGATACATGGGGCAAGCTGTTGCATTTCAGATAAAATCCTTTACCTTTGCCGGCAAACACATTTATCAAGATATCAGGATGAAGAAAGTATTTAAATTGGCCGGAGGATTCATGGTCGGGGCATGCATCGGCTTTGTAGGAATAATAGGTGTAAGAGTCCTGGTTTTAGGAGACTCGTTCGACGGTTTACACAGCAAGTTTGCCGAAACCGGCATGCTGGAGACAGTAGGAGTTTCCTTGTTAGCCATACTGATTCTGCTGTTCTCCATCTTCCTGCAAGTGCTTCTGCACGAAGGCGGGCATCTTGTCTGCGGACTGGCAACCGGCTACCGCTTCGTCTCCTTCCGCATCTTCAACCTTACCTTCATACGGAAAGACGGGAAATTATGCATCAAGCGTTTCAGCCTTGCCGGAACGGGAGGCCAATGCCTGCTTACCCCACCCGAAAGGCCTCTTGAAGATATCCCAACCACCTTGTACAACCTGGGTGGAGTGCTTGCCAACCTGCTGACCGCCATCCTTGCCTTCCTCCCCCTGCTGACCGTAGACGGGCTGCCTTACCTGCTGAAATTCTTCCTTCTGATGCTCTCTTTGATTGGCATTCTCCTTGCAGGGATGAACGGCATCCCCATGAAGATGGGCGGCATCGGCAATGATGCCGACAACATGTGCCTGCTTCTCAAGGACAGCAAGAGCAAGCAGGCACTGGTCACCCAGCTGCGCATCAACGCATTGGTGCAAGAGGGCATGCGTCCTAAGGACATGCCTGCCGAATGGTTCAGCCAAACGGAAGACATCAACTACAAAGATGCCCTGCAGGTCACCATAGCCTTGATGAGCGCCTCGCGCCTGCTCGACTGCGAAGAATGGGAAGCCGCCTACAATGCATTTGAGAAAATAATGAGCCACCGGCACGAAGTCATCGGGCTTTTGATAAAGGAAACCGCTTGCGAGCTGCTCTTCACCGCATTGGTGACAAAGAGGACCGCACGGGCAGAAGAATTATATACCGATGAGCTGGATACCTACATCCGGCAATATAAGGATGTGACGTCTTCCAAACAGCGGCTGCTCTGCGCCCTGGCACTCTACCGGGACAAGGACACAGCAAAAGCAAAGGAGATTTACGAAGCCACCTGCCAACGGAAAAACAAATACTTGATGCAGGGAGAAGTCAGTTCGGACATAGCCTTGATGAAATCAATCCTTACCGCCAAGAATGCCTTGTAAGATGGAACGATATTTCTTTTACTTGTTATATCTGCTGCTTGGCTGCTCACTATGCGGTTGTAGCAGAAAACAAGCGCCAAAGCAGACACAAGACCCAGATACGGAGACCACCATCCCGTACGCCGACACCATAGCGGCACCCGTCCCTCCGGCTCCGGCCAAAAGCCGAACAGCCCGCTACCTGGACTCCCTCGGTTTCGTCAGCATCGCCGAAGCGGACAGCAGCATCGCCATCGACTTGATGTACACCCGTGCCGACAATTTCACCGGAACCCTATTGTACGAAGACCTGAAAGAAGCCTACCTGCACCCCGATGCCATGAAAAGCCTGAAGCGGGCACAACGCCTGCTGAAAGAACAGTACCCCGGCTACAGCCTTATCGTCTACGACGCAGCGCGCCCCTTGTCCGTACAGCAGAAGATGTGGAACGTAGTGAAAGGAACCTCCAAATACATCTATGTCTCCAACCCCTCACGCGGCGGCGGCCTGCACAACTACGGGTTGGCAGTGGACATCAGCATACTCGACGATAAAGGAACCCCTCTGCCCATGGGCACCCCGGTAGACCATCTGGGCAGGGAAGCCCACATCACAGAAGAAGCCGTGCTCGTGGCACAAGGCAAGCTGACGGAACAAGAACGTGAAAACCGGCTGCTGCTCCGGCAGGTAATGAAAGAAGCCGGATTCCACCCGCTACCCAGCGAATGGTGGCACTTCAACCGCGTCAGCAGGCAGACGGCAAAGGAGCGATACCGGGTCATCCCTTAACTCTCACCCCCAGCTTGTCCGGAAACTTAAATTTGCTATCGCTTTGACGCGGATGACGCAGATGACGCGGATTTTTAATATTCTTAATCTGTATTATCAGCGTCATCTGTGTCTGAAAAATAATCAGACAGAAAGCTGCGAATTTATGCCCCACTTTGTCCTTTTTGAGATAACTTTGCATCAGAATAAATAAGCCAAGCCATGCCTTTATCCCAAGACACCCTCCGCTTCATCCGCGAGCATCGCCGCGACGACGTGCGCAGCCTTGCCTTGCAGGCACGCCGCTACCCTTCGGTAGACATGCCCGCCGCCATCACACAGATTTCCGGCTGGCAGATTGCCAAAGAGAAGATACCCGCATGGGCCGAGAACGAGCATATACTCTACCCCGCCCACCTTTCTCTGGAACAATGCTCCTCCCAAGCAACGGCACAGTATAAAGCGGAGATTATAACTAACCTGCTACATACAGAACAAGAACATCCCGCGCAGAACAGTACCCCCGCATCAGCCGGCACCTTTACCGACCTCACCGGAGGTTTCGGCATCGACTGCGCCTATCTCTCCTCCCGCTTCGGGCATGCCACTTACGTCGAGCGCCAGGAAACCCTCTGCCAGATAGCCGCACACAACTTCCCTGTCCTCGGCCTGAACCACATCTCCGTCTGCCACGCAGACAGCGTCTGCCATCTGCAAGAGATGGAGCCCGTGGACTGTATATTCATAGACCCTGCCCGCCGCGACGGACACGGTGGAAAGACCGTAGCCATCGGCGACTGCGAACCCGATATAGCCGCCCTCGAAGAACTGCTGCTGCGCAAGGCAAGACACGTACTGGTAAAACTCTCCCCCATGCTCGACCTCACCCTCGCCCTGAACGATTTGAAGCATGTCCGCCAGGCACACATCGTCTCCGTGGGCAACGAATGCAAGGAACTGCTGCTCTTGCTGGGACAAGGCGAAGGAGTGCCGGCAGACGACATCCCCATCCATTGCGTCAACTTCACCGGTGTACCGGCTCCCCAAGCCCTCGTCTTCACCCGCCGGCAGGAGAAGGAGCGTGCATGCCCCTACACCCCTCAACTGAAATCATACCTCTACGAACCGAATGCCTCCGTGCTGAAAGCCGGTGCATTCCGCAGCCTCTCCTCATTGTATAAGGTGGAAAAACTGCATCCCAACAGCCACCTCTACACCTCGGAGCACTTCCTGCCGGACTTCCCCGGCCGCAAGTTCCGGATTACCTCCTCCTGCGGCTTCGGCAAGAAAGAAGTGAAAGAGATGCTGGCTGCCGAGAAAAAGGCGAACCTCACCGTGCGCAACTTCCCCGCCACCGTGGCCGAACTGCGCAAACGACTGAAATTGGCCGAAGGGGGAGGCACTTATCTCTTTGCCACTATTCTGGCAGACGAGAAGAAGGTACTTATCCGCTGCCAGGCTACGGGATAAGACACCAACCCCTATACCTTCCCCTGCACGAGATGTACATCTCATGTTGCTCGAGATGTACATCTCATACAGTCCGAGATGCACATCTCGTGCATCTTTAGCATCAGTCTGCCAGATGACGGCAAAGGGAGATACCGCCGAAAAGGTACTACCTCCAAGAATTTATGTAACCTCATTGTAACTGAATCGTTATCTGTTCTTCAACGCTCCGCAACCTCCACGTAACGGCAACCCTCTACTTTTGCGGCAGATTATTAACAGATAATAACAAGTATGAAACAGATTTTGAGAGCATTCTTATTCTTACTCCTATTCACCGCCACCGTCAATACGGCCATTGCCGACGAAAAAGCAAATGTCACGAAACAAGGAACTGTACGTGGACGCATCATCGACGCCACTAAACAAACTCTCCCGGGCGCATCCATCTACATCGAGAAACTACACACTGGCGTGACGAGCGACGTCAACGGCTTCTACACTTTCTCTAACCTTGACCCGGGAACCTATACAGTAAAGGTGAGCTACGTGGGCTACTCTCCCGTAGAACTGAAAATCACCATCCCCGCAGGCCGTACACTGGAAAAAGACGTCGTACTGAACGAAGGCGTGGAGTTGCAGGAAGTGGTGGTAGGCGGCGCCTTCCAGGGACAGCGCCGTGCCATCAACTCACAGAAAAACAACATGGGGATTACGAATGTAGTCTCTGCCGACCAGGTAGGCAAGTTCCCCGACTCCAACATCGGTGACGCCCTTAAACGCATCTCCGGCATCAACGTGCAGTACGACCAAGGCGAGGCACGCTTCGGGCAAGTGCGGGGCACGAGTGCCGACCTCAGCTCCGTCACCATCAACGGCAACCGCGTTCCCTCTGCCGAAGGCGATACGCGCAACGTACAGCTCGACCTCATTCCGGCAGACATGATTCAGACCATCGAAGTGAACAAGGTAGTAACCGCCGATATGGACGGCGACGCCATCGGCGGCAGCATCAACCTCGTCACCAAGAACTCCCCCTACAAGCGTACCATTGCCGCCACCGCCGGAACCGGCTACAACTGGGTGAGCGAAAAGGCGCAACTGAACCTTGGCTTCACCTACGGCGACCGCTTCTTCAACGACAAACTCGGCTTGATTGTATCGGCCTCCTATCAGAACTCACCTTCCGGTTCCTACGACACCGAATTCGTGTGGGAGCAGGACGATGACGGCAAGACGTACGTCAACGACTACCAAATCCGCCAATACTACGTCACCCGCGAACGCCAAAGCTACTCTGCCGCACTGGACTGGGACATCAATGCCAACCACAAACTGACCTTCAAAGGCATCTTCAACAACCGCAACGACTGGGAGAACCGCTACCGTACCACGCTGAAAGACCTTGACCCCGACGGCAACGCCACTGTACGCATACAGACCAAAGCCGGTACGCCGGACAACCGTAACGCCCGCCTGGAACGCCAGCGCACCATGGACTTTGCCCTCGGCGGCGAACACCTCTTCGGCGCCCTCTCCATGGACTGGCACGCCAGCTATGCCAAAGCCAGCGAAGAACGTCCCAACGAACGCTACATCGACTTCCAACTGAAGAAACAGAAGTTCGACATGGACCTGAGCGACGAACGCCAACCCTTTGCCAGCCCCAAAACAGGCTCTACCATGACATTGAACGATGAATTCAGCCTGAAAGAGCTGACGGAACAGCAGGAAGACATCAAGGAGCAGGACCTGAAGTTCTCCGCCAACTTCAAACTTCCCTTCAAGAACGGCAACAAGCTGAAGTTCGGCGCAAAGGTAGTGCGCAAGACCAAGGATAAAGAAGTGGACTTCTACGAATACTCTCCTCTGGACGAGGATGCCTTCATGACGAACAGCCTGGCAAATACAGTGGACCAGACCAACAAGAACTTCATGCCCAACAACAAATACCAGGCAGGCATCTACGCCAGCAAGGAATACACCGGCTCTTTAGACTTGAACAACGCTTCCCTCTTTGAGAAAGAGCAGGTGCAGGAAGAACTTGCCGGAAACTTCAACGCCCGCGAAACCGTGACTTCCGGCTACCTCCGCTTCGACCAAAAACTGACAAAAGACGTGGAACTGATGACCGGACTTCGCATAGAGAACACCAACCTTGCCTATACGGGACGCACCTACGATGCCGACGAAGACCTCACCAGCAAGACCGACCGTCAGCGCAACAGCTACATCAACTTCCTGCCGTCGCTGCTCGTAAAGTGGAATGTAAACGATGACTTCAAAGTGCGCGGTTCGTTTACCCAAACCTTGTCACGCCCCAAATACTCGGCCCTCGTGCCCAGTGTGAACATCAAACGTTCCGACAACGAAATCACCATCGGAAACCCGGAGCTGAAACCTACCGTCTCCTACAACTTCGACTTGAGTGCCGACTACTACTTCCGCAGCATCGGTCTGATAAGCGCCGGCATCTTCTACAAGAAGATAGACGACTTCATCGTAGACCAGGTGAGCACCAACTACGAATACCAGGGTAACACCTACACCCGCTTCACCCAACCCAAGAATGCGGGCAACGCCAACCTGGTAGGGGTAGAGTTATCCTACCAGCGCGACTTCAGCTTCATTGCTCCCGCTCTGAAATGTGTAGGTTTCTACGGAACGTACACCTACACCCACTCCCGTGTGGAAGACTTCAACTTCGAAGGCTGCGAGAATGAGAAAGACTTGAGCATGCCAGGCTCTCCGGAGCATACCGCAAATGCTTCCCTATACTTTGAGAAAGGCGGTCTGAATCTGCGCCTGAGCTATAACTTCGCTTCCGATTTCATCGACGAAATGGGAGAAAGCACCTTCTACGACCGCTACTACGACAAGGTGAACTATATGGACGTAAACGCCAGCTATACCTTCGGAAAGAAGTTCAAGACTACCTTCTACGCCGAAGCCAACAACCTGCTGAACCAGCCGCTACGCTACTACCAGGGCACAAAAGACCGTACCATGCAGGCAGAATACTACGGCGTGAAAGTGAATGCGGGAGTGAAGATTAATTTTTAAACAGCGAATTCTATCTCAACAAGTTATCAACATTAACTACTCAACAATTTAATAATGACAATGAAGAAAATATTCCTTTTACTGTTTATTGCCCTACTCGGCAACGCAGCCATTGCCCAAATCACCGATTACTCCATCTTCGACAAGAAGTTCAACTTCTACGTAGCCAACGACCTCGGCCGTAACGGCTACTACGACCAAAAGCCCATCGCCGAACTGATGGGACAAATGGCAGAAGAAGTAGGCCCCGAATTCGTTCTTGCCACCGGCGATGTACACCACTTTGAAGGCGTACGTAGCGTGAACGACCCGCTTTGGATGACCAACTACGAACTTATTTACAGCCACCCGGAGCTGATGATAGACTGGTTCCCCCTGCTGGGCAACCACGAATACCGCGGCAATACGCAGGCTGTGCTCGACTACAGTAATATCAGCCGCCGCTGGACCATGCCCGCCCGTTATTATACCAAGACGTTCGAGGACAACGGCGCTACCATCCGCATCCTTTGGGTAGACACCGCCCCGATGATTGACAAATACCGCAACGAAAGCGAGACCTATCCCGATGCCTGCAAGCAGGATTACCAGCAACAACTTTCCTGGATAGATTCCGTACTGACTACCGCCAAAGAGGACTGGGTTATCGTTGCCGGACACCATCCCATCTATGCCGAAACCCCGAAGGACGAGAGCGAACGTGCGGATATGCAGGCACGTCTCGATCCCATCCTGCGCAAGCACAAGGTGGATATGTACATCTGCGGGCACATCCACAACTTCCAGCACGTACGCGTGGCAGGCAGCGACATCGACTATATCACCAATTCTGCCGGTTCGCTCGCCCGCAAGGTGAAGCCCATCGAAGGGACCGTATTCTGCAGCCCCGAACCGGGTTTCTCCATTGTATCGGCCAGCAAAAAGACACTGGAACTGCGCATGATTGACAAGAAAGGGAATGTATTGCACACGGTGACGCGCAGCAAATAATCCAAGCCGGCACGCAAGCAGGCGCATTCCCCCGAAGCCCTGCCGAACAACCACTTTCCTCCCACGAAGCAAAAGACCATGTTTCGTAGGAGGATTTTTCCATCTCATACGACAAAAACAAAGCCTATCCGCAGGAATACAAGAAAAAGCCCTATATTTGCATTTGTCAATACATAACTATGATGAAGAAGATACACTTCCTGCTACTAATCAGCCTGCTACTTGCCGCTTGCAGTGATGACGACAAAGAGAAACAATCCGCTTTTGTGACCAATATCACCATATCCGATGCCGGAAAGACCTTCAATCCCGGTGATGCCGTGACCGTCAAAGCCGACGGCTTGCAGAGCGGCGACCAAATCATATTGGACATCTACTGGCCGATAGCCGACAATCCTCTCTTTCCCGAAGGGTATTCACGCTACACACGCGCCGTTACCACGGAGCAAACCACCAACAGCATTACTTTCCTTGCCCCCGGACACTGGCCCGCCTCACGGGTAGAAATGTTCCTGGAACGGGCAGGACAGCTTCAGCCTCTCGGCCAGATTTCGGTAGCCGACGGACAATCCCCCGAAGAACCATATCTCTACGGTATCACCAACTCCCACGCCATTTACACACCGACCGTTCCCCGCGGCATCACCCGTATCGACCTGGTAACACAAGAAATATCGGAAGTAATCCAGTTCCATGACGACGAAGATTTCCACCTTGCCGCCAACATCCCCGGCACCAACATCCTCTGCGGGATACGGGAGAAAGACGGCAGTAGTTTCATCGACGGATACGACCTCTGCATGCACTATTGGTGTAACCCGGTAGAACGTAACGCAATTACCATCTGCTCGGACTTCAACAACACTGTTTCCCTGGAAATGGCCGGAGATAAGCTCCTCACCTACTGTAGCATCTCTTATCCGGTATATACCCGGTTGAATATGCCACCGATACATACTCCCGAAATACCATTACCGGATGGACTGAAGCCCGAATCCCTCTCACGCTATCCGGGCGTGATAGCCGACGTCCACATGCTGCTCTCGGCCAACAACGGCGACGGCACCTTCTCGCCCGTCGTGATAGACATCGCCAAAGAAAAGATGCACTGCTACGACCCCATCAAAGCCGAAGCCTTGATACCTTTCCGGATTATGGAACCATCCCCCGAAAACCCAAACAGCCTGCAATGCAAAGGAGGCTATATCGTTTCCCGTGCCAATGGTGGAGATACGCAATTCTGCTTATGGGATACTACTGCCGGAAACTTGAAAGAGCCTTTCGCCACCTACCCCAACGCCGTACGCTCCGCTGCCATGTACTACTCCAAGGACGGGCAGACAAGGAAACTCTACGTGCAGTTTGCAGGCTATCGTGAAGGCGACTTCATCGAAACTTATGATTTCCAGACAAAGGAATGGAGGATGTTTATGTTCTACGTACCGTTTGCAGAGATTTTACTGGCACGATAACCGGCTCCCTTACTGCTTTTTCTCCCGCAAGTCATCCTTGGGTATGGTCGTCTCACTGCCGTCACGCGTAGCTATATAGTGAGGAGACATGATTTCGATGCCTGCCTCGTTAAAGACATCCTGGATATTCTGATGCAAATCAGAATAAATCTGGCTAAGGCTGTTGGCATCCCTGATATAGGCATTCACTTGATAAACCGGATAATAATCCTGAAGGGAAGTCTCCAATACAAACGGACGGGGATCATCTATCACTCCAGGAGTATTCAATGCAGCCTCTATCAACAGCTGATGTGTCTTCCGCCACGGAACATCGTAGCCAATACTGACCTCCGAATGGATAATCAATCCATACTCACGGGCAGATTGGCTGTAATTGACCGTATGGGAAGACATGATGAAAGAGTTCGGAATGGTCACCACCTCATTCTTCGGAGTACGGATGCGGGTGACGAGCGGTGTTTTCTCAATGATGTTGCCCGTAGTATCGTTCAGCTTGATGCGGTCACCCAGCTTGAAAGGCCGCATGTAGGTTATGACCAGTCCTGCAATGATATTGCCGATAACCGTACTGGAACCGAGCGAAACAATCAAGCCGACAAACACGGAGATTCCCTGGAAGACTCCCGACTTGGAACCCGGCAGATAAGGGTAAATCATGGCAATCATAAACGCATAAAGCAAGAAGCGCACAATGTGATAGGTAGGAATGGCCCAATCCGGATAGAAGCCGTTTATCTTCAGCCGTTCAGCCTGCACCTCATTGGCAAGATAACGCACCAGTCTGACCAGATACTTCACCGCATAGCATATCACAAAGATAGTGAACAGATTGGGTATATAGTCGGCTATTCCATTCAAGATGACCTTTATAGGATTCCAGATGTAGGAGAATAATGTATAAGCCAAGCTCTTGGTCTGAGGGAAAATGGAGAATAATAACGGAACCGTCAGCAGCAACTGCAACAGCATGACTACATAACGCACCAGGTTGGCAACAAACACCAGCAGGTTGACCTGCTTCTGCGTGTCCAACAATTCATAATCCTGAATGGAAATCGGTTTCAGCTTGGTATCCTTCAGCTTCTGAATGCGTAGTTTGAATTTTCTGAACAGCCAGTTGGTAAACTTGAACAAGAAGAACTGTCCCACAAGCACCAGGATAAAGTACAAGATACGCTTACCCAACTGCCACAAGCTATGCTCCTTCTGCATGGCTTTCAGTTTGTCCACCACGACATGCCTCTTGCTGGCGGCCAGCTGGTCGCGGGTACAGTTTTCCCACAAAGCATCCTGATCGGTAAAGGAAATGATGACCTTTTCGCCATACATCAAGTCTGTAACAATATCCGTACTCTCTAAATAAACAGAGTCCGGACGCAGATTGAAACGCGTGCCCAATGCTTCGATGACGTTGCTTACATCTTTGGCTCGCTGTTGGGGCGTATGCCCTCCACGCTTGGCATACAGATAGAACAAAGTGTCCTTCTCCACCACCACCGGAATACCCGGTGTCACCGTCCGCAACGAATCAATGCGTTGTTTCTGCAATGCCAGCTTCACCGAATCGGCCGCATAGCCCGCCAACTTCATCTGCTCCATTTCCATCCGCAGGTTCGCCTCATTCAGCCGGGCTGTTTCCAACTCCTGCCGGACAAGCGACAACTGAATCGAATCGGAGTCAGTCCTTGCCACTGTGACACTCCCCACACTATCCTCACCTAAAACACTGAGCACTTTATCTACCAACTGAGCTGACACTCCGTCCGCCAGCATCAACAGCCAACAAAGACAGAAAGCACGGATAACCTTCATATATAAACTTCTTGATTTGATTCTTTAATTATGCAAATATACCCAATAAATGCTTCAAACATACGGAATGTTTTTAACTTCCTACCCTAATCGATATAACTTTTTCATGCAAACATGAAAGTTCTGTATCCGGTTTGCACTATCTTTGTACTCAAAATTGACATACCTATGGATATATTGTTTCTTGTCGGAGGACTGCTCCTCATTCTTCTGGGTGCCAATGGCTTGACAGACGGTGCCGCATCCGTTGCCAAACGTTTCCGTATACCGTCCATCGTCATCGGGCTTACCATTGTCGCCTTCGGTACTTCCGCACCGGAACTCACCGTCAGCATATCCTCTGCCCTAAAAGGCAGTGCAGACATTGCCATCGGCAATGTGGTGGGAAGCAATACGTTCAATACCCTGATGATTGTGGGTTGTACGGCCCTTTTTGCCCCGATAGCCATTACCCGTAACACACTGAAACGCGAAATACCCCTTTGCATCCTTTCATCCTTCGCCCTGCTGATTTGTGCCAACGACGTCTTACTGGACAGCAGTGGGGAGAACATACTCAGCATCACCGACGGCCTATTGCTGCTATGCTTCTTTACCATTTTCCTGAGTTATACTTTTGCCATTGCAAAAAGGGATGGAAGTATGAAGGAACCGGAAAAGGAGCACTTACAGGAAGAAGACGAAATCAGGCTGTTACCCGCGTGGAAGTCCGCCCTATACATTATCGGTGGACTTGCCGGCCTCATCATCGGAGGTAATTTCTTTGTAGACGGTGCCAGCGGCATAGCCCGCGGATTGGGTGTCAGCGAATCCATCATCGGTCTCACGCTCGTAGCAGGCGGCACTTCATTACCCGAACTCGCCACCTCCATCGTAGCCGCCTTGAAGAAAAACCCCGAAATAGCCATCGGAAACGTCATCGGAAGTAATCTCTTCAATATATTCTTCGTACTGGGTTGTTCGGCCTCCATCACTCCACTGCGTCTGACGGGCATCACCAATTTCGATTTGTGGGTACTCGTAGGGTCCAGCATCCTGCTTTGGCTGTTCGGTATCTTTTTCGGGAAACGCATCATCACCCGGGTGGAAGGAAGCATTCTGATTCTCTGCTACATTGCCTACACAGCGGTACTGATATACAACCTCTAACAGCAAATTTACAGACACCCTACGCGGTATTTTAAAGATTATCACGTATTTTTAAATAAGGCAAGCTGTACCTCGGCATAAAAAATAAGCAAGCTTATTTTGTTCTGCTCTCAGTTTGCATTACCTTTGTGGTCTCAATATTGAACAACTATGGCAATTACAATCAAGAAAGTAACCACAAGACGGGAACTGGAGCGCTTTATCCGTTTCAACTACCTGCTATACAAAAACAACCCTTATTCCGTCCCCGACCTTTTCGATGACATGCTCAACACCTTCAACAAGAAGAAAAACGCTGCATTCGAATTTTGTGAAGCCGACTATTTCCTGGCTTATCGGGAAGGTAAAATCGTAGGACGTGTAGCTGCCATCATCAACCACAAGGCAAACCAAACCTGGAACAAAAAGGAAGTCCGCTTCGGCTGGATAGACTTCATCGATGATGCGGAAGTCTCCGATGCCCTGATTCGCACCGTGGAAGAATGGGGAAAAGAACGGGGAATGACACATATACAAGGCCCGCTGGGATTCACAGATTTCGATGCCGAAGGTATGCTCATCGAAGGATTCGACCAGCTCAGCACCATGGCCACCATTTATAACTATCCCTACTATCCGCAACATCTGGAACGCATGGGCTTTGAGAAGGATGCCGATTGGGTGGAGTACAAAATCTACATTCCCGACGCCATACCCGACAAGCACAAGCGCATCTCCGACCTCATCCAGCGCAAGTATAACCTCAAGGTAAAGAAATACACATCTGCCAAGAAGATTGCCCAAGACTACGGTCAGGCCATCTTCGAACTGATGAACGAAGCCTATCAGCCACTCTATGGCTATTCTGCACTGAGCCAACGGCAGATTGACCAATACGTCAAGATGTACCTGCCCATCCTCGACCTACGCATGGTGACATTGATTACCGATGCCGATGACCAGCTGCTTGCCGTAGGCATTTCCATGCCGTCACTCGCCGAAGCGTTGCAAAAAGCCCACGGGCGCCTGCTTCCTATGGGTTGGTATCACCTGGCCAAGACCATCTTCTTGAAGAAATATCCCAAGATGCTCGATTTGCTGCTGGTTGCCGTGAAACCGGAGTATCAGAACAAGGGGGTAAATGCATTGTTGTTCTCCGACCTTATCCCCGTCTATCAGCAACTTGGTTTCGAGTATGCCGAGAGTAATCCGGAGCTGGAGCTGAACGGCAAGGTGCAAGCGCAATGGGAGTACTTCAAGACGGAACAGCATAAACGGAGAAGATGCTTTGTGAAAGGAATAAAATAAGTTCTAAATCCAGAATATAAGCTTGTCAGAAGTCCATAAAAGACATTATTTTTTTGCGAACCCCCGAATTTCTCATTACCTTTGTCGCAATGCGCAATATGAAGGAATAACGTACTTATGGAAGATAACAACAATATGACCCTGCCGCTGGAAGAAGCAGACAACAATATCACAGAGAGCCCCGTTTCCAGCGTGGAATATACCGACGACAACATCCGCCACCTGGACGACATGGAGCATATCCGTGTCCGTTCCGGTATGTACATAGGCCGTCTGGGCGACGGCTCACAGAACGATGACGGCATCTATGTGTTGCTGAAAGAAGTGATGGACAACAGCATCGACGAGTTCAAGATGGGTGCCGGAAAGCGTATAGAAGTGACTATAGAAGACAGTCTGCGTGTCAGCGTACGCGACTATGGACGAGGCATTCCGCAAGGCAAACTGGTAGAGGCGGTCAGCAAACTGAATACCGGGGGTAAATATGATTCGAAGGCTTTCAAGAAAAGTGTCGGACTGAACGGCGTGGGCATCAAGGCGGTCAATGCGCTGAGTAGCCGTTTCGAGGTACGCAGTTACCGCGACGGCAAAGTACGTACCGCCATCTTCGAGAAAGGAACGCTGTTGAGTGATGTGACCGAAGACTCGACAGAAGAAAGCGGAACCTATATCTTCTTCGAACCGGACGCCACACTCTTCCTGAACTATTCCTTCCAGAACCAGTTCGTAGAAACCCTGCTGCGCAACTACACCTACCTGAATACGGGCCTCACCTTCATTTACAACGGCCAGCGCATCGTTTCCCGCCACGGGCTGGAGGACTTGCTGAAAGACAACATGACCAGCGAAGGCCTTTACGACATCATCCACCTGAAAGGAGAGGACATCGAGATTGCCTTCACACACACCAACCAATACGGCGAAGAGTACTACTCCTTTGTCAACGGGCAACACACCACCCAAGGCGGCACACACCAGACTGCCTTGAAGGAACACATTGCCCGTACCATCAAGGAGTTCTACAACAAGAACCAGGAATATGCCGACATCCGCAACGGACTGGTAGCCGCCATTGCCATCGACGTGGAGGAACCCATGTTCGAGAGCCAGACCAAAACGAAACTGGGCAGCAACAACATGTGGCCTGCCGCGCCGCAGGAACACAAGCCCGCCGGCCCCACGGTGAACAAATACGTAGGAGACTTCATCAAGACGGAAGTGGACAACTACCTCCACAAGAACCCGCTTGTGGCCGAAGTGATGCTGCAAAAGATACAAGACTCCGAGAAAGAGCGCAAAGCCATTGCCGGCGTCACCAAGCTGGCACGCGAACGCGCCAAGAAAGCCAACCTGCACAACCGCAAGCTGCGCGACTGCCGCTACCACTTGAGTGACGGTAAAGGCAAAGACCAGGAAACCGAATCCTGCATCTTCATTACCGAGGGAGACTCCGCCAGCGGTTCCATCACCAAGAGCCGCGACGTGAATACCCAAGCAGTATTCAGCCTGCGTGGTAAACCGCTAAATTCCTACGGACTCACCAAGAAAGTAGTTTATGAAAACGAAGAATTCAACTTGCTTCAAGCAGCCTTGAATATAGAAGACGGCATAGAGACACTGCGCTACAACAAAGTCATCGTAGCTACCGATGCCGATGTGGACGGCATGCACATCCGCCTGCTCATCATCACCTTCTTCCTGCAGTTCTTCCCCGACCTGATAAAGAAAGGGCATGTATATATCCTGCAAACCCCTCTCTTCCGCGTGCGCAACAAAAAGAAGACAAGTTATTGCTATACAGAGGAGGAACGTGTGAAAGCCATTGAAGAACTGGGTCCCAACCCCGAAATCACCCGATTCAAAGGTCTGGGAGAAATCTCGCCCGACGAGTTCAAGCATTTTATCGGCAAGGATATGCGTCTGGAACAAGTGTCCCTGCGCAAGACAGACCTCGTAAAAGAGCTGCTGGAATTCTACATGGGTAAGAATACCATGGAACGACAAAACTTTATTATCAACAACTTGGTTATAGAAGAAGATTTGGCATCATGAGAAGAGCTATCTTTCCGGGAACATTCGACCCGTTTACTATCGGACACTCTTCGGTAGTGAGCCGTGCACTGACTTTTATAGACGAAATCGTCATAGGCATCGGCATCAATGAAAATAAGAATACGTATTTCCCCTTGGAAAAGCGCGAACAAATGATACGAGACTACTACCGGAACGAGCCGCGCATCATTGTGCAGTCCTATGACTGCCTGACTATCGACTTTGCCCGGCAGGTAGATGCCAGTCTGATAATACGCGGCATACGCACCGTGAAGGATTTCGAATACGAGGAAACCATTGCCGACATCAACCGCAAACTGACCGGCATAGAAACCATCCTGCTCTTCACCGAGCCAGAACTTACCTGCGTCAGTTCCACCACCGTGCGCGAACTGCTGCAATACGGCAAGGACATAAGCATGTTCATACCGGAGGGAATGGAGATTAGGGATTAAGGATAAAGGATTAGGGATTAAAATGGAAATGATGAAAAAACTATTTACTATTATAATATGTATATGCGCGGTGACGGCACAAGCGCAAAAGCCGAACAATGAAGCCCTGCGCAAACTGCAAATGGCAGAGTTTGCCATCACCAACCTTTATGTGGACAAGGTGGATGAAGACAAGCTGGTGGAAGAAGCCATCATCAAGATGCTGGCACAACTCGACCCGCACTCCACCTACAACAACGCCGAAGAAGTGAAGAAGATGAACGAGCCGTTGCAAGGCAATTTCGAGGGCATCGGCGTACAGTTTCAGATGATAGAAGATACCCTGCTTGTGATACAACCCGTGAGCAACGGACCTTCCGAGAAGGTGGGCATCCTTGCCGGCGACCGTATCGTAGCCGTCAATGACAGCGCCATTGCCGGAGTAAAAATGAGCACGGAAGATATTATGAGCCGCCTGCGCGGACCGAAAGACTCGGAAGTGAAACTCACCATCGTGCGCCGTGGCGTGGACGACCAGCTGTACTTCACCGTGAAGCGTGACAAAATTCCCATCCTCAGCCTGGACGCATCTTACATGATACAACCCAAAACCGGCTATATCCGTATCAACCGCTTCGGGGCAACCACCGCCGAAGAGTTTGCAGAAGCCCTGAAAAGCCTGCAAAAGAAAGGAATGAAAGACCTCATCCTCGACCTGCAAGGAAATGGAGGAGGGTATCTGAATGCCGCCATCGACCTTGCCAACGAATTTCTGAAGCAAAAAGAACTCATCGTCTACACCGAAGGAAGGGCCGCACGCCGCAGTGATTTCTTTGCCAAAGGTACGGGCAACTTCAAGAACGGCCGTCTCATCATATTGGTGGACGAGTACTCCGCTTCTGCCAGTGAAATCGTGACCGGAGCCATCCAGGACTGGGACAGAGGCGTGGTAGTAGGACGCCGCACCTTCGGCAAGGGATTAGTACAGCGTCCTATCGACCTGCCGGACGGTTCCATGATTCGCCTCACTATCGCCCGCTACTATACTCCTTCGGGCCGTTGTATCCAGAAGCCTTACGACAGCACCGCCAACCTCGACGGCCGCCTAACCGGCGAGAACAGTCAGGATAAGTATAACCAGGAACTGATAGACCGCTTCAATCATGGAGAAATGATTCATGCGGACAGTATCCATTTTGCCGACTCCCTGAAAGCACAGACCAAGCGTATGGGACGTACCGTTTACGGAGGTGGAGGTATCATGCCCGACTTCTTCGTCCCCATCGACACTACCCAGTACACAGACTATCACCGCAACCTCGTAGCCAAAGGCGTGGTTATCAAAGCCACTACCGGCTACATCGAGAAGCACCGGAAGGAGTTGCAGAACAAATACAAGAAATTCGAAGCCTTCAACGAGAAGTTCGAAATAGACGATAACTTCCTTGCCGAAATACGTACGCTTGCCGACAAAGAGAAAATCAAGTTTGACGAGAAACAGTACAACCAATCCCTACCGCTCATCAAGACACAACTTAAAGCCTTGATAGCCCGTGACCTATGGGACATGAACGAATACTTCCAGGTGATGAACAGCACGAACCAGAGCGTGCAGCAAGCTCTAAAAGTGTTGAACGAAGGCATCTACAGCACTATTATCCAATAGCCGACTTGAAACAAACTTAGGCGCGGATTATGCGGATTTAGTTTATCTAACTCCGCATAATCCGCGCCTAAAATCATTCTCCGAACAGCCACTTATTCAGCCACTTGTTGACGTAGATGTTGACCACAGCACATCCAGCACCGATTGCAGCCCCCGCCAACACATCCGACGGATAATGCACTCCCTCGTTCATACGGGAAACTCCCACGGAACAAGCCCACAGGGCAGACGGAGCTATCACATACCATTTAGGATACTTTACACTGAGCGAGGTGGCAAGGGCAAAAGCCGTCGCCGTATGTCCGGAAGGAAAAGACGGGCTGCCTTCATGGCTATATGCATGCACTCTGTCGGGATATTTATCATAAGGACGCTCACGGTCCACCAGATATTTCATTCCATAAGTCACAACAAAAGCCCCCGCTACACTTGTACCTACGTAGACCGCATCTTTCAGCAAACCCTTATCATGTTTTATCCAAGCGGCAACCGCCATCGCCACCGGAACACCGACAGCAACATAGGGCTCCGAACGTGAAATTATCTTATTATAGTTACGGACAAACTTGCCATCCCAACTGTTAACCCGGTGCAAAGTGTTAATATCCCAATTCTGTGCCGAAAGACCGGATACAACAAGGCAGATAAAATATACAAAAAAAATAGCCTTTTTCATAAGTCCTTTATATTAGTTTGACGCAAAGATAGGACAAATAGATAGAGTTTTCACAAAAAAATTCTATCTTTGTTGCCACATTTATAATAATTCGCTAATCATTTCATGAGACTGGAAACTTGCTGCAACCGACAGATTGATTGTATGGTATGTCCCCAAAAATCAGAAGGAGTATTGGTTTACCGCCACTACCCCAAGGGACAACATTTCTCTGCTGAAAAGTGCACACAGAACTGCATGATATTTATGCTGAAAGGTGAATTACTTGTAAACAGTGACGAATATCCGGGCACCACTCTCCAAAGCCGCCAGCTCATCTTGCAAGCCATCGGCTCCAAAGTAGAACTCCTGGCTTTGACCGAAGTGGAATATATTGTGTATTGGTTCACCGAGCTTCCTCTGATTTGCGAAGAGCGCTACAAGGAGATACTGAAACGCTCGGAAGCCCCCTTGACTTATACCCCGCTTACCGCGATTTCCATGCTCGAAGGGCTCCTGAAAAGCCTTGCCTGCTACCTCAACGAGCAACCCTATGCGTGCAGCAAATACATTGAAATGAAATGCCAGGAATTGGTATACATATTGACATGCTACTATCCGCTACACCAAATCAGTACATTCTTCTACCCCATCAGCACTTATACGGAAAGCTTCCAATATTTCGTCATGCAGAACTACGACAAGGTGAAGAATGTGGAAGAGTTTGCCCACCTCGGTGGATATACCACCACCACATTCCGCCGTCTGTTTAAAAATATGTATGGGGTCCCGGTCTATGAATGGATTCTGGACAAGAAACGTGAAGGAATTCTGAACGACCTGCAATACACCAAACAACGCATTTCAGTCATCAGCGCCCGCTATGGCTTTGATTCCCTATCCCACTTTGCCCACTTCTGCAAAGACTCTTTCGGAGACACGCCCCGCGCCCTGAGAAAACGTTCAGCAAACGGAGAAAAGATTTCCATTATCTGCAAAGAGCAAGGCAAAGACCAGGAGGACGAGTAAACCTTTTACTTGTCCGTAAACTTCGCATTCTGCCGGATTACGGAATTATTTCTTTAATCGCTTGCTTTATCGCTGGATTTCTCCTATTTTTGCGAAACATTTACAGAAGTATCCTGATAGAACAAATTTTCAAACTATTAAATAACTTAAATTCAATCATTTATGTGGTTAAGTAATTCATCTGTAGGAAGGAAAGTGGTGATGAGCGTTACCGGTATCGCCCTTGTCCTGTTTCTGACATTTCACATGGCGATGAACCTGGTTGCATTAGTCTCGGCTAATGGCTACAACATGGTTTGTGAGTTCCTGGGAGCAAACTGGTACGCATTGGTGGCTACGGTAGGTCTGGCTGCCTTATTCATCATCCACATCATCTACGCTTTCTGGCTGACTATGCAGAACCGTAAGGCACGTGGTAGCGAACGCTATGCCGTTACGGAAAAGCCCAAGACTGTGGAATGGGCTTCTCAAAACATGCTCGTACTGGGTATCATCGTAATCGTGGGTTTGGGCCTGCACCTGGTAAACTTCTGGGCTAAAATGCAGCTTCCCGAGTTGATGCACAACATGGGCATGCATGCTGACACCCTCACGCTGGCATATGCAGCCAACGGTGTCTATCACATTCAGAACACCTTCAGCAATCCGGTATTCGTAGTGCTTTACCTTGTTTGGCTGGGCGCATTGTGGTTCCACCTCACTCACGGTTTCTGGAGCTCCATGCAGTCTTTGGGCTGGAACAACAAAGTATGGATTAACCGTTGGAAATGTATCTCCAACATCTATTCTACTATCGTTGTCCTCTGCTTCGCTCTGGTAGTTGTCGTATTCTTTGCAAAATCATTGTGCGGCGCTTGCTAAATTCAAATTGTAAATGACTAAATTGTAAATTGCATTATGACTAAGATAGATTCTAAAATACCGGAAGGACCGGTGGCTGAGAAATGGACCAATTATAAGGCTCACCAAAAATTAGTAAACCCTGCCAACAAACGTCGTCTGGACATCATCGTAGTAGGAACCGGACTTGCCGGTGCCAGTGCTGCCGCCTCTCTGGGCGAAATGGGTTTCAGAGTATTCAACTTCTGCATCCAGGACTCTCCGCGCCGTGCACACTCCATCGCTGCACAAGGTGGTATCAATGCTGCTAAGAATTACCAAAACGACGGTGACTCTGTATACCGTCTGTTCTACGATACAGTAAAGGGTGGCGACTACCGTGCCCGCGAAGCCAACGTTTACCGTCTGGCTGAAGTATCCAACAATATTATCGACCAATGCGTTGCACAAGGTGTTCCTTTCGCCCGCGAATACGGCGGTACACTGGACAACCGTTCTTTCGGTGGTGCTCAGGTATCCCGTACTTTCTATGCCAAGGGTCAGACCGGACAGCAGCTGTTGCTGGGTGCATACTCTGCATTGAGCCGCCAGGTGAACGTAGGCACTGTGAAACTGTATACCCGCTACGAAATGGAAGACGTTGTCCTCATTGACGGACGTGCCCGCGGTATCATTGCAAAGAACCTCGTTACCGGTAAATTGGAACGTTTTGCCGCCCACGCTGTGGTAATCGCTACCGGTGGTTACGGCAATGCCTACTTCCTTTCTACCAATGCAATGGCATGTAACTGCTCTGCAGCAATGGCTTGCTACCGTAAAGGTGCCTGGTTTGCCAACCCTGCTTACGTACAGATTCACCCCACTTGTATCCCGGTTCACGGTGACAAGCAGTCTAAGCTGACTTTGATGTCCGAATCTCTGCGTAACGATGGTCGTATCTGGGTTCCGAAGAAGCTGGAAGATGCCAAGAAACTGCAGGAAGGTACACTGCAAGGAAAAGATATTCCCGAGGAAGACCGCGACTACTACCTGGAACGCCGTTATCCGGCATTCGGTAACCTCGTTCCGCGTGACGTTGCCAGCCGCGCTGCCAAAGAACGCTGCGACAAGGGCTTCGGCGTGAACAACACCGGTCTTGCCGTATTCCTTGACTTCTCCGAAGCTATCAACCGTCTGGGTAAAGATGTCGTTGCACAACGTTACGGCAACCTCTTCGATATGTATGAAGAAATCACTGATGTCAGCCCATACGAAAACCCGATGATGATTTATCCGGCTATCCACTATACCATGGGTGGTATCTGGGTTGACTACGAACTGATGACCTCCATCAAGGGACTGTTCGCCATCGGTGAATGTAACTTCTCCGACCACGGTGCAAACCGCCTCGGTGCTTCCGCCCTGATGCAAGGTCTGGCCGATGGTTACTTCGTATTGCCTTACACTATCCAGAACTATCTGGCCGACCAGATTACAGTTCCCCGTTTCTCTACCGACCTGCCCGAATTTGCAGCTGCAGAAAAGGCCGTTCAGGAGAAGATTGACTGGATGATGAACATCAAGGGTAAGAAGTCTGTAGACTCTATCCACAAGGAACTGGGCCACATTATGTGGGAATATGTAGGTATGGGACGTACGGCCGAAGGCTTGAAGGAAGGTCTGAAGAAGCTGAAAGAAGTCCGCAAGGAGTTCGAGAAAGAACTGTTCATCCCGGGCGACAAGGAAGGTATGAATGTAGAACTCGACAAGGCTATCCGTCTGTACGACTTCATCACTATGGGCGAGCTGGTTGCTTACGATGCACTGAACCGTAACGAAAGCTGCGGCGGTCACTTCCGTGAAGAATATCAGACTGAAGAAGGCGAAGCCAAGCGTGACGATGAAAACTACTTCTACGTGGCTTGCTGGGAATATCAGGGTTCTGACGAAAAGGAACCGGTATTGCTGAAAGAGCCGCTGGTTTACGAAGCAATCAAGGTACAGACTCGTAACTACAAGAGCTAATCGGGAAGTTGAACATTTAAAGAATTAAAGAAAATGGATAAAAATATATCATTTACGCTCAAGGTATGGCGCCAGAAGGGTCCGAAAGCAAAAGGCGCTTTTGAAACATACCAAATGAAAGATATCCCGGGCGATACTTCATTCCTCGAAATGCTGGATATCTTGAACGAACAGCTGATTTCTGAAGGTAAAGAACCGGTTGTATTCGACCACGACTGCCGCGAAGGTATCTGCGGTATGTGTTCGCTCTACATCAACGGACATCCCCACGGTCCTGCAACCGGCGCTACGACTTGCCAGATTTATATGCGTCGTTTCAACGACGGCGATACCATCACTGTTGAACCGTGGCGCTCTGCCGGTTTCCCGGTTATCAAGGACTTGATGGTCGACCGTACGGCCTACGACAAGATTATGCAGGCAGGCGGCTACGTCAGCGTACGTACCGGTGCTCCCCAGGATGCCAACGCTATCCTGATTCCGAAGCCCATCGCTGACGAGGCTATGGATGCTGCCAGCTGTATCGGTTGTGGTGCTTGTGTGGCTGCTTGTAAGAACGGTTCTGCTATGCTGTTCGTTTCTGCCAAGGTGAGCCAGCTGAACCTGTTGCCCCAAGGCAAACCGGAAGCATTGCGCCGTGCCAAGGCTATGTTGAGCAAGATGGACGAACTCGGTTTCGGTAACTGTACAAACACTCGTGCGTGCGAAGCTGAATGCCCGAAGAATGTTTCCATCAGCAACATTGCTCGCCTGAACCGCGACTTTATCATTGCGAAACTGAAAGACTAATCCGGTCTTTCTGCAAATAATATAGGATGCGCTTCGGATAAACCTTTTGAGCAAGCTCAGATTTATCACTCAGCTTTCACTATATTTGATTAATATCACAAGAGACTCCTCTGCCGGGAAACCGCCGGAGGAGTTTTTTTATGACATGCCGTTTACTTCAGATAAATTGCCGGCACGCAAGCTACGGGGAGAAGCCCCGAAATTCTTTTTGCAGAAATTGGAAAAATGAGGCAGCGATTCAAAGCCATATTTATAGCAAATCTCTGATATAGAAGCATCCGTATAACGAAGTTCATAAACCACGCTTTCCTTCCTCCGTTCCATCATCCACTCGTACACCGGTTGATGAAAAACAGAATTGAATATACGCCGGAAAGTAGCTACTGTATATCCTCCCAACTGGGCAAGTTCCTCTACCGTCTTGACTTTGGCATGATTCTGCAAGACAAAGTAGTGGAAGGAATTAGTATACTGGGCAAGAGGATGTATCAGCATGGAAAGCTCATAGTCGGAGTAGTAATTTCCAAGAATGAAAGCAAGTTCTTTCCGTTTGAAACAAAGCATTTCCCGGCAAATCTTCTCCTCGGACAAATAGGCCTTGGAACTTTCCAGAAAGAGCTGCAACTCGGGAGTAATGGTCAAAGGATAGAATATCAATGGAGGGGTAACCTCTTTCATAATATGGTTATACCGGTCCTCACAGAAGAATTCAGGCTTACTGAACCGGTAACAAACGCATTCCACATCCGTCATGGCAAGTATTTCGTACTTGGAACCAATAGCTTGAAGGATGAACTCACCTGCATGCAACACAGTTCCCGCATACTCCTTACTGTTGACAAGCACTTCTCCTTTCAGCAGGAAAATTATAATATTTTCCTCACACTTTCGCGCCGGCAGATGGAATCCTCTGAGGTGGGAAGCATATATTATTGCATTGTCCACAGCCTTGGGACATTGAGCGCATTGTTTTTTACCTCTGCAAGCAGAAGAGTTGGGCATCGGCAAGTAGATTTGTTTGTTGCAGTGACAAAAATAGATAAATAATACTCATAAAAGAAACATTCCCCGAAAACTTTCATAAAGAAGTTTCGGGGAATGAATAAAATAGAAGTAATTCAGTTTTTTATTGCGGACAGTGCCGTTTTATTTTTCCACGTTCGTATCATCAGCCGTACTCCATGGACCAACTTCAGGTACAAAGGTTACTTTTGCCGCCTTATTGGCCAGCGTCAGCGTATAACGTATCTTTTTGCCTTCACCCCAGGCTTGTGTATCATTCAAGTCAATGGCGGAAGTTACAGTATCAAGAAGAACGTCTTTCTCATAGATGTCATAGACAACATTGATTTTGGCATTCGTATCCAACGTCTGGGGCATCAACATCCAGGCTGTATTCACTTCCACACCCGTTGTATTCACTTCCAATGCACCATCGTCAATCGTATGTGCATAAGTGGCTGTTCCTTCCTGTGACTTCCATATTGAATCATCAAAACCATAAGTTCCTTTATTGTGCACACCGGATATTGTAAGTGTTTTCAGTTTATAAGTCAAAGCGTCGGCTGCCTTGACAGTGAAATTTATTTGGGTCAGTATATGGCCGAATTTCAAAGATACCCCACTGGCATTTGATGCCTTGGTTGCATCCGTCGCTTTCGCGGCTACCAAGTCCGTTTGGGCAGCTACATCCGCTACCGTATAAGTAATGGAAGGATATATAGCACTAGCAGCCGGTTGATTGTACGTCAAGGCCCCGGTACCCGGATTCCCGTAAGCAAAGAACTGCAAGTTATCCGTCATTGGCCAATAATATGTTCCCCCAGTCAAACTCCAGTCGGGAGCACTATAAGTTACCTTAACAGCTGCCATGAATTCCTTCATCGCATCAAAAGTCGCAACAGAGGCCATTGTTGTTGCTCCCGTATTATAAGCATACACAGTGAACCCTACCTTCTGCAATTCCGGCAAATCAGTCACTGTGGCTCTCGTAGTGTTACCCACTACTGTTCCCAATTTAATCTCCGCCTTTTGTCCGGCATTCTCTATCTCCTCACTTTCCGAGCAACTCATTACTGCTGCTGCAGCCAAAGCCAAAAATAAAACCTTCTTCATAATTGTCTGTTATTAAAGTTAATATATTTATTTGTCTGTTTGCTATCAATTCACCGGTAGCTCCACATCCGTCTCATCATCCCAATCGTCCACATCGCCACCAATCCCTCCATCTCCTTCATCGGTTCTCGGTTCCAAATCATCCACCACAACCTTGTCCTCCGGTACGGGAACCTCGATATGGATTTCCGACCCAGGAACGCCCACATCAGGTTCTTCTTCGCCTCCTCCCGAGGGAGGAGCTGTTTCAATCACTTCCGTGATATCCACCTTCACCTCTTGAACCGTTTTATCTCGTTTCACAATCTTCAGTGTCAGCAACATAGGACTATCCGCACGGGTCTTGGTATCTTTCAGTAATACAAAACTGGAGAAATGCCCCCATAAAAGCCCGTTTTCACGCTTTGTATCCACACATATAGGTACCTCGCTCAAATGGCAAGCACGGTTGCCTATAAAGTAACTTCCGTTCAAGCCGTCCACATGGCAGATGATGCTCGATATTCTATCCCATCCTTCCACCTTTATATCAAAGGAATAATGGTCCACTACCGCTTCCGGCTTCCAGTTCAACGGAAGCGCCACATCACTCTGCCTTATTTCCACCTCGTCCAAAGCCACCACATACAAAGGGTCGGGCGACCAAACCATATCTTCGTGTACATCCAGCCCCGTACAGTGTCCCGTAAAAGCCTCAATCGTCTCATAACTCTCGTCGCCCCGTATCTGTATACTCTCCGTATTGAAGTTATAGGCCACCACCGCATACTTCCCCGGCGGTACCTTCACCTCACCCCCTCCGGCAGGCAGATAACTTTCAACCTTTCTCCCCTGAGTATCTTTCGGATAGAAGATAATCCGCATGGTCTGCGGCAGCTTATCCGTCACCCCTTTCCAATCCAGTTTAATCTGTACTCCGCTAACGGGATAATCATCCAGCATATCGCGGAAGTCACAGCTTCCCAGCATTGGCAACAGCCCGAAGAACAGCCAGAGAATCATATGCCGTGCATCTTTCATACCACTCATCTCCCCGACGTTAGAAGCCATACCAAAGAAATTTTTGCTTTTGTCGGCCCGATAAAGTGATACTTTCCACTGCTGACCCAAACCAAGTCATTTCCATAAGAAGTATATTTCCTGTACTCCGTATCCAAGTATCCAATGCCCACACTGAATTCAATCGCCAGATGCCGAGCCAGTGGACGCACGTATCCATAAGTTATTCCTGCAGCTGCGTAATACTTCCCCCGGTATCCCTTCTCCTTTTTCAACTGAAAATCATAGGTACCTCCTTCGGCATATGCTCCCAGGAAGTGTCCGGACAATCTTCCGCGCGTATGGCGGTTTCCCAACCAGTAACGCGCCTCTGTCCCTCCCGAAAGGAGCTGATAGCAGAAATTACATCCGCTGTCAGACCACCAAGGGCATTTGTACTCAACATTCAAAGACCACCTCTTTCCCAATGGCAGCTCCACTTCTATGTTCGGAGCCAAGGCCAGGTCGTAAAGCAAATTATTTTTTAACGCCAGCACCGTTTTACAAGTATGGCTATGGGATTCTACCGACTTATTCTGCCCTATTACCTGCCCCGACATCATGCAAAAAAGGAGTAGCCAAAAGACATATATAAAAATGCGTTTTCCCATAATTTCGCGTTGTATACAAACAAAAGTAGAAGATAATTACCGAATAAAAATCACTTTCCATCACTCTTTTCAAAGGCTGAAAGGTTCTGTGAAACGATTGAAACAGATTTGCAACTTCTGCCTTATCCGGGACGCTGTGAATAGATTCTTCTCTCTCAAAAAGTCAATCCGTGTGCGAAAACAGTAAAATTCAGTGAAAGAAATACAAAAGAAGTAGCAGGAACATTCTGAAATTTGGAAGATAACAACGGGAACCTTACATTTGTAATGTGATTTTTTTCATAGTATTAGATTTAAGGTTAACAAAGGTTGGAGTACAGCGGTACTCCTTTTTTTATGCCCATACGTTTCTCCGAATGACAAAAAATAGCTATCTTCGATGGCTTTTATAACTGTTAAAGAAGAAAACATCACCACTTGAGCCCATTATGAAAAAACCGGTACTCGCATTGCTTTCCATAATCCTACTTACCGCAGGATGTTCCCAACGGCCTGCCGCCACCACCAAGATACCCCTAACCAGCGCACACCGTGGTGCCGCCACCATCGCTCCCGAAAACACAATGGCATCCGTAGATTCGTGCATCAAATACGGTGTAGGCAATATAGAATGCGATGTCTGCATCAGTAAGGACAGTGTCTTCTACGTACTGCACGATTCCACCCTCGACCGTACCACCAACGGTACCGGCGCCATCTCCCAATGGCTGTCCGCCGACATCGACACACTGGATGCCGGCTCTTGGTTTGCGCCCCGATTTGCCGGACAACGGGTACTACGTCTTACCGACCTGCTACGCAAGGCCAAAGAGCACGGTTTAAGAATCACCATCGACTACCGCAACGGCGGTCTGCACCAATTACTGGATCTGATAAAGGACGAAGGCATGCTGGAAAACTGCAACTTCACCTTCAGCAAGGAGTATCATGCCAAATGCTTCAGAAAGATGGCACCCGAGGTAAGAACCCTGCAAGCCTACATCAAAAGTGAAAAGGACATAGAGCATGTCGTAAAGGAACTGCATCCCGACATCGCTGTCGTCTGGATTGACTCCCTTACCCCACAATTCGTAAAGAAATGCCGTGAGCACAACCTGCAGGTACTGGCACTCGTCTTGGGGCTGGACGACAAGACGGAAGAGAACCAGAAGGCAGTCGACCTGGGGGTAGACATCATAGCGACGGACCACCCGGAAAAGTTCATCATGAAATACGGGAAACCGTCCATATAAGGCAAGAGACCTGCCGCGCTCAAGTCAGCAAGTGATAGACACCACCCACCATTGCCTTGACCACTCCCTTCATCTCCAATTCAAAAAGCAAGGCACTCATCCGGTTGACGGGTATGTCCGCTTCCACCACCATCGCATTGATATGGAGGTCTCCCTGCCGCATAAGGATGCGCACAACAAGCTCCTCCTCTTCTGTCAGTTCCGGAAAGAGATTACGCTGAATACCTTCTGTCCGGGCAGGCTGCTCCGCTACGGCCCAGCCCATAATCTGCACAAACTCTTCCGCACTCTGGATAAGGGCGGCCTTGTTGTCGCGTATCAACCGGTTACAACCGATGGAAGATTCGTCCGTAACACGCCCCGGAACGGCAAAGCAGTCACGATGGTATCCCTCCGCCAACTCTGCAGTGATAAGGGAACCTCCCTTTGCGGCAGACTCCACCACAATGGTAGCATCACTCATACCCGCCACAATACGGTTGCGGCTGACGAAATTATGCTTGTCCGGATTCGTCCCGGTAAGGAATTCGGTCAGCAGTCCGCCTTGTGCCAGCATGTCGATGGCTGTTTTCCGGTGGACATACGGATAGATGCGGTCCAGTCCGTGAGCAAGGACAGCAACGGTAGGGAGATGATTTGCCAAAGCGGCCCGATGGGCATGGATATCTATCCCGTAAGCCAGTCCGCTTACTACCAGCACATCGGGACAAAGAACGGCCAAATCGCGCAGGAAGTCG
The DNA here is from genome assembly GCF_964250605.1 of Bacteroides sp. AR20. Lineage (NCBI taxonomy): Bacteria > Pseudomonadati > Bacteroidota > Bacteroidia > Bacteroidales > Bacteroidaceae > Bacteroides > Bacteroides sp. AR20. The sequence goes on along the minus strand of NZ_CAXUGK010000015.1, from coordinate 73,902 downwards.
GCACAGAATTGCTTGCCGTAATCGGTGGCACGGCGTGTACCTACCATATCGATGACATGCAGGCGGTTGAAATCGGTGTTTCCTTTAAAGAAAAGTACAATCGGCGCATCCTCACATTCGCGCAAGCGGGAAGGGTAAGCCTCATCCTTCAACGTCAGGCAGGAAAGACGATTCTTCTCTACAAACTCCATCTCCTGCTCGGCACGCAGAAAGGCAGCGGGACAATCAAGAGCCGTCACTACCCCCGGATTCACACCGGGCATGATTTCGGGGAGCTCCTTCCGCCGACTGAATACTTCGGCAGCACTGCCCATACCCTCTATTAAACGCTTTGCCCCGATATGTCCTATACCGGGGCAAAGTGTGAGAGCTATGCTGCAAATCCGTTCGTCACTGTTCATTCCACCACAGATTACACAGATTCACACGGATTGAGATAAGGGGCAAAGAGACGGTCGAACAGTTCGCTATCGCTTAACCGCCCGTTCACCACACATACGGTTTCAACTATGCCTTTGAGACAGACTTTGCCGTCGGAAGCACGGAAGATATCTTGGTAAAAGACGTACTTGATACCCTCCTTCTTCATGTAGAGTTTGGAGACAAACTCGTCACCACTCCTCAGGGGAGTCTTGAAAGCCATATTGATACGTGCCACTACCGGGTCTACCCCCTGCTCGTGCAGTCCGGCAAAGCTGACGCCGGCACTCAACAGAAACTCATGGCGCGTATGCTCCAGATAATGCTGATAATTGGCATTATTGACGATGCCTTGCAGGTCGCATTCATAGTCGCGCACCTTCATGGGAAGTTCATAGATATAATTCATATTTACTATTGGACTATTTACTATTTGATACTTAGCCACGTTGTTTCTCCACATCCAAGCCTTTGAACTTCTTCAGTTCCTCTACGCTGACCAGCTTGTAGAGTTTGTCACTGGGACGTATTTTCACCGATTTCATCGAGAAATGCTGGCCTTTCTTTACAGTCTGCACGGGTTTCAAATCGACGCGTGCCTCGTCCAAAGTGACGAATTCGGCACCCGTTGTGGGACCCGTAATCAGCAACTTGTCGCCTACGCTCACTTCGGCTGCTTCTACCAGGAACTCTGCCACACCGATGTTTGAGAAGTAGCGGATGCCCTTACCCACATAGATTTTACGTTCCGTAGCGGCAGAGCCGTAGTTCTTGGTCCATTCGCCCAAGCGTTGTCCCAGGTAGTAGCCGTCCCAGAAACCACGATTGAAGACCGTCTTCAAACGTTCGTCCCACCGGGCAATTTTCTCATCGGTGAATGTATCGTCCAGATAGGAACGGATGGCTTCTTTGTAACACTCCACTACCGTGCGCACGTACTCGGGTCCGCGGGCACGTCCTTCTATTTTGAAAACACGAACACCTGCATCCAGCATCTTATTCATGAAGTGGATAGTTTTTAAGTCTTTGGGGGACATGATGTATTGGTTGTCCACCTCCAATTCCACATCCGTCTCCTTGTCGCGCACCGTATAACTACGGCGGCATACCTGCATGCAAGCACCACGGTTGGCTGAGTGGTTCATCTCATGCAATGAGAGATAACACTTTCCGCTGACTGCCATGCAAAGGGCACCGTGGCAGAACATCTCTATACGTATCTGCTCTCCGCTGGGTCCACAGATATTCTCCTCACGGATATGGCGGTAGATTTCTGCCACTTGCTCCAGATTCAACTCACGCGCCAGCACCACCACATCGGCAAACTGCGCATAGAAGCGCAGGGCTTCCACGTTGCTGATGTTGAGCTGTGTGCTGAGGTGTACCTCCTGCCCTATCTGCCGGGCATAGCTCATCACTGCCACATCAGCGGCAATGACTGCCGAGATGCCTGCCGCCTTTGCCGCATCTACAATGGTACGCATCAGCGGAATGTCATGGTCGTATATAATGGTATTGACGGTGAGGTAGCTCTTCATGCCATGTTCGTCGCACGTCCGGGCTATTTCCCGCAAATCGTCGATAGTGAAGGTATTTGCCGAACGGGCACGCATGTTCAGGTTCTCGATACCGAAATAGATGGAGTCGGCACCTGCTTGTATGGCTGCTGCGAGAGATTCGCGCGAGCCTACCGGTGCCATGATTTCGAAGTCACTGATTGAGTGTTTCATCATTTCTTTTTGAATTAGAGTACGCAAAGGTAGGCTTTTTTCTGTACTTTTGCGGACAAATCCGCTTAGATTATGAAGATTAAAGATATAGACCTGGGCCCACGCCCCGTATTCCTCGCCCCGATGGAGGACGTCACCGACCCTGCTTTCCGCCTGATGTGCAAGCACTTCGGAGCAGACATGGTATATACCGAGTTCGTTTCTGCCGATGCCTTGATACGCTCCGTAGGCAAGACCCAGCAGAAACTGAACATCAGCGATGAAGAGCGGCCCGTAGCCATACAGATATACGGACGGGACACCGCCACCATGGTAGAAGCCGCCCGCATTGTGGAGCAGGCACATCCGGACACGCTGGACATCAACTTCGGCTGCCCCGTGAAGCGCGTTGCCGGCAAGGGTGCCGGTGCCGGTATGCTACAGAACATTCCGCTGATGCTGGAAATCACTCGTGCCGTGGTAGATGCCGTGAAGATTCCCGTCACCGTGAAGACCCGCCTGGGCTGGGATGCCAACAGTAAAATCATCGTAGACCTTGCCGAGCAGTTGCAGGACTGCGGCATTGCCGCCCTCACCATCCACGGCCGTACCCGCGCCCAGATGTATACCGGCGAGGCGGACTGGACACTTATCGGCGAGGTGAAAAAGAACCCACGCATGCACATTCCCATCATCGGCAACGGTGATATCACCACTCCCCAACGGGCCAAAGAATGCTTCGACCTCTACGGTGTGGACGCCATCATGATAGGCCGTGCCAGCTTCGGCCGCCCGTGGTTCTTTAAGGAAGTGAAGCATTATTTGGAGACGGGCGAAGAACTCCCTCCGCTGAGTTCCGAATGGCGGCTGAACGTACTCCGCCAGGAAGTGGAAGACAGCGTCAACCTGCTGGATGAACGACGGGGCATACTGCACGTGCGCCGCCACCTGGCAGCAAGCCCGCTCTTCAAAGGGATTCCCAATTTCCGCGACACCCGGATAGCCATGCTGCGGGCAGAGACGAAGGAGGAACTGTACCGCATCTTCGAAGAGATAGAACCGTTGCTGCCATAGGAGAAAACCGCATACGATTTTTACCATCGAGTCCGATACTTGAGCAATCATCCTCACGCCCCTTCTTGAATAGCTTCTGAGAGGGGGGCTATTCAGACGCAGATGACACGCTTTGTTGCCATCCGCATAACTCACTGTCTGTCAGCAAGAAATTTTGCCAACCACTTGCCTTGCCCTTGGCAAACTTTTGCCATGCCTATGGCAAAGTTTTGCCAACGCGGTGGCAAAGCCTTGCCAATGGGAAGGCAAAACCTTGCCAACAAGGAGGCAAGAAAAAAAACATTGTTTCTTTGGCAGAAAGAAACAAGTCCCTATATTCGTCTTCCCAAGAAAGAAAGAATCCCATAAATATGTCTTTATGAAAAAGAAAAAACTGCTCAAACAGCTCATCGTAAACTTCCAGCATTCACTTCCGGCAGAAGTTTATCCGCGTACATTGGTATTGCCCACAGACAGTGGAAAGATAATCACCGTGCCCGACTAGCGGAACATCGGCTGCGCAAACCATCGCTTGAACATCCACGTGGCCAGGATATAAATGCCGAAAGCCGATACGAAACCCACGATAGAGTCTATCAGGTAATGTGCCTGGATATAGACCGTAGCCCCGCACAACAGCAGATAGAAAGGAAACAAGCAGGCAAACAGACGCTTGCTGCCACGCCATGCCATAATCATCAGTACCGTAGACATTCCGACGTGCGAACTGGGAAAAGCAGCCGTGGGGCGCTCACCCACCTGCTGGGAACTCTCCACCAGGTTGTAGAAGAAGCCGTGCTCATAGCCCGGACCGGGAAGAAGTTCCTGATGGTGATGGAAATAGTCACCGATGGACGGGAAGATACCTTGCGCCACATGGTCGCTTCCAATGGCGGGGAAGTAGAACTGCGGCCCGGCAACGGGGACGAAGATATAAATAAGGTAATAGATGAAGAAAGCGGTGACGATGACGAACGAAACCTTCTCGAAAAGGTCGAAACGATAAAGGAAATACCACACCACCACCAGCAGAATCATCGGATAATAGAAGAAGTATCCCATATTGAACGGCTCGCTCACCCACATCTGCGGAAACCTTTCACAGAACCATACAGCAGGCTGTCCGCCAAACATCCACTGCTCCACCGACGCGAACACGTGGTCGAGATTGGGGAATATCCGGTTGAACTCAAAGGTGTCGGGATACCAATAGGAAAGCAGTGACATCTGGATGGCTATGCGCACAAAGGCAGAGAACTTGCAGGGTGCCAGCCGGTAAAGATACATCAGCAGGAACGTCATACCCGCAATGACAACACGGTCTGCAAGCATCTGCACCGGATGATCCATTTCCTGAAAAAGAAACAGAATGAGAATGGAAGTCAGCAAATTGTATATCAGCGTAATCTTCTCTACCGCAAAAAGCCCCTTACGGGTTTCTACCCTTTTAAATAAATCTAAAGCCATCCCTTATCCTTATACCAGGCAATGGTTTCCTTTACACCCCGTTCCAGGTCGTACTCAGGACTGAAGCCCAGTTCCTCGACGGCCGGTGTGATGTCACACTGCCAGTTGCGTTGTTTCATTATTCTATACTTGTCCGAATTGAGCGTACTGGTCTTGTTCTGCCGCTTCGCCCAAAATTCAGCGAGCAAAGATACGACTTTCAATACAATTAACGGACATCTCAAGCGAATAACAAACGGATTGCCCAATTCTTTCCTTATCAAATCGGAAAAAGCACGGCTGCTATACACCTTCCCGTCAGCCAGGAAATAGGCGCGGCGGGACACCTGCTTCTCTATCCCGAGGAAGACGGCTTGCACGATATCCTTTACATATACAAACGTCAAGTCCTGGCGGCAGAAGCCTACAGAAAAGTCCGTATGCTGCCGGATGGACTTTGCCATAAGATAATAATCCTTCTCACGCGGCCCGTATACACCCGTCGGCCGGTAGATGACGTAGGGGAAACCCGGAATACTCTGCAAATAAAGTTCTGTTTTCAGTTTACTGAGTCCGTAGGCGGTATTGGGTGAAGGGGGGTCACTCTCCATAATCGGGTCGTAGGTCCTCTCGCGTACCGGGCCGAACACACTCAGCGTACTGATGAAGATAAACTGCTTGGGAATCATGTTCAGCTCCCTCAGCGTATCGATGAAGTATTTGGTCTGCAGATAATTCACCAAATCGAATTCGTTCTTGTCCACACACTTCGTCACACCGGCACAATGGACAATATAATCAAATTTATTGTAGGTCCCTTTATGTCCCGAGAGTTGTGCCCTCAGTTCATTGGGGTGCGCAAAGTCCAGTTCGAGGAAATGTATCTTGCGGTCACGCAGATACTCGCGGCTGCTGGACGAACGTACACCCGCCCACACACCGAACTTGCGCTTCAACGCCTCCTCCACGATGAAACTTCCGATAAATCCGCTTGCTCCTGTAATTAAAATCGATTCCACTTCTTCTGTTACAAATTACTAATTACTTTTCATCCGGTCCGTCACCTTGACGCTCCTTGTGTTACTCTGTCGCCTCGTTACTCTTCTTCACCGGCTCCACATGGATGCTGACCAGTGTTCCTTTGCCGAACTGCCTTTTCAGCTTGTTCTCCACCGCCGTTGCCGTCTCGTGAGCTTCCTCCAGCGAGATGCTGCCATCCATACGCACATGCACCTCGATGGCACAATAACTGCCGATGCGGCGCGTACGAAGGTGATGCGGCGAGCTGATACCGGGAAAAGAAAGAATCGTCTTCAGTATCTCATCCTCCACCTCGACGGGCAACGATTTCTCCAACAGTTCGTCCACACACGGTATCAACAACTGCACGGCCACCTTCATAATGAAGAAGCTGACAATAACTGCTGCCACCGGGTCCAACACCCGCCAATGGTCACCCAAAAGAATGGCGCCACCTATACCCGCTGCCGTGCCTATGGACGAAAACGCGTCACTCCGGTGATGCCAGGCATTGGCAACAACCGCCTGCGAATTCAACTTCCTGCCCTTGAATACGGTATATTGATAAAGCACTTCCTTGAAAACGATGGATACCAATGCAGCCACCAGTGCCAGTATACCGGGTTCCTGCAGAGAGCCGCCTTGCAGGAAGCGGTAAATGGAGGAAGCCCCGTTCCAGAAAATGCCGAATCCCACAAACAACAGAAAAATACCGATAATGGCAGTTGCCAGCGTCTCGTACTTGCCATGACCGTAATCGTGTCCTTCATCTTCGGGCTTTGCCGAAATGCGCACAAAAACAATGACAATAATATCTGTAATGAAATCCGACAAAGAATGTACCGCATCCGCCAGCATGGCGGCACTGTGACCTACAATACCTGCAAAGAATTTGAAGACAAGCAAGAGAAAGTTTACCACACTTCCCACAACCGTCACCCGGTAAATGTCTTTTTCCCGTGTGGCATCTACTTTTTTGTTCAGAGTTTGCATTTCCATCTGCTTTTCGTCTAAGGTACAGCCTATCTTCACTTTGTGTGCAAATATAGTACATAAATCCATTACAATCTGTCGTTCCTTCATTATTTTCAATAGAATGATAATATTTTGAAGTCTGAGTGAACGAAGGAACATATTTATTTGTTTACTTTGCAAGAGGTAATCACCACAGATTACACAGATTGACACAGAATCTCTATTTATACATAAAATACATCATAACATTATGGCCAAAAAGAAAGAAAAGAAAGCCGGCAAACGCATGAAGAAGAAAGAGCTCGTCAAAGTACTGCTGGAATTCTTCCACACAAAGCAAGACGAAGTATTATCCCTGAAATACATCTTTGAACAACTCCACCTCACCACACATCCGCTGAAGATGCTGTGCATGGACATCTTGTCCGAACTGTCGATGGACGACTACATCACAGAAGTGGACAAGCACAAATACAAGCTGAACAACCACGGCGTGGAAATGACCGGAACCTTCCAGCGCAAGAGCAACGGCAAGAATTCCTTTATACCGGAAGGTGGAGGCGAACCGATATTCGTGGCCGAACGCAACTCGGCACACGCCATGAACAATGATAAAGTGCGTATCGCCTTCTATGCCAAGCGTCGCGGACGCGAAGCCGAAGGAGAAGTCATCGAGATACTGGAACGTGCCAACGACACCTTCGTGGGTACCCTGGAAGTTGCCAAGTCATACGCTTTCCTTGTAACGGAAAACCGTACGCTTGCCAACGACATCTTCATCCCCAAAGAAAAGTTGAAAGGCGGCAAGACGGGCGACAAAGCCATCGTAAAGGTGGTGGAATGGCCCGACAAAGCCAAGAACCCCATCGGCCAGGTAATCGACATCCTGGGGCGCGCAGGAGACAATACCACCGAGATGCACGCCATCCTGGCGGAATTCGGCCTGCCCTATGTCTACCCCGCTGCCGTAGAGAAAGCTGCCGACAAGATACCCGCCGAAATCTCCGCCGAGGAAATAGCCCGACGTGAGGACTTCCGGGGTGTGACCACCTTCACCATCGACCCCAAGGATGCCAAGGACTTCGACGACGCCCTCTCCATCCGCAAACTGAAAGGGGGACTTTGGGAAGTAGGCGTACACATTGCCGACGTGACCCACTACGTGAAAGAGGGCGGCATCATAGACAAGGAAGCCGAGAAGCGTGCCACATCCGTCTACCTCGTAGACCGCACCATCCCAATGCTCCCCGAACGGTTGTGTAATTTCATCTGTTCACTCCGCCCCGACGAAGAGAAGCTTGCCTACTCCGTCATCTTTGAAATGACGGAAAAAGGCGAAGTGAAGAACTCACGCGTGGTACATACCGTCATCAAGAGCGACCGCCGCTTCACCTACGAAGAAGCCCAGGAGATTATAGAAACCGGCAAAGGAGACTTCCAGGAAGAGGTGCTCCAACTGGATAAGCTTGCCAAAATACTGCGTGAGAACCGCTTTAAGGCAGGAGCCATCAACTTCGACCGCTACGAAGTGAAGTTCGAAATTGACGAGAAGGGCAAACCCGTCAGCGTCTACTTCAAGGAGTCGAAAGATGCCAACAAGCTGATAGAGGAGTTCATGCTGCTTGCCAACCGCACCGTAGCCGAAAAGATAGGCCGCGTGCCCAAAGGCAAGAAAGCCAAAGTGTTGCCATACCGTATTCACGACCTCCCCGACCCGGAGAAGCTGGACAACCTGGCACAGTTCATCGCCCGTTTCGGCTACAAGCTGCGTACCAGCGGTACAAAGACCGACATCTCCAAGTCCATCAACCACCTGCTGGACGACATCCAGGGCAAGAAGGAGGAGAACTTGATTGAAACCGTCTCCATCCGCGCCATGCAGAAGGCACGCTACTCCGTGCATAACGTGGGGCACTATGGTTTGGCTTTCGATTACTATACCCATTTCACCTCGCCCATCCGCCGCTATCCGGATATGATGGTACACCGTCTGCTCACCAAGTACTTGGACCAGGGAGGCCGCACCGTGTCCGAACAGAAATACGAAGCCCTCTGTGAACACAGCAGCAGCATGGAGCAGATAGCCTCCAACGCGGAACGCGCCTCCATCAAGTACAAGCAAGTAGAATTCATGACCGAACGCCTGGGACAGACCTTCGACGGCGTCATCTCCGGCGTAACGGAATGGGGACTCTACGTGGAGCTGAATGAGAACAAGTGCGAAGGCATGATTCCTATCCGCGACCTCGACGATGACTATTACGAATTCGACGAAAAGAACTACTGCCTGCGCGGACGCCGCAAAAATAAAATTTATAGTCTGGGAGATGCCATTACCATTAAGGTGGCACGCGCTAACTTGGAAAAGAAGCAGCTGGACTTTGCACTGGTGTAACCTCACCCCCGACCCCTCTCCGAAAGAGAGGGGAGAGGAGAGCAATGAATTGAAAACTTGCGAAACTTGAGTGAAGTGAAATAAAGAATAACCCTACAATATTAAATATCCCCACTTCCCCACTCCCCTCTCTTTCGGAGAGGGGCCGGGGGTGAGGCTTTGCACATGAAGACAATTACTATTACAGACCCTACACAGATTGAGGAAATTATCCGTAAATGCCCATACTGCATAGTGGGCATCACAGACCTTGAAGGAAACCCATATACGGTTCCCATGAACTTTGCCTATCAAGACGGGGTAATATACTTGCATTCCGGCCCGGAAGGCAGTAAAGTGGAGATGGTAACAAAGCACCCGCAAGTTTGCATCACCTTCTGCGAAGGACACGAGCTGGTTTATATGCACCGGCAAGTGGCATGCAGCTACAGCATGAAGTCGCGCAGTGTTATCTGTCGTGGGAAAGTACACTTCGTGGAAGACATGGAAGAGAAGCGACGCGTACTCGACATGCTGATGAAGCAATATACGGAAAATGAATGCAAATATGCTGAACCCGCCGTACGCAATGTCAAGATATGGGAAGTAAAAGTAGAGAAAATAAGCTGCCGGTCATTCGGGTTAAGACCAAGCGAACTATAAATACCATCTGCCGGTCACCTGCTCCACATTGATGGAGCGGATAACCGGCAGAAATATTTACTTTTACAACGGATATTCCTCAAATGCATACAACAGCGTCGAAAGATACCGTTCTCCCGTATCGGGCAGCAGCGCTACAATCGTCTTTCCTTCATTCTCGGGCAACCGTGCCAAGCGGGTAGCTGCAGCAACGGCAGCTCCCGAAGAGATGCCGACCAGCAGTCCCTCATACTTCGCCAGTTCGCGACCCGTACGGATGGCGTCATCATTGGATACCAGCAGCACTTCGTCTATCACGGCACTGTTATAGTTCTTCGGCACAAATCCGGCACCGATACCTTGTATTTTATGGGGACCGGGCTTCCCACCGGAAAGTACGGGAGAATCTTCGGGCTCCACAGCCACAATCCTTACCTTTGGGTTATTGGCTTTCAAGGCTGCACCCACACCACTCACTGTGCCTCCCGTACCTACACCGGCCACGAAAATATCCACCCGGCCGTCTGTATCACGCCAGATTTCTTGTCCGGTAGTACGCTCGTGCATTGCCGGATTGGCAGGGTTGTCAAATTGCTGTAGAATCAGCGAGCCGGGGTTGGCGGCTTTCAGTTCTTCGGCACGGGCTATGGCGCCTTTCATACCGTCGGCACCCGGAGTCAGTACCAATTCCGCACCGAGGGCTTTCAAAAGGTTGCGGCGTTCCAAGCTCATTGTGTCGGGCATCGTCAGTATCAGCTTGTAACCTTTGGCAGCGGCCACAAAAGCCAGCCCTACGCCCGTATTCCCACTGGTAGGTTCGATGATGGTAGCACCGGGCTTCAACAGTCCTTTTGCCTCGGCATCTTCTATCATGGCAAGCGCCACGCGGTCCTTCACACTGCCGGCGGGGTTAAAATATTCCAATTTGGCGATAACACGGGCTTTCAGACGCTTATTCTTGTTATAATTATTCAACTCCAGCAAGGGAGTGTTGCCTACCAGGTCGGTAAGGCGTTCTGCTATCTTCTTCATAATCCAACTGTTTTTAAATTCCTCATTCCCCTAAGGGAAAAGACTAACAATCCGGAGTGGAACGAGGTATGTTATTTCTTACAAGACAAAAGTAGCGCAAAATTGGTTCGTAGAAAATACCACAAATATGGTAAATACGTACTATAAATGAGGGATATGTAGGATATTTGACGAGTATTTCCTATCTTTGTTGCCACTTTTAAACTTAAGGATATCATAATGAGTCCACTCAACTTTACCCACATTTTGACACAAGCAGTCGATGAGCTATCGGAAAGCGAATCATACAAAGGACTGTTTCACCAGCATACGGACGGCAACCCGCTGCCTTCGGCAAAAGTGCTGCGCGACATCATCGAACTGGCGCGAGCCATCATCTTCCCCGGATATTTCGGAAATTCTACGGTCAACAGCCGTACGGTGACTTACCATATCGGTGTCAATGTCGAACGCTTGTTCGACCTGCTGACCGAGCAAATCCTTGCCGGCCTCTGCTTTGCAGGCGACGGCGAATGCAACTGTTGTACCGAGCTCCAACGGGAAGAAGCCGCCTTATTGGCTGCCAAGTTCATCAGCAACCTGCCGGCAATGAGACGTACACTCGCCACAGATGTGGAAGCCGCCTACAACGGTGACCCCGCCGCACAGTCGTTCGGCGAAGTCATCAGCTGCTATCCGGCCATCCGCGCCATCAGCAACTACCGCATCGCACACGAGTTGCTCAAGTTGGGTGTTCCCCTCATTCCCCGCATCATCACCGAGATGGCGCACAGTGAAACGGGAATCGATATCCATCCAGGAGCGGAAATAGGTGGTTATTTTACCATCGACCACGGTACGGGTGTGGTAATCGGCGAGACCTGCATCATCGGCAACAACGTGAAGCTGTACCAGGGTGTGACCCTCGGTGCCAAGAGCTTCCCGCTAGACGAAGACGGCAAGCCCATCAAGGGTATTCCCCGCCATCCCATTCTGGAAGACAATGTGATAGTCTATTCCAACGCCACCATATTGGGACGCATCACCATCGGACAAGGAGCCACCGTAGGCGGCAATATCTGGGTGACAGAAGATGTTCCCGCAGGAGCAAGGATTGTACAGACAAAGGCCAAGAAGTAAGTCACAAACAACCAATAAACAATTAAAATCGTAAATAACTCAAATCAGCAGTTCAAGTAGTTAAATGGTTATCAGCCACTAATGAGAGAAACGAGTGACAACTACCCAGATTGCCGATTCACATAAAGTAAATGCATAGATGAGCGAACAATCTTTTGAAATGATTGCCAAAACCTTCCAAGGACTGGAAGAGGTACTGGCACAAGAGCTGACTGCACTGGGCGCCAACGAAATAGAAATAGGCCGCCGCATGGTATCTTTCAGTGGTGATAAGGAAATGATGTACAAGGCAAACTTCTGCCTGCGTACAGCCATCCGGATACTGAAACCCATCAAACACTTCACAGCCAAGGATGCCGACGAGGTTTACGAACAGATTAAAGCCATCCGATGGGAAGACTATCTGGATACGGACAAGACCTTTGCCGTGGACGCGGTTGTATTCAGTGAAGAGTTCCGTCATTCCAAGTTCGTTTCCTACAAGGTGAAGGATGCCATCGTGGACTATTTCCGCGAGAAGACCGGCGAACGTCCCGGCGTGCGTGTCAACAAACCGGACGTGCTGCTGAACATACACATTGCCGAAACCAAATGTACGCTGTCTCTCGACTCCAGCGGCGAATCGCTGCACCGCCGCGGTTATCGCCAGGAAGCAGTAGAGGCCCCGCTGAATGAGGTGCTGGCCGCCGGCATGATATTGATGACCGGCTGGCGTGGCGAATGCGACCTGATAGACCCGATGTGTGGTTCGGGAACCATTCCCATCGAAGCGGCGCTGATTGCACGCAACATCGCTCCGGGCGTATTCCGCAAGGAGTTCGCTTTCGAGAAGTGGGTGGATTTTGACCAGGAGCTGTTCGACACGATATACAATGACGACAGCCAGGAACGTGAATTTACGCATAAGATATACGGTTACGACAACAGCCCGAAGGCAAACGAAATTGCCACACACAATATAAAGGCTGCCGGCGTAAGCAAGGACGTGGTATTGAAGCTGCAACCTTTCCAGCAATTCGAGCAACCTGCGGAGAAATCCATCATCATCACCAATCCTCCCTACGGTGAGCGTATCTCTACCAACGACCTGCTGGGCCTTTACTCCATGATTGGCGAGCGTCTGAAACATGCCTTTACGGGCAACACCGCATGGATTCTTTCTTACCGGGAAGAGTGCTTCGACCAAATCGGGCTAAAAGCCACCTCCAAGATACCTTTATTCAATGGTGCGCTGGAATGCGAATTCCGCCAGTACGAAATCTTCGATGGAAAGTACAAGGAATTCCGTGCCGAAGGCGAGGAGTTGAGCAAGGAGCGCAAAGAATTTCGTCCGGCTTCTGGGGAACGGAAAGAGTTCAAACCCGGAGAAAGACGCGAATTCCGTCCCCGATTCAGTGGAGAGAGACGTGAATTCGGTAGCGAAAGACGCGAGTTCAACGGCGAACGCAGACCAAGAGAATTCAAGGACGGCGAAAAGCGCGAATTCCGTCCGCGTGAAAGAAGAGAGTTCAAGGATGGGGAAAGACGGGAGTTCAGACCGAGGGAAAGACGTGAATTCGGTGGAGAACGCAGAACAAGGTCGGGTGAGTCTTACCCGGAAAGCAAAAGAAGAGAGGCGGGAAAGAAGGAAGAAGAATAACACGAACAATGACAAGGAGAATGAATGCAAAGAAAATAAGTAAGAGCATTCTTGCACTGCTGATAACAGTACCTGCTCTGCTTGCAACAAACGCTATGGCACAAGAACTAAAAAAGCCGACCCTGGAAGATCTGATTCCCGGAGGTGAGACCTACCACAAACCGGAAAACAAATCGTACCAGTGGTGGGGCGATGCCGCTTGTCTGGAACTTGGCATCGACAATATAGAAGGTACATGGGCTGTCAAAGGATTAGGTGCCAAGCCCGGAGAGAAATTCACTGCCATCACATTGGAAGAAGCCAACGCGCTGCTGGAAGAAAAAGGACTTGGAAAACTGCGTCACTTTCATGCTGCAAAGGCTGTCAACGTACCCCGAGGCGTCAATCTGGGTATTCAAGTCCAAATAGACCCACTCCTGCTGCTGAACACCGGCAAGTACCGTGCCCTCGTCGACTGGAAGAAGAAAAAAGTCATCTGGAGCCAGCCTTGCCCCACCCAAGCCGCAAATGAGGATTGGAACGAGGTAAGCCGCCATTTGGCTTATACTATCGGCAATAATCTCTATGTGATGACCGGTGACGGGCAAACCCTGAAAGTCACCAACGAACCGGAAGGTATCGTCTGCGGACAAAGTGTGCACCGCAATGAATTCGGCATTTCAAAAGGCACTTTCTGGAATCCTGCCGGGGACCTGCTGGCCTTTTATCGAATGAACGAAAGCATGGTCACCCCCTATCCATTGGTTGACATCACGACAAGAATAGCACTGGTGGATAAAATACGCTACCCCATGGCCGGCATGCTCAGCCATCAGGTAAAGGTAGGTATCTACAATCCGGCTACTCAAAAGACCATCTACCTGGACATGGGCGACCCAAAAGACCGCTACTTCACCAACATCACCTGGGCACCGGATGGTAAAAGCCTCTATCTGATAGAGCTAAACCGAGACCAAAACCACTCCAAACTGTGCCGGTACGATGCGGAAAGCGGAAAGCTGCAACAAGTGCTCATCGAAGAGAGACATCCCAAATATGTGGAGCCGCAATCTCCCATTCTATTCCTGCCATGGGACAGCCACAAGTTCATCTATCAAAGCCAGCGTGACGGCTTCAACCATCTGTACCTATACAATACGGAAGGGGAACTGCTGAAGCAACTCACCTCCGGCCCCTGGCTTGTACAAGACATCGTAGGTTTTAACCGGAACACGAAAGAGCTCATCATCAAGAGTACGGAAATCTCTCCTTTGCAGAGTAACCTTTACGCTGTCAACCTGAAGAATGGCAAACGCAGCTTGATAGGAGACCCAACCGGCATGCACTCGGCACAAATCTCCGGTTTCATGGGAACTTACCTCATCGACAATGCCTCTTCGCCCACTTGCCCCCGTATCATAAAACTGATGTCCACCAACCCGAAAAAACAACGGGAACACACACTGCTGACAGCCAAGAACCCCTACGAAGGCTTTGAAATGCCCAGCATAGAAGTAGGCACCATCAAAGCCGCCGACGGCAAGACAGACTTGTACTACCGCCTGATAAAGCCTGCCGACTTCGACCCGGCAAAGAAGTATCCCGCCATCGTCTACGTATACGGCGGCCCGCACGCCCAGATGATAACGAACGGCTGGATGAACGATGCCCGCGGCTGGGACATCTACATGGCAAACAAAGGCTACATCATGTTCAGCCTCGACAACCGTGGCAGCAGCAACCGTGGACTGGAGTTTGAAAACGCCACCTTCCGCCAGCTGGGCATCGAAGAGGGCAAAGACCAGGTGAAGGGCGTAGAATTCCTGAAAAGCCAGCCTTATGTGGACGGAGAGCGTATCGGCGTGCACGGCTGGAGCTTCGGAGGACACATGACTACGGCGCTGATGCTGCGCTATCCCGAAATTTTCAAGGTAGGCGTTGCCGGCGGACCGGTTATCGACTGGGGATACTACGAGATAATGTACGGTGAGCGCTATATGGACACTCCGCAAGCGAACCCGGAAGGCTACAAGCAGACAAATCTGAAAAACCTTGCCGGTAACTTGAAAGGACATCTGCTCATCATACACGACGACCACGACGACACCTGCGTGCTGCAGCACACCCTTTCATTCATGAAGGCGTGCGTGGATGCCCGTACCTATCCCGATTTGTTTATCTATCCCACGCACAAGCACAACGTCCTGGGACGCGACCGTGTGCATCTGCACGAGAAGATAACAAGATATTTTGAAGAATATCTTTAATGTACAATGTACCATATACAATGTACAATTTGCTATGCAGTGCGGGCGTGCAAATAGGGAGTAGATGGTAGAAGAAAGAAGAGAATAAAAGAGAGAATAAATCATTAAGTATAACAATCTGTACAACTTACCTGATGCCCCACAGCACAGACAAATTGTACATTGTAAATTGTAAATGAACCCATGAAAGTATTATTATTAGGCTCCGGTGGCCGCGAACACGCTCTGGCATGGAAGATTGCCCAAAGCCCGAAAGTAGAGAAACTATATATTGCGCCCGGCAATGCAGGTACAAGCGAAGCAGGCGAGAATGTGAACCTGAAGGCGACAGACTTTCCCGCACTCAAGGCCTTTGCCCTTGAGAAAGAAATCGACATGATTGTTGTGGGTCCCGAAGACCCGTTGGTACAAGGCATCTTCGACAGCTTCAAGGAAGACCCTGCCACCTGCCATATCGACATCATCGGCCCCACCGCCAAAGGTGCTACACTGGAAGGTAGCAAGGAATTTGCCAAAGGCTTCATGATGCGCCACAACATCCCCACTGCCCGCTACAAGAGCATCACCGCCGACAACTTGCAGGAGGGACTCGACTTCCTCGCTTCCCTCGAAGCGCCTTACGTACTGAAGGCCGACGGACTGTGTGCAGGCAAGGGCGTGCTGATTCTCCCCACACTGGAAGAAGCTCAGAAAGAGCTGAAGGAAATGCTGGACGGCATGTTCGGCGATGCCAGCGCCACGGTAGTCATTGAAGAGTTCCTCAGCGGCATCGAATGTTCCGTATTCGTGATGACAGACGGCCGCCACTATAAGGTATTGCCCGTAGCCAAAGATTACAAGCGTATCGGCGAAGGCGACAAAGGCCTCAACACCGGCGGTATGGGCAGCGTTACTCCCGTACCTTTTGCCGACGAAACATTTATGGAAAAAGTACGCACCCGCATCATCGAACCTACCGTAAACGGTCTGCTGGAAGAAGAAATCGGCTACCAAGGCTTCATCTTCCTGGGACTTATCAACGTGAAGGGCGAACCGATGGTAATTGAATACAACGTCCGCATGGGCGACCCCGAAACCGAAAGTGTAATGCTGCGTATCAAGAGCGACCTGGTAGACCTACTCGAAGGCGTTGCCCAGGGCGACCTCGACCAGCGTACACTGGAATTCGACCCACGCACAGCCGCTTGCGTCATGCTGGTAAGCGGAGGATATCCGGAAGCCTACGAAAAGGGCAAGGTGATGACCGGATTCGAGAAGGCTGCCGAAACGGACAGCATCCTCTTCCATGCCGGAACAGCCACCAAAGACGGACAGACCGTAACTGCCGGTGGCCGTGTCATCGCCGTCTGCTCCTATGGTGAAACAAAGGAAGAAGCCTTGCAGAAGAGCTACTGCGTGGCCGACATGATAAACTTCGAGAAGAAATATTTCCGTCGCGACATCGGATTTGACTTATAAATGAGAACGAAGAGATTCCAGAACCGGATAACGGCAGGGCGGTTCACACTACCCACCGCTATCCTGATTTCAGTATCCTGCTGGATACTGACCGCTGTTCTGTTGCCCGAAACGGAGACACAGCAAAGCGGATATTCCCTTTGGGAAACATTCTGCGACTTCTGCATCCCCACCTGGGCAAACCGTCTCTTCAGCTTTATTCTGTATGCCGTCATCGGGTACTTCCTAATACAGCTCAACAATACGTTCGCCATCATCCGGATGCGGGCATCGGTACAGACTTCTGTCTACTTCCTGCTGATATCCGTCTGCCCCAGCCTGCACATGCTGTATGCGGGAGACTTGGCAGCCGCCTCCTTCCTGGTGGCACTGTTTTTCCTCTTCAAGAGCTACCAGCAGGCACGGCCCACAGGCAGTCTCTTCCACGCCTTTGTCTTCATCGGACTGGGCAGCCTGCTTTTTCCGCAGCTCATGCTGTTTGTCCCCATCTTCTGGATAGGTGCCTACAACTTCCAGTCTCTCCAACCCAAAAGTTTCTTCGCTTCCTTGGTAGGATGGAGCGTACCCTACTGGCTGTTGCTGGGACACGCCCTCTACTACGGGCAAATGGAACTCTTCTGCCAGCCCTTCCGCGAGCTGGTGACCTTCGCTCCCACCCGGTTCGACTATCAGCCGTGGGAACTCGCCACCCTCGGGTATCTCCTTGTTCTGTTCATCGTCAGCGCGGCACACTGTCTCATTGCCGGCTATGAAGACAAGATACGCACCCGAAGCTATCTACACTTCCTCATCCTGCTGAATTTCTGCATCTTTGTCTATATCGGACTGCAACCGGTATTGAGTGTCCACTTGATGTCCTTCCTGCTCATCGGTGTCAGCATCCTGGCGGGACACTTGTTTGTACTGACAAATAGCCGCAGTTCCAATATATTCTTCATTTGTGCATTTATCGGATTATTCATTCTATTAGGATTCAACATATGGACGCTTTTGTAGATACACTCGTACAGCTGCTGATTGACTGGGGATATGTCGGTCTGTTCATCTCTGCCCTATTGGCAGGAAGCATCATTCCGTTCAGTTCCGAGATAGTGATGGTAGCACTGGTCAAGGTCGGTCTGAGCCCGGCACTGTGCGTACTCTCCGCCACCTTGGGAAATACGCTGGGAGGCATGACGTGCTACTACATGGGACGTCTGGGACGTATAGACTGGATTGAGAAATATTTCAAGGTAAAAAGGGAAAAGATAGAACGGATGCAGCATTTCCTCCAAGGGAAAGGGGCACTGATGGCTTTCTTCGCCTTTCTGCCTTTTGTGGGAGAGGCCATAGCCATTGCACTGGGCTTCATGCGCAGTAATCTGATGCTGACCACCACGTCCATGTTTGCAGGGAAACTGGTGCGCTACATAGCTATGCTGTGGGCACTGCAAGGAGCCATTTCGATGATGAATTATTGACATGTAGTGAGTTTGAGCAATAGATGTATAGATACAACGCGTTGGATGTATAGATGCAACGTGCTGGATGTATAGATGCAGCACGCTGGATATATAGGCGCAACAACACGCTGAATCACAGAGAATTAAACTAAATAAAAACATTCAACAAAAGCAGAAGTGATGCAACGAATCATAGAGAAGACGGAAGACGGAAGTGCGACACTGTTTGTACCGGAACTGAATGAACATTATCATTCGGTAAAGGGGGCACGTACAGAATCACAGCACATCTTCATCGACATGGGACTGAAAGCATCCGCTACTGCCCGCCCGCATATCCTTGAAATCGGTTTCGGCACCGGGCTGAATGCCCTGCTTACACTGGAAACTGCCGAAAAGGAAAAGAGACCTGTGCACTATACCGGTATCGAACTCTATCCGCTTGCATGGCCGGAGGTGGATGCGCTAAAATATAGCGACAATCCTCTGTTCGAGGAACTGCATCGGGCTGCGTGGGAAGAAGAAGTTGCCATAACTCCTTATTTCACACTGAGAAAAGTGCGGGCAGATATCGAAACAATAAGCATCGACAGTTTGTTAATGATTAATAAATCTCCGTTCGACGTTGTCTACTTCGATGCTTTTGCACCCGAAAAGCAACCGGGAATGTGCGAGGAAAAAGTCTTCCGGAATATCCATGCCGCCATGAGCACTGATGGCGTGCTGACCACCTACTGCGCCAAAGGAGTAGTACGCCGCATGCTGCAAGCCGTAGGATTCAAGGTAGAGCGTCTCCCAGGTCCCCCCGGAGGGAAACGGGAGATACTGAGGGGAAGGAAAGAGGAAGTGATAAATGGATAAGGAATAGTTGATAATGAATAGTTGATGCCCCCTGCCACAGCGCAGCCAAATTGTAAATTGTAAATAGTAAATTGTAAATGAAAAAGTTTTGTTTTTTACTCCTCATAGCCACCTTGCTCTTCTCGTGCAAGCAAGGAGGCCAACAGAACAAGAAGAATGACGATAAACCCGTGATTACCGTCACCATCGAGCCGCTGCGGTATTTCACCGAAGCCATTGCCGGCGATGAATTCACCGTCGTCAGCATGGTGCCCAAAGGTTCAAGTCCGGAAACCTACGACCCCACGCCCCAGCAGCTTGTCGACCTTGCCCAAAGCAAGGCCTATTTCCGCATCGGCTACATCGGTTTCGAGCAGACATGGACGGAAAAACTGACGGACAATGCTCCCCACCTGCAATTCTTCGATATGTCCGAGAATGTGGAACTTATTCTGGACGATACCCATGCACATCATCATAAAGACGGGCATGTACACGAAGGCCATACGCACGCCGGTGGTGTGGAACCCCACATCTGGAATTCCACCATCAACGCCCAAATCATTGCCGGAAACATTCTGAATGCACTCTGCGCCATAGACAAAGCCAATGAAAACGCCTACATGGAACGTTACAACGCACTCATCCGGCGGATAGAGCATACAGACAGCCTCATCTGCCAGATGCTTTCCAGCCCGAATGCCGACCGTGCCTTCATGATTTATCATCCGGCACTTTCCTACTTTGCCCGCGACTACAACCTGCACCAGATTCCTATCGAAGCCGGTGGAAAGGAACCCTCTCCCACCCATCTGAAGAACCTGATAAACTCCTGCAAGAAGGAGAAGGTACGCGTCATCTTTGTACAGCCGGAATTCGACCGCCGCAATGCCGACCTTATCGCCCAGCAGACCGGAACCCGGGTGGTGGCTATCAATCCCCTCTCATACGACTGGGAGGAGGAGATGATGAATACGGCCAGAGCGCTTGTAAAAGAGTAAACGATGATTCTGTCCATTTAACGAAGAAGAAGCTATGCCTGCATCCCCCATTATAGAGATAAAGAACCTCAGCGCCGGATACGATAACCGGACCGTACTGCATGATATAAACCTGACTATCTACGAACGTGATTTTCTGGGTATCATCGGCCCCAACGGTGGAGGAAAGACCACACTTATCAAGTGCATCCTGGGACTGCTGAAGCCCACTGCCGGAGAGATACTTTATCATACCGATTCCCCGTCACCCGAAGTAGCCGGTTCTCAATGCCTACCCCTCAACACTCGATTATCCATGGGGTATCTGCCCCAGTACAGCAGCATCGACCGGAAGTTTCCCATTACAGTAGAAGAAGTCATCCTTTCAGGCCTCAGCAGCCAAAAGCCACTTGCTTCGCGCTTCAATACCCGACACCGGGAAAAGGCCCGCCATGTGATAGCCCGCATGGGACTGGAAGGCATGGAACAACGCGCCATAGGTGCCTTGAGCGGCGGACAGTTGCAACGCGCCTTGCTGGGACGTGCCATCATCTCCGACCCACAGGTCGTGATTCTTGATGAGCCCAGTACCTACATTGACAAGCGTTTTGAAGCCCGCCTCTACGAACTACTGACAGAAATCAATGAAGAATGTGCCATCATCCTCGTCAGCCATGACATCGGTACGGTATTGCAGCAAGTCAAGTCTATCGCTTGCGTCAACGAAACGCTGGATTACCACCCCGACACCGGTGTCACGGAGGAGTGGCTGGAACGGAACTTCAACTGCCCGATAGAGTTATTGGGACACGGAACACTGCCACACAGAATACTGGGAGAGCATAAGCATGCTCATGAATAAGCAAAGGAGGTTGGTTTTACAGTAAACCAGCCTCCTTGCTCTTTCAAATAGTCACCCGGCAATCTTCTTACCCATTATTTATATCGGAATGCCTTATATGAATGGGGCAACAGTAATAAACGGAAAGAATTCTTAGGCGTAACCGGACGTCTGGTCTGTATCACCGGTCCGGCAGGAAGAGGACTCAAAACAGTCCCATCCTCCAAGCTTTCCAGCTTCATCACCTTATCACCGGTCACGATACGCACCTCTACCGGTTCGTCATTGAAGTTCTCTACCACCAGCGTTTTATTGTCATATACAAACAGGCCTACTTTGGAGGGAGCTTCCAGACAGACTCCTATGTCCTTACTCATAATGCGACGAATTTCATTCAAGGCATTGGCCGGAAAATCATACAGATTGCCCATATCGTCGGGAATGGTAAGAACATACAGATTACCGGTAGCATACGGGGCTCTCAACAGAATAGGATAGCCCGAAACTCCACCCGTCAGCGGACGACCGGCACTGACCATCTCCCAAGCATCATTCGTATAATACTGCACCTGCGGAATCAACAGGTCACGTCCGGACTGCCCGTAACGGCCGAAATCATTGACAAGAGCCTTCAAATCAGTACAACGCAACTCGGCTACCTCTGTAAGCTTCTCAGGAATGGCTTTCAGCAAACTGCTCGTAACCACCACATCACGCCCGCTTTGCAGTTGTCTCTTGATTTTAGCCATAATTTCCGTATCCTGTGCAGCTTGTGCAGTCAGCAGAACCACTTGCTGGTCTTCCGGAAAAACAGGACGCATATCCATCGGCAAACCTATCATGCCCAAATAGTTCTGAAGGAAATCATCACCGGCGGCATGAAAAGGCTTGTAGGATTTTATACCCACCGGATTCCCCAGCTTATGAATCAACTTATCCGTCTGTTTCAGCACAACACCGGCTATACGGGCCATCGTGGTAGGTTCTACCAAAGAGCCGTCTTCCAACCGGATGGGAGCAGTCACCTCATCATAGTTAAAGCTGGTACCCATTCCCTGCCAGGGAGTACGGTATTTAGGAGACAACTTCACATCCAGAAGCTGGTGATAGGCAAATAGAATAATCTCGGGAGCCTTGGCAAGCATGGTCAAATGAAGCTGTTCGGCATACCGGTCCATACCCATGTTCAGTCCACCTACATCGACCCATCCCCCACCGTTATAACCCGGACGCAGGTTATCGAAATAACGGATAATATTATAACTCAGATAGTTCTGCAAATGCTGATTACCTGCCGGGTCCCTTGTTTCAGTACCGGTCCAGATACCGTCAAAGAGCTGGGGACCTTCCTCCAAATTAAATCCCAAACCTTGAAAGTGATCATACCAGTTGGGATATTTGATAATCACCTTTATCTGAGGATTCACTTTCTTGGCAGGTTTCAGCACGAGGTCACGACCGGCCTCGGTCATCAGCTTCAAGCGGTAGTCCGTCCAGCTCTGCATTCCTTTTGCCTTTATTTCTATGTCGGACTTGCAGCTGGTGAAGAAGAAATCATCCAGAATAAACTCATCAAAGTGTTTCGCCGTGTGTTCCGCAATCTTTTGCACCATCTTGCGGTGTTCGGGATTGGAATAGCAGAATGTCTCGAAACTGTTTGCCTCGTTGATGGTATAGGTAATACCTCCAGCTGTCTCTATACCCCGGTCATGAAAGAATTTCTTTGCCTGCTCCAGAGTGGCATCCTCCACAACCAGCAAGTCCCGGTGTGTTTCCAGATAAATCTTGTCCACTTCCAACTGTTGTGAAATCACATTCCAGGTAGAATCCAGCCAATGGATGTCCTTCATCTTGTCTACCTCGTAAGCACGGACATAAATGGATACTTTGAAACTCTCGTAAGCTTTTGCCTGCATGGTCATATTACAAACCATGCAGAGCAGAAAAACTACAATTACAAACTTATCTACCTTTATTTTACTATTCATTGCAATTCAATATTTTATTAGACGCCAATACCATATACATAAACCACGTAGCATGTCCACCCAGGCAATACTCACCTTCCTGCCACAAGAACGGAAAATGAAGCAGTTCCGGTAGATCGGGACGAATCAGATTAGTACCCGGAGAAACTCCACCCGGGATATAAGACCAATCAGCACGATTGACACCATAGGCGGCCTTCATCGTTTCGGCACCAACCCCCGTTACAAAAGCTGCCTGGTTACGTCCCGGATGCATACCCAGCAGATACTGGACGGCATTAAAAATGTAGTCCGGTGTAAATAAGTCAGGATAAGCAGCATGTAAATAACAGTAGTTATAGCCCAAATGCTGAGGCTCCCATGAACCGGAAGAACGGTTACCTCTGTCGTGTGGCACTCCATACGGGGTTTTACTGCTATACTCCTGATACATGGCCTGTAACTCCGGCAATGCCTTACGAATAGCCTTGCTGAAACGGACATTGCCCACAGCCTGGTCGAACCGTCCGATGAACCAGCCCGTCTGACGGATATTCTTGCAGATGAAATCCTGCTGCTGCAAAACGAAATCGCGGTACCCGGCTTCCTTCGTTGCCAGATAAAGCTCTACGGCGGCATGTACTTTCGTTGTCAGTATCCAATTGTTATCACAACGTGTAATCTTAAACAGCTCACGGGCTATTTCCAGACAATCTGCCGCCAGAGTATCATTATGTCCCTTCAGCACGCGTGAAATACCTGCCAGCCAAGCGGTCACCTGTAACTCACGTCCCGGATTGTCTTCCGTAAACACCCAACGGTCATCAGCCGTTCCACTGACATGATCAGTATGGGCCGAAGCATCTCCCAAGTGTGCATATTGCCGTACAGTAGGACACAAAATTCCTCTATAGAGGCGTCCCAATGCCTTCCAACCGGCTACTACGGTCAAAGCCCCGTTTTCCACTTGCTGTAACAAGTCGTTTTTCCCGTCAGGCTGGTGTATCTCTACAATCCGTTTTTCGAAATCAATGGAAGTCTCGTCCCAGTAGGCACCGAAATTCTCACAAGCCATAGCGAGGATATAGGCTTCACCTGCCTGCGACTCCACACGCAGGTCATAATCGCCTGCATCGTGCCAACCGCCTACGTTCAATCCCGGAACAAGATCGCCCGGCTGATATTTACACAGAGTAGAAGGTCCCTGGCTATATCCGTCAATGTGATTGATATTCGTTTGGGCCATTCGGGCATCGTCCTGGTGACAGAAGTCATGCCATACACGATACTTCTCGTTGACACGCATGTGACACATCTGTACCGGCAGGAAATATTCCACCTCCGCCTGCCAGATTCCTTTATCCCAAACATCCTTTGCAATACGGAACACCGGAGAAGCCGCATCACCGTACATCACCTGATAAAGTCCCTCTTCCGTAATTTCCGTAAAGTCGAACTGCAAATAATGGTAACGCTGGAAATCTCCCCAATCCTTGGCAGCCTGCTGTTTCACCAGTTTCCTGCCGTCGGCCGCAATACGGTAGAGGGCAGGTTGCCGGAAATCTGTATCCCGTTTGTCCAATTCGATGACAGCCACTTTCTTCTGTCCGGGATGATAACCCACTTGGGAAGTCTGTACTACCGGTGCATAGCGCCACTCCTTGGTAACTGTGGGACGGATAATCCATTTTACCGCATTCCCTTTCGTTCCTGCCGGAAATTCCGAACGAAGCACAAACCAACCGTTATTATGGTTTATCCGTCCGTCATACAGCATCAAATCTCCCTTCTCACTCTCAATCGTAATCTTTGCCAACTCATCCTGCGGATTGAGCACAAACTTTTTTCCCGCGGCAAGAGGGGCAGAGACAATATCATCGGCAATCATCGGATTATAAGTCTTCCGGTCCAGAAGCAACTGGTCCAGGCTGGCTTTCCCCTTAGGATTGAAGTCTCCGATATGCTCCATATTGGAGGTCTGCTTCATGGTGGGCCCCATCGCCTGATGAGGGAAAACACCCGTCCGGTTATCCATAATCCAGGGCTTGCCCAACAAGGTAGAAGGCACCAGCTCCAGATTGAAACCGAGCTTCCCGGCAAAGCGCTCCGGAACCGGCCGGTCCAAATCAACAGTCAATACCAGATAGTCCTTTTCCCCTTTCACCTTGATAGTATAGCCGAAAGCAAAATCCGGATAGAGCATCGGATTGAACCCCGCCATATGCTTGGCCGAGTCAGGATAGCTCAGTGTGACACGGATTTCGTTGGCAGCCTCATCCACCACCCGTTTCCTCATCTTGGGCAATCCCTGCCACTGCCCCTGCGAAATCTCGAAACGCACATCACCGCCTGCGGCCCTGCGGTCTCCATTCAAAACCAAGGTGACACCCCCTTGGTGTCCTTCAGGATAGACATCACTGAAAACCATCACATTGGCCCCGTGGTTTTCAAAATACCCCGACGGGTTAATCTTGAAGTCCTGGGCTTGCAAACCAGCACAAAGCATCAGTGATGCCGCACCTATTATCAATTTCTTCATACGTATTATTTTAAACGATTATACATTTCCACTCCCAAGCGTACCGTATGATATGGACAACGCCACATACTTACTTTGGGAGCCTCCTTTTTAGGCTCTCCGTCGAAACAGTCGCTATACCATTCCCCGTATTCCTTGTCCACCATATGGTCTTTGACAAAAGTCCAGACCGTATCAACCGATTGTAGATAAACGTCACTCCCGCTGATTTGCCAAGCATTGACACAAGCTATCACCGTTTCAATCTGGCCCCACCATGAGGCATGCTTGGTTTTTCTGTCACCTTTCTTCTCGTAAATCATATAGCCTTTATCACTCATTCCTTCAGCCAGACAAGCTTCCGTCACATCCAATGCAAGCTGATTTGTCTGTTCTATCAAGTCCTGATTTTCCAGCGTACGGGCAGCCTCACAAAGCAACCATCCGGTCTCAACATCATGTCCGTAAGAATCCATTTCGACCAGACTGTTCCACTCATTATCAAAGAACAGATTGAAATGCTTCCTTGACGGGTCGTAAATGCGGTTCATGAACAAATCGACGCAAAACTCAAGCCTTTTCTTCAAGCCATTGTCTTTCCAGCACTGATATAGAAGGGTATAAGCTTCCAACACATGCAGATGGGCATTCATGGTCTTAGGAGCGTTATTATCATATTGCTCCAATTTTTCCCAATTTTCGGTAAAGGATTCCACATAACCGTCATATTGCGGTTCGCGACCTTTTTCTTCCAAGACATGATACAAACTAATAGCAGTTTTCAGACTTTCGTCGTTACCCGTCGCCAGATAGTGCTCTGCTAATCCATAAATAGCATAAGTCATGGCATAAGTATACTTAGAAGCATTCACTACTTCACCATCGGGGTTGACCAACCAATACACCCCACCGTTCTTCTTATCAATAAATGTATCGATAAAATAGCGCTGAGACTTGTTGGCAAGTTTCAGATAAGATTCATCTCCAAATGTACGGTATGCAGCAGAAAAACTCCACAGAATCCGGGCATTCAACACTCCTCCTCTGGGAGCATCTACCACCGGAGTACCATTCCGCAATACAGTCCCATAAAAACCGCCGTCAGGCGCCACTGCATAATCCATCCAAAATGGCAGTACACTGTCCCGGACATTGGCAACAATTTCCGCACACAATGTCGACCGTAACGAATTATGCCGAACAGTACATGCACACACGCCCATACATATAAATAGAAGGAAACAAAATGTTTTTCTTGCCATACTTAACTACAAGTTTAAATTGTGGACACTTAATCATCTGATTTGCTCATTCAGGAATACATACCCCAAACATAGTGAAGAATCTCTTTTCTGTAGAAGAGATTCTTCACTTCGTTCAGAATAACAGAACAATATAATTGTCTATTCTTAGCACAATTTTAGAGTCATCAATATCCCTCATTCTGGTCCTCCGAATTGATGAGAGGATTATTAAGAATCTCATTAGTAGGTATTGGGAAAATCTCCTGATATTTCTGATGCTCAAAATAACGGAAAGAATCGCCAGTTTCCCAGCACTCCTCCGGTGTAGAATTGGCTTTTGTTTTCGGGTATTCGCATCTGAACCATTCTTCAGCCAACCCCATACGGCAAAGGTCAAAATATAAAGAGAACTCTGCATTGAGCTCATGACGGCGTTCTTGTGTCAAAGCCACTTTCCATACATCACTTGTATACCCTTTCCGCGTCTTATATTCAGCATAAACAGTCTTTGCATCGGGTACATCGACAACTGTCGTATTCAACATTGCCTGCGGGAAATCAATGGCTTGTACACCAATTTCCAAGTTACCCCACGCACGATTACGCACTTGTCTGATCATCTCCCATCCGGTCGCTTCCTCACCCGTCTCGAAACAACATTCAGCATAATCCAGCAATACGCCTGCATATCGTTTGAAAGTCAATGAAATCGGGCAATACACAAACCCGTCCTTACCCGGTTGCTTTCTCCAATACTTCAGTGAATATACACAAGGTACATTTTCAGAGCCTTGTACATATCCGCTGTAAGAGGGATTGGTACCCAGTTTTTCATTGGTAATAGGATGTACGTCACCCGTACCTACACAAGTATACTCCTTGCGCTTGTCTCCCTGCTCAAAAGAGCGATAATACTCCCAAGACAGAGCCAAGGACCCCCAACCGCCATACTCGGGAGCGGCACACATATAGCCATACCATATCTTGCCGTCATCGTGGCTGTTGCCTCCCCAATTCATATTGCCGTGAATATGATAAGCCACCTCAAAAATGGATTCTTTTGTCCAATGGTTGTCCCAGGCATGAAGATTGGCATAGCACGGCTCCAATGCATAGGTATTACTGGTAATAATGTCATTCAATTCCTTCTTGGCTTCAGTAAATTTCTTCTGATACATATAGAGTTCTGCCAAAAATGCCTTGCAGAAACCTTTCGTAATACGACCGTATTCTCCATCGGCAGGTTCCCAATCCAGCTTTTCCATGGCAAACTTAAGGTCTTCCTCAATAACCTGATAAGTGCCTTCCAGATTTTCAGGACGCGCCTTTCCTGCACTGGTTGTATAAGTCTCACCCGTAAGCAACATGGGGACAGGGCCAAAGACTTTTGACAAATACAAGTAATTGTATGCACGAATGGCACGCGCCTCGGCTTCAAACTGCACTTTCTTTTCGGCAGAAAGCACGGAAACGTCCACATTCTGCAATCCGGCCAGAAAACGGTTGGCACGGTCAATACCCTTATAGCTCATACGCCAAGCCGTATCCAGCGAACCTTTATTGGCTAATACCGCATGACGTTGCCATTCGGCATCCCAGCCGGACGCCTGGCAATCCATCGTACTGTGTCCGGCAATAAATACATTGGGCTTAAATCCCCATGTCGTATCATCGCCACTATTATCACTGCCTTGATAGGTATAAAAAGTATCATAAATACCATAAAGCCCCGACTTTATATTTGCCTCATTCCGGTACATGAAATCTTCGGGCAGAATATCGTAATGATCGACTTCCAAATAGTCATCACAAGAACTGGTAGTACCCAAGGTGAGAGCACCCAACAACAATATATGGTAAAAACTTTTTCTCATAATATGATTTGTTTATCTGTTAAGTATTAGATTAGAATTGTACACTCACACCGAAAGAGACGGATAACGGGAACGGATAGCGTCCGCCATCGAAACCTGTCAGCAGCACTCTGTCCGAACCGACTTCCGGATCACCCCATTTGTTATACGAAGAAAGCGTCAATATGTTGTCTGCACTGACAAACATGCGGGCATTCTCCATCTTCGCGTGCTTTACCAAATTCTTCGGGAAAGTATAGCCAAACTGAATGTTCGAAATCTTCAAATAATCGCCTTTCTTAATGAAAGCGTCACTGGAACGGTGATTCTTATTGTGGTCGCCCTTGGTGATACGCGGATATTTGCCATTGGGATTCTCAAGAGTCCAGGCATTCTTCACATATTCTGCCAGAACGTTCTGGTAACCGCCGTCAGGACCATACATAGAAGTCAGACGGGCAGCGCTGTAAGAATAGACATCCATTCCGGCTACCCCATACATATTCATTGAAAAGTCGAAATTCTTGTAAGAGGCAGTAAGGTTCAAACCGTAGGAAAGAGTCGGGAAACCATTACCGATAACCGTACGGTCTTCGTCTGTAATCTGGCCGTCGCCATTCAGGTCGATATACTTGAAGTCACCCGGAGCGGTGTCACCATCCTGGTACTTGCCTGTAGGCGATTGAGCATTCAAGGCATCAATCTCCTGCTGGTTCTGAAAAATACCGGCCACTTTCCAGCCATAATAAGAACCTACGGCATAACCGTTCTGTGTGATGGAGTGATTGTCCCAGTCATCACCATCCTGCGTACCATAACTGTTGTTTTTATAGAAAATAGGGTCACCCACCTCTACCGCCTCATTTTTCAAGGTAGAACCATTTACACGTACTCCTACATTCCAATCACCGAAACTTTTATTCCACGCAGCACTAACCTCAAAACCTTTGTTACGGATATGTCCGGCATTGGTATAGACAGACGTAAAACCGGTAGAAGGACGGATCTGACGATAAATAAGCAAATCTTTCGAGTCACGGATAAAGTAGTCCACCGAGAATGAAAGCTCGTTGTTCATAAAGGCCATGTCCAGACCGATGTTGGTCTGCTCGTTGGTCTCCCACTTCAGGTTGGTGTCAATTTCCTTTTGCTGTGCGATACCGGCTGCATTCATCATGCCGCCCCCGGCCATGACATAATACATACAATCCAAAGAAGAGAGCTGAGGGACAGAAAGACTGGTTCCGCTACCCGCATTACCGGTCTGCCCCCAACCTGCACGTATCTTCAGGTTGCTGAAAAGATTCAGATTCTTGATGAAGTTCTCCTCTGACAAGCGCCATGCCAAAGAAGCGGAAGGGAAAGTACCGTACCGGTTGCCCGAACCGAAGTTGGAAGAACCGTCGCGGCGTACTGTAGCCGTCAGTATATAACGGTCATTCAGACTGTAGGTCAGACGTCCGAAATAAGATTGATAACGGGTCTTCAAGTCACGTCCCCCATTTGTATTCTTGGAGCTGGGGTCGTTTGTCAAAGAAATCTGGCGAATGTTGTCAGCCGGGAAATCACTGGCACTGGTATTCAACCAGACACCGTCCGTATCGCTGATAGAGAAACCCGCCATAGCGCTTACACGATGATGGGCATTCGACCAGTCATAGTTGACAAACGATTCTAAGGCAATCTCCGAGTTCTGATTCTGATTGATAGAATAACTGTCCTTACGGTCCTTCGAACCAAATGTACGAGGATTATAAGGGGTATATCCATCATAACCTTTTGTGAAATAGTTGTAGCTACCGATGGTTTTAAAAGTCAATCCCTTTGCAATGTCCAATTGCAGGAATGCACTGGCCACCAAACGGTCCCATTTGGAAATCTGGTCGGTTCTGGTCTTGGCTGCAGCCACCAGGTTGTCGGCCCCCTTGTTGATGTCACCATCAGACTCTTGTTTATAATGTCCCCATGAACCGTCGGGCAGAACGATAGGCATAGAATAAAAGACTCCATTCTCTACATAGTCCATCGTAGGAATGGCTTGCGCATAACTACGCATATTGCCACTGAAGTGATGCTGGGCATGTGTATAGTTCAAGTTCAATCCCACATGAATGAAATCTTTCACTTTATGAGTGATGTTGGCACGGGCTGTCAGACGTTTGAAATAAGATTCAATGACAACACCTTCATTATTCAGATATCCCACTGAAAGGTTGGCTTGCGTGGCTTCCGTACCACCCGAAGCGGAGAGATTATAGTTCTGCTGCAACGCTGTACGTGACATTTCATCTTGCCAATCGATGCTATTCAATTTGCCAATGTACTCTTCGCCAAAAGCCAGATTGGTCATGACCGAACCGTTACGGCAAGATTCGCGTACTGCCTTGGCAAAGAGATCTGCATCGGCCACGTCTATCTTGTTGTTGTTGAATTGAAGGGAATAGTTGGCAGAGAAGTTGACTTGTGCCTTGCCCTTGCTTCCGTTTTTAGTGGTAATCATGATAACACCATTGGCACCGCGTGTTCCATAAATGGCAGTAGCAGAGGCATCTTTCAGGATTTCAATGCTCTCCACATCGTTTGGATTAAGAAAGTCAATGGAAGTACCGACCTGCACTCCATCCACTACATAAAGAGGGTCGGAACTACCGTTTACGGTGGCTACACCACGAATACGGATGTTGAATCCCCCGTCGGGCGAACCGGAGGAACGGATGACGGAAACACCGGCGGCAGCTCCCTGCAGACCTTGTCCCAAGTTCACCGGATTACGTTTCATCATCTCCTCTGCATTTACAGAAGTAACGGAACCGGTCAGGTCGGATTTCTTCATCGTACCATAACCTACCACCACCACTTCTTCCAATGTTTCGGCATCTTCTTTCAAGATAATCTTCAAGGCATTCATGTTTCCGGTTACTTTAACGGTCCTTGTCAGATAACCGATGTAACTGGCTTTCAGCGTAGAGCCTACGGGACACTGCAAAGAGAAGTTTCCGTCCAAATCGGTAATCATACCGTTCGTCGTACCCTCTACGATGACATTGGCACCGATAATGGGTTCGCCCTTCTCATCTACCACTTGTCCCTTTACGGTGGCTACACTCTGCTGCACTACAGCGACACTTGCAAACGGATATCCGCTTGTTGCAAAGAGAGGTCCGGCGCACGCCAGCGATACTGACATGATGCCCAAATACTTCATCACATTTCTCATAAATACTAAATACTTAGGTTTAACAAAGACCCTGCTTGGAATATACCGGGAATAAGAGTTTTGCCAGTTTGCTGGCACGGTCTTGCCAAGCCGTTGGCTAAGTTTTGCCAATGTGATGGCAAGACTTTGCCACTATAGTGGCAAAAAAGGTTTACTCTTTTCCCGGCCTACCGGCAGGAGTGGATTAAATATAGATTTTCAAAGATTAAGTTCAGAAACTCAGGGAAGTGCCTTCAACCTGATTCAGCAACTGCGGTTTCGCCTTTGCGCAATCCACTTTCACTACCTGAATGCGGTTGTCTGTAGGCAGGCATATCAAGCCCTCCGCCTGTTTCTTATCGGCACTATACACTTTCAGGCTCATCTTGCTCCAATCCATCTCAGAGGTGGACTGCGCCAACTTCAGATGAGGAAGCACCGAACCGTCGCGCACCAGCATGATTATCGGCAGGCTGCCTGCTTCAATCCTGTGCCATCCGCCTTCATACACTTTCTCCGTCTGATAGTCTATCCACTTTCCTTCGGGAAGGTAAACGGTGCGGCCGGTTATACCGGATTCGAGCAAGGGGGCAACCAGAATCTGCGAACCGAAGAGATATTCATCGTCCACCTTCCATGCTCCAGGGTCATCAGGGAATTCCACGAACAAAGCTCTCAACATCGGCAAGCCTTTTTCAGTACATTCCTTGGCTTGGGCATAAACATAAGGCATCAGCCGATATTTCATCTCTGCACTTTTGCGGAAAACATCCTGTACACGCTTGCTGTCGTACAACCACGGCTCTGTCGGAGGTGCACCGTGTGCACGAGTATGAGAAGTCAGAAAACCGAACGGCAACCAACGGCAATACAAATCTTCGGGAGTAGACTTTACAAATCCACCCATATCATGGCTCCAGAAAGAGAAACCTGACAAACCGAAGGACAAACCGGCACGGAGTGTACCCAGCATACCCGTATTCGTCGTAGCAGCATCACCGCCCCAATGCAACGGATAGCGTTGTGAACCGGCCCACGCAGCACGGGCCCACATAATATTTTCATTATGAAGCTTCTTGGTTATCTCGGATACTGCCATGTCGTAGCGCACCGGATAGAGATTGTGCTCATACCAACCACTTTTGCCCGAAGCATAAATACCGTTCAGCGGAGCCGCTTCGCCAAAGTCAACCTTGATGGCACTCACACCGATATTCAGCAGTCCGGCTAACTTGTCCTGATACCACTTTACAGTCTCCGGATTGGAGAAATCGAGCACCACATCCTCATAAGGAAGTTCCCCATTACCATTCTTTACATACATGTCCTTCTTTATCAGTTCAGGGAAATAACGGTTCTTGGGAGTAAAATAGGGCAACTGCCACAAGCAAACATGGAACCCTTGCGACTTCAGGTCCTTCAGCATCTGCTGGGGATTCTGGAAACGGTTTTCAGAAAACTTATAATCGCATTGCCAGTCTACATCAAACCAACCAGTATCAAAATGAATAACATCGCACGGATACTTATTCTTGCGGATATTAGCAGCCACATCATAACCTTCTTTTTCACTGAAATAAGTGATACGGCTCATCCATGTACCAAAAGACCACAATGGAGGCATACCCGGTTTTCCTACCAAATCAGTGTACTCATCCAAGATGTCTTTCGGCTCACCGAAGAATACGAACAAATCCAAGTTTTCGTCGCCCATAAACATTTTGTTCAGCCCGATATAAGTAGCACCGAAATCACAAGTGACAGGTGCGGAAGTATGCATGAACATACCATATCCCCGATTGCTCATAAAGAAAGGAATGGGCTTGTACATCTGGTCTGTTTCCGGACCTTGTGGGTCTGTAACAAACAGATTTACTTTCTGCCCCACTTTGTTCAACCCTGTAGCAGACTCGCCACAGCCAAAAATCATCTCATCTGCAGTCAGAGTAAACACGGGATTGATACGACGAGCATTGTCGCTTCCCCTTTTAATGAAACTGAAAGGGGTATACTTCACTTGCGTAGAATCAGCATCACGCAAAGTAACGGTTTGACTTAATATACGTCCTGTCTTATCTTTCAATACAACCCTCCAAGGATTCTTGTTTATTTGTACAGTTCCATAATTACCGGCATAGACAATGGTATTTTCCGTTTCGGTTACCTTCCAACTTTCATCTTTACCCGGTTCCTTCGCCAGCATAATGGATGTACTTACCTTAGGTTCCACTGGAGTAGTAAGCATACGAATACGTACTGTACGCGGAGTTACAAAGTCAATCTTAAATTTTAAGTTCGGGTCATTCTCATAAGCAGTAAAAGGAAAATCGAGCATTCTCATTTTACGGGGTTGCGCACCGTTGGTATTGAAAGCCTGACGTGGCATCAGATGCCCCCGTTTCCAGTTCACCAGTCCTTCACCCGACTTAACGTCGAATGATTCCAGATGATCTGCAAAAAACAAGGTATTACTCAAATCACGAAAATCAGTACTCATATCCAAAGGTTGGTTCATCAGATACGAAGTACCGTCATTGACATGTGGCTGTGCCAACAGATTGCCACCGGCAAACAACAGCATTGCCACTGCTAAAAGTTCTTTCTTCATACTATTAGGATTTAAATGATCTCACTGACAAAGGTATCTTGCATAAAGGAAAAACAGATGTGTGAAAAATGTCTTTTAATGCCCGTTTTTGTTGCATAGAGCACATATAGAGCACCTGGAAACAAAATGCATACTCTTTTTCACCAAATGAGGTATATCATCGTACATGAATACACAAATCTTCCCTTGCCCATCCGGATGATTATATTTAAGTTTGCAGATACAATATCGTTAATCTCCCTAAATATTACAGAAAACACATGAAGCATCTGTTTTTATTCTTAATATGCCAGCTATCCTTTGCCTTTACAGCTTGGGGAAATCCGGCAGAGATTCCACCGGCTGTTATGTTTAAACAGCTTTCCACCACAGAAGGACTGTCCAACAACAGCGTCAGGAGCATTTTCAGAGATAGCAGGGGATTTCTGTGGATAGGGACGGAATCGGGACTCAACAAATATGACGGCTACTCGTTCCGGCAGTATCACCGGGATAACTCCGAACTGCCCGACGATGCCATCATCAACATCTTCGAAGGACCGGAAATGAATGTATGGATAAGGACATCCAACGGTTACAGTATCTACGACTACAAGACCGGAAAGTTCGACAATGACTACAAAACCACACTCGAAAAATTAAAGATTCCCAGCAAAAACATTCTCAGAATAGGGAAAACACCCAAAAATGAATTCTGGGCCTACGATCATTCCAAAATCTATATACTGAACATAGACAACAATTCCCTCAAAGCATATCCACTGTCTATCGAGAAAATTTCCAATATATCGATAGGAGTGCAATATATCTACGTCATGTACTCCAACGGCGTACTATACAGCATCAACAAGCAAACCTCCGAAACCAGGGAAATCACCATCCCGGCCATTTACAAACCACTACTGGAAGACCATGAACCGCACGTCTATACAGACCAAAGTGAAAGCATATGGATATATACATACCAAAACAGCCTGCTACTGTACAAAAGCAACCTTACACAACAATGGGAAGACATCTGCCTGAACAGTTGCAATGATATTCAGTACAACCGCGTACAACGTATCCTCGATTTGGGCGACGGGAATGTATGGATTCTCACCAGCCACATGGGGCTGGTCATCTACAACACCTTGAATAAATCGCTTACCAACCTGCTGCACAACCCCCTGAAACCACATACCATCGCCAGCAACAACCTGAATACCATTTACCGGGATAAGGACGGAATCATATATATAGGTAACTTCAAACACGGCATCTCCTATTATAGTCCGATGTCCCAAATCATCCTCTGCAACAAATCACTGGAATATGACGACATCTTGACTTTCTGCAAGGACACCGACCCGGGATTTATCTACTACGGAACAGACGGCACGGGCCTGATACGCCAATCACTGATAACCGATGCATACGAGAAGATACCCACTCCCGCCAATATCGTAGTCGATTTATCCATTGACTCCAAGAGCCGTCTGTGGATCGGCACGTTCCAGAAAGGGTTGCTCTGCTATTTGAAAGGGCAAATCAGACAATACACAACCAGCAACAGCCAACTGCTCGAAGACAATGTATATACGATAAAAGTAGACAAACACGGATACGTCTGGATAGGTACGATGAGAGGATATATACAAAGGCTGCATCCTGAAACCGGAGTATTCGACACCATCTTGTATCGTCCGGGAGAGTTCTTTGTACGGGATATGTACTATGACAATGACCGGCATCTGTATGTAGCAAGCAAAGGCGGGCTTATCATCATCGACACCGAAACCCAAGCCTACAACATCTACTCCGAAACCACCCGTTTCAAGGAAACCGACATGCTCACCGTCTACAAGGACAGCCGTGACCTGCTTTGGATAGGCCATCCGCATGGACTTAGCGTCTGGAACCAGAAGAACGACTCCGTCTATTTCATTGACCAGAAGAACGGACTTGCCGCCAACCTCGTCAGAGCCATTACGGAAGACAACAACCATCAGATGTGGATTGGTACCGGCAACGGTATTTCACGCATACAGATGACAAACGGAGTGTATTCCATCGTGAACTATTCCGTAAGCGACGGGCTGATTTGCAATGACACCAACGTACATGCCATTCTGAAACTGGAGAATGGAAACATACTGATAGGCACTCCCAAAGGATACCAGACCATTATCCCCCAAGAAATTCTTTCAACAAACTACGATGCCCGCATCTACCTGACCGGAATCGAGCTTAAATCCGGAACAGCCCACTCTGACATCTTGGGAGGAAGCTCGCTTGAATGTGCACAAAGACTGTCGCTCACCGAAAAGGAAAATTCATTTACTCTATCCTTCTCAGCTCTCGACCTGATAGAAACAGACAAGATAAAATATGCCTACAAAATCGACCAAAGCCATGCCAACTGGATTTATGCTGAAAACAACAAGATAAATCTATCCATGCTGCCTGCCGGAAACTATACCTTGTCCGTAAAGGCATGCAATTCACAAGGCGTATGGAGCCCCCATATCAAAGAGCTGAAAATAAAGATACTTCCTCCCTGGTGGCGTACCTGGTGGGCCTATACCATTTATACCGGCATTGTTCTGTGCATCATCCTACTAATTATCCGCAACCTGCGTTCACGGCACAAACAGAAACAAATCATGCAGGCCATTGAAGTAGAAAATGAAAAGCAACAGAAAATCAACAACATGAAGCTACAGTTCTTTGCCAACATAAGCCATGAACTGCGTACCCCCCTATCGCTAATCATCAACCCGCTTGAGGAATTCTTTGTGGACCACCCCGAATACCGAAAGGGGATTCTGGATATGGTGAAGCAAAACGCCGACTATCTGCTGGAACTCATCAACCAATTGCTGGACTTCAGAAAGCTCGACGCCAAAGCCGAGACACTGAAATGCAAGCACGACAATATTCTCATCATCCTGAGCGAGATATTTCATTCCTTCGACCCGATAGCACAGAAACGGAACATCGGCTACAGCTTTACCAGTCCGCAGCATTCCGTATTCATGGATTTCGACTATGACAAGATACGCAAGATATGTACCAACATTCTGTCGAACGCATTCAAGTTCACTCCCAATAAAGGAAGCATCTCACTGGACATTGCCATAAAGGGAAAAAATCTGGAACTGACCTTTACCGATACCGGTTGCGGCATAGAGGATGAATCCAAGGAAAAAATATTCCAAAGATTCTATCAGTCGGGAAAAAACCAATCGAGCAACGGAGGCAGCGGCATCGGCCTACACATTGTTTCCGAATATGTAAAAATGCACCAAGGCACTGTCTGCGTCAAGGATAACCAGCCTTGCGGTTCCGTATTCCTGATTACACTCCCTCTGCACCAGAACAGTAATGAAACCGGAAACGGAGAGCTGGTCGAAGCATCGGAAACAAAAGAAGAAACCCATCCGTTCACTATCCTGCTTGTAGATGACAACTACGACTTTCTTAAATTTCTCTCTGAAAGTCTTGCCAGAAAATATCACGTATTGAAAGCCACTAATGGGAAACAAGCACTGAATGTTTTGGAAAAGGAGGATATAGATTTAGTGGTCAGTGACATCATGATGCCCGAAATGGATGGTCTGGAACTATGTTCAACCATCAAGAACGATATACGCTATTCACATATCCCCATCATCCTGCTGACAGCCAAAGCAAGCGAGGAGCACCAATTGGAAGGACTCAACGTCGGTGCAGACGACTACATCACCAAGCCTTTCAATATGGAAGTCCTCAAACTGCGTATCAACAAGATTATCGAGATGAACGTCAAACGGCAGGAAATATTCAATCAGGAAATTAAAATCGAGCCAAGCCGTATCACCATCACTCCTCTTGACCGACAGCTGGTGGAAAAAGCCATCCAGATTGTAGAGGACAATATCAGCGAAACCGAGTTTTCCGTCGAAGAGCTTGCCAGCAGCCTGAATATATCACGCAGCTATTTCTACAAGAAAATGATTAAGATAACGGGAAAGAAACCCATCGAGTTCATCAGAACCATCCGCATGAAACGGGCACAGCAACTCCTGACAGAAAGCCAAATGCAAGTTTCGGAAATTGCATATACCTTGGGGTATAACTCCCCCAAGGTATTCTCCAAGCATTTTAAAGATGAATTCAACATCAGCCCGTCCGAATTTATAAGGCAGCAAGCTGAATAGGAACATCATTTTGACATCAAAGCATCCAACGAAGACACCAATGCCACCAAAGCGGCACTCCAATTAATGGCTATCTCATTGGAAGCATACGAACCTTCCACATCTGCATAAGACTCATCCGGCAGGTTGGAAGCATAAGCAACGCCATCCTGCTGCCCAGGATTGGGACCGCCAACCAGGAAACCGGGAAGAGGTGCCTCTATATCATCCGATGCAGAGAGACGATGGTGCGGATACAGAGGACTCTTCATCCCGAAACCGGTGACATAACAATATCCCGTGGCATTCTTTCCTAAAATGTAGTCCATATTGCGGTAGGCGTTCGTCAAGTACGACTTCTCGCCTGTAAGCAAATAGGCGCAAACCAGTGAAGTGGCTTGGTTAGCACACCCTTCGGCAAGGCATCCCCAGAAGAAATCTTTGGCATCGTTGCCGTAAGGAGCATGGAAAGGAGAGCGGTCAGCACCCCGCACAGCCTCGGCAGCATAGTCCAGTAACAGGTCTTTCATGGCATTTGCCAACTCCACGTCTTCACCCTGATATTCCCTGCCCGGTTGCAGCCAGGCAAACACGCCCAACGCAGTGGTATTGCCCCAAGAAGGAGTCTTATATGCAGTGGGGAGATGCTTCTTCACTTGTTCCCGATAAGCGGGCTTTCCCGTAGCAAGATAGAGCTCGGAAGCCGCCCAGAAGAATTCGTCATCGGCACTACGATCACCGTAAGCTCCCGTAACCACGGCAGGTTGATATTGCTTGTTGAGGAGGTCCTGATGATAGAGCGCCTGCGGATGCGCTTCTGCCCAGGCGTAAGCACGTTCGGCAGCCTGCAAAGCCACTTCCGAAAAGCCCGGATAATCCTCTTCGTAAGGAGCAAACAAGGCAGAAGCCTGCGCCAAAGCCGCAGCATAGTCCAATGCAGCCGTTACTGATTTCTGAACCACATAACGGGGCTGCTTGCACTCCGTAGGCTTGATGAATCCCTCGAACGAAGGGGTAGTCAGCTTGTGGTAGACTCCTCCGTCGGCAGGGTCTTGCATGGTCAGCATCCATTTCAGGTTATAGTACATCTCGTCCAGCAAATCGGGCGTGTGGTTTCCACTTTCCGGGATGTTGACCCGTTGACGGATAAAATAGTCAGGAAAGCGGGCATAAATCGCCTGCATCAATCCGATGGAATAGGCGGAGTTCACAATATACTTGTTATAGTCTCCGGCATCATACCATCCTCCCGGAGAAGAAATCACCGTTCCCGCCTTACGTTCCGGCCCGGCGGCATTGGGATGTATCAGTACCTTGTCATCGGGATGGCCTGCCGGACGGCTCCACCGACCCGCATAAGTCGCTTCGATGGGCATGCCCGTACGTTGGTAATAGAAAGATTTCAAAGCAGCATCGGCCAAAGGGGACAGTACTCTTTCTTTTATTTCGAATGCCACTGAATCTCCGTTAACCATCAGAAAATAGTTTCCCGGTGCCGTGATGTCACTGAAATCCAATATCGTCCTGTTCTTATCCGACCAAGCGGATGAAGCGGTATATCCGGGTTTGCCGGAAAATACCCGATTGCCCGTGGCTGCATCTACTATGGTAAATTCACGTACCTCACCGGTATTCACCACTGCTACTTTCTCCTGCCGGGGATAGTACCCTAACTGATTCAAACGTACAGTTTCTGAAGGATGACCTAAAGTGACCATCCCTCCCAGAACCGTAAACAGACATGCAGTTATATTCATATCACTATTCTTTATATATTAAAATTATTTATCAGACAATAAGGTAATGAAACTGATGGCCGGCAAGTGTACCCGTACCTGCCCATTCTCCACTTTCACTGCAGTTTCCTTCATGCAGTCTTTTGTATTGGTCACATAGACTTTCAGTTCCTTCACTTCTGCGGGGATACCGGAGATGACAGCCTCGCACTCCGCCCCATTATTGACCATATGGACAGCATATTCTCCGCGCACCATATTTCCGAAAGCCGCACAGTTTACGTTTTTCTTGCCACTTCTGACCGGAATGGCCAAAGCATCGGCCGGAGTGGAGGCCAGTTGCTTGATATTCCAGAAACGTTGCGTAGGACGCA
The DNA here is from genome assembly GCF_964250605.1 of Bacteroides sp. AR20. Taxonomy (NCBI): domain Bacteria; kingdom Pseudomonadati; phylum Bacteroidota; class Bacteroidia; order Bacteroidales; family Bacteroidaceae; genus Bacteroides; species Bacteroides sp. AR20. Next base: position 33,010 of record NZ_CAXUGK010000015.1, on the reverse strand, counting down.
AAGGGCCTTTGGAACCATAAATGCCGTCTCCCCACAACAACGAATAGTCTGAAGTAAGCTGCCACTGCAAGATGGACAATGGCTGGCAAATGGCACAAATACGCGTATACAGATTGATTTCATAAAGTGCAAACGTCGACTCATTGAATATCTCGGCATAACCATGAGCAGCGGCATCCGTACTACCCTCACCAACCAAGAGTGGTACATTGATCGCTTTGGCAGCATCCGCCCACTTCTTTAACGTAACATCATCACAACCACGCCATGAATGGAAAGAAACTGCACCAATATACTTATGAGTCTCAGGATTGTTCAAAGCAGGAAGGATAAAATCAAAAGTCGTAGCATCCGAATTGTCGCCAAGCAGCATACGGGTAGGAAGATTCAACTCTGCCAGATAAGCTCCAAACTCCTTAATGAAATCGGCATGCTCCTGCGGCGTGTGAAGGACATCAATACCCAAATCCGATTCATTGAACGAGAACATGGAGAACTCAATACCATAATACCGTTTGGCATACAACAGATAATCTGCCATGGATTTATAAATCTTCTCCTTTTTCCGGTTATCCAGACGATAAGCAATGACACCACCTTGACGAGCATAACTTGCAGGACCTCCGTCAATGGCCCATGCAGGCGGAAACCAGCAGCTTAGTATTACCGGCATTCCCATCGCCTTCAAGCGCTTTGCCATGAGGAGACTTTCCTCCACCCGCTTGTTCAGTCCCCCATTCTGTGCGGTGGCAATAGGGTCGGCTTCCTCTTCCGGTTGCCACAATCTCCACGGAAATTCCACACGTCCATAGGCTACACGCAAGTTTTCCAGACAGTAATCTATTACTTTAGGGTCGGCAGCAGGATTCTGCAGGCGGAAATTCCCCCCAAAGCCTGCGAACAGACTGCCCGGATTCTGCATATCCAATGTAATTTCCGCGTCACTATGATCTATCACTCCGGAAGCATGCAGTTCCATGGACAATGCAGTTCTCCCGGCCTTTTTCAGAGTCGGCATCAGCGAGATATAAACTACGGTACCGGTGGATTCTTTTTCAACCGTGGCCTTTACAGACTTATTGAACTTGAATTCCAACTTCCTATTGGCCGAAGTAGCGGTCAGCTTCCTGCCACTTGTCCTTACTTTGACATCAGCGTAGTTTTCCGGACTCAGGGCGATACAGTAATAGGCTGACTGGTTCAGAGTAGTGTCCGACAGCGCATCAATAGAAATCTCCACCAGACCTTTTCCCTTGTCCGTCACTTTCTGATGGAACTTTATACCTCGCAGAGTAGTCGTCACTTCCTGCATGTCCCCTTCACGATGGAAAACGGGACGGACCTGCTTCTCCTTTCCAGTAATCTCCATATCTCCTTTCAAGGTTCCGACACGCAGGGATGACTCAAAGTCTATCAATTCACCGTCTACACGGACACCCGTGATATTGCTCCATGCCATCACTTCCGTCTGGGCAGAAAGCGGCAGAGATAATATACCACACAGCAATACAACTATTCCAAACTGGAAAATTCGTAAATTCTTCATAATATCAAATCTATAAAAGGTTGTCATTTCAGTCTGGTATCAATCTCAAACCCCATACGGCTGTTATGATAGGGACAGTTCCACATACTTGCTTTAGGTTCCTTGTAGCGGGGAGTCCCATCTTCCAGCACGGTTCTGAACCATTCGCCATACTCCTTGTCTATCATCCGGGACTTGATGAAATTCCAGGTGCGGACGGCACTGTCCAGATAAGATTGTTCACCAGTCAGTTGCCAGGCATTGATACAGCCGACCACAGTTTCCGCTTGGCACCACCAGGAAGCGTCCTTCCTGATTTTGTCCTTATGTCGTTCATACATCATAGCTCCCATCGGGTTGATGCCCTCCTTCAAGGAAGCATCTGCAAGTTCCAATGCTACCTTCCTGCACCTCCCGATAACCTCCGGGTCACCCAGAGCCTCTGCAGCTTCCGTCAGCAGCCAAGAAGTTTCGATATCATGCCCGTAAGAGTCGATGTCATCCAGATTGTTCCAGTTCGAATCACAGTATAATATCAGGTGATGTGTTTGTGAGTTATACAGTTTGGTTGTTATCAAGTTTATCACTTTTGCAAGGCGCTCGCGAAGGCCGTCATCTTTCCATACTTTATATAACGCTGTGTATGCCTCCAATACGTGGATATGGGTATTCATTGTTTTGGCAGCAACGCCGTCTCCGTCATACCCCAGCTTTTGGGGAGTTCCCCATTCGCGGGTAAAGGATTCTATATAACCGTCGTTTACGGGATCTTTGACTTTGCTCTCCATTATCCGGTAAAGCTCTATGGCTCTTTGCAGGCTTTCATTGTTGCCCGTTGCCCTGAAATGCTCGGACAACCCATAGATAGCATAAGAGCAGCCGTAAGTCTGCTTGTTCGTATCCAATGGGGTACCGTCCGCTTTTATCAGCCAATATACGCCTCCATACTGCGAATCAATGAAGTGGTCTATGAAATACCGTTGCGCCCTGTCAGCCAATTTACGGTAGGCAGTATCGCCATACATCCGGTAGGCGGTTGAAAAAGTCCAAAGGATGCGGGCATTCAGTACACCACCTTTGGGAGCATCCGCTATCGGGGCACCGTCACGTCCCAATGAACCATAAAAGCCTCCGGAAGAATCTACGCTGTATCTTTCCCAAAAAGAGAGGATATTCTCTTTCAAGTCCGAGGTTATTTCATCTTTTAAAACCTTGTCTACGTGTGACTGTGCTTGCAGGAAAGGTGTAACCAGCAACCATACTGTAATCAGCAAAAAAACGGAAAACATACGTTTCATAATATAGCGATTTAAGGAATTAATCATAGTTACATTGCAAATGTACAAAAAAACAAGTTGCCACTACTCACTACCATCCTTTTTCAATGGATACAATTGGTTCCGATAAAGGCTGTTTTTGGGTACTGAGTCCTTGTTTTACCAGACATCAGCTTTTATTAGCTCAAACGTTGGTATCTGGCAGTTCAAACACCATTGTATGACAAATATAACAATGAATATCATAAAAATAGAGGAAAAAGACACATTTCATAACGTTATTGGCTACAAACAAAAGCCATCCGTTTCCTTTTTAGTCCGTATATTAGTAGAAAATTTCGTAACTCAAAAATAGATACTATGAGAAAGAAACATTTCCTATTTGCATCAGTCTTGGCACTGCTTTGCGGCAGCAGTACGCTGCATGCGCAAGACTTCAAGCTGACATCCTCCGGTTATTTCAAGAACCAGGGAGTCGACGTCATGGCTTTTGATGATATCTATCCCGAAGGACACCAAGGAGGGGTATGTATCATCATGAACGGACACCGTGTGGCGACGAATGGAGATATCCGTCTGGAAGCCACACCCGGACAATGGCAACCCGTACCGAAACAGCTCGACCGGAAGCTCGGTGACAACAGCATCACCGCCACGCTGTGCTATCCCGACTCCTCACGCCATCTCACCGGATTCAACCCGATGATTTACCCGGACCTCCACCTTATATATACGGTAAACGTGGAAAGCAAAGGTAAAAACATAGAGGTGACCGTAGATCTTGACCGCCCCATTCCCCAGGAATTCATCGGAAAAGTGGGCTTCAACCTTGAATTCTTCCCGGGTTCCCTCTTCGGCAAGCCCTGGATTATGGACGGTCAGAGCGGCATCTTCCCGCAACAGCCCAACTCCCCCCTGATGACAACCCAGCCCAACTATCTGCATACAGGAAACTACCATGACGGCAAAAAATCGCTGGCAGACATGGACAAACTGATAGGAAAAGGTTACAGCCCGATTGTGGCAGACGACATCATCAGCGAACCTTATGCCAAAGGAACCAAGTTCACCTCCCGGCCCGATGACCCTTACAACAAAGTTACCATCGAATCATTGAGCGGTGACCTGCAACTGTTTGACGGGCGTATGAACCACAACAACGGCTGGTTCGTACTGCGCAGCAACATAAAACCGGGTGTCACCAAAGGTGCCGTCAAATGGATTATCACTCCGAACGTAGTGGCCGACTGGATGTATCAGCCGGTTATCCAGACTTCACAGATAGGTTATCATCCCACTCAGGACAAGGAAGCCGTCATCGAAATGGATATACGTGACAACAGAAAGGAAACGGCACAAATCATCCGCATTGATGCCGACGGCGAAAAGGTTGTCAAGAACGTCACTCCTGCCAACTGGGGTAAATTCTTGAGGTATAACTATCTGAAAGTAAACTTCACAGATGTAAAGGAACCGGGGCTTTATAAGATTAAATACAATACCTCCGTGTCTCCCATCTTCCGCATCGACAATGACGTATATGCCCGTGGCGTATGGCAACCCGTACTGGAATACTTCCTTCCCGTACAGATGTGCCACATGCGCGTCAACGAGAAATATCGCGTATGGCACGACTGCTGCCACATGGACGATGCCCAGATGGCACCGGCACACAATCATATCGACGGCTACGACCAGAAAGAGGGCCTTTCCAAGTTCAAACCGGGTGAAGTGGTTCCCGGAGTGAACATAGGCGGCTGGCACGATGCCGGAGACTTTGACCTCCGCATCGAATCCCAAGCCGGAGAATCCTATATCCTGGCACTGGCCTACGAAGCTTTCCGTCCGAATCTCGACGTGACTTCCATCGACCAAATCAACCGCGTGACGGAAATTCACCAGCCCGACGGCAAGAATGACCTGCTGCAACAAGTAGAGAACGGCGCCCTTACGGTAGTCAATGGCTACTTGGCACTGGGACGTCTCTACCGAGGAATCATCTGCAACGACCTGCGCCAGTACGTACTTCTGGGTGATGCCGCCGCCATGACCGACGGGAAAATCGGTAATGAAGACGACCGCTGGATATTTACGGAGGATAACCCCGGACGGGAACTGTCGACAGCTGCCCAGCTGGCTGCCGTATCACGTGTATTGAAAGGTTTCAATGATACATTGAGTGTGCATTGCCTCGACATTGCCCGCAAAGTATATGCTTCTACCGGAAGCGGCAACAACAGAGCCTTGTTCCCCAAAGTGCAGGCAGCCGTAGAGCTGTACCTCACCACCGGCGAACAACCCTATATGGACTTCATTCTGGACAACCAGGAGCTCATCATCAAGCAGATAGGCCGCATCGGCTGGTACACGGCACGTGTGGAAAAACTGTTCGCACAGATGAAGAACAAGAAAGCCAAAGCCTTTTCAGCAGCTTTCCGCAAAGCTTTGACCGGATATGAACAAGAACTGAACAAACAAGTGCAGGAGACTCCCTATGGCGTTCCCTACCGTCCGAACATCTGGGGTGCAGGCTGGGATATACAGCGTTTCGGCTTCCAGCACTACTTCCTGACAACCGCCTATCCGGAAATATTCCCGAAAGCACCGGTATTCAATGCCCTCAACTTCATCCTCGGATGCCACCCGGGCTCCAACCAGGCTTCCTTCGCCTCGGGTGTCGGCGCACAATCGGCCACTGTGGGCTACGGACTGAACCGCGCAGACTGGTCGTACATTCCCGGTGGGGTCATTTCCGGCACGGCGCTTATCCGTCCCGACTTCCCGGAACTCCTCACGTTCCCGTTCCTCTGGCAGCAAACTGAGTATGTGCTGGGAGGAGGTTCATCCCACTATATGTTCCTGGTACTTGCAGCAGAACAGTTGCTGAAACAATAAGAAAGACAGAGGGGGGAACAAAACCCTCTGGATGTTTTCTTTTAGGCGCGGATTACACGGATTTCACGGATTTAGTTTACTGCATCCGTGTGATTCCGCGTAACCCGCGCCTAATATTATAGTATAATGAAAGTGTTTATACACTTTTCGTTCTTTCACCAATTATCCGTACGGAACGGAATAGTGGGTAGTTCGTTCCCGCCAATCATTGTACCGACCTGGAAATCACGGAAACAATAGCGCACGGCAACGGGATTGGGCACCTTTTCCGAAGAAATCACGACCTCATTCGTCTGCCAGTGCAGCCATACTTTGTCGGCAGGATGGAACACACGGTCCTCACCCGCCACTTCGAAACCGCGAAGGTCATAGTTGCGACAGATACCCATTTCCAAATGGTCGAAGGAAACCCATGCTTCACTGCCTTTAGCAGTCCATGACTTATATTGTGGGCCGAAACAGTGTATCTGCTTCAATCCATAGGTAAGGTTCAATGCCAGATAGCTCAAGCGTTGACCTACCTTTGTCTTGTTGCGGGGATGGATATTGTATATCTCATAAGGCTCTACAAGGTCGTTTGTCGAAATCATACCACTGTTCGGAATCAGGCTTTGGGCACGGAATTGCGCTTCACGTAGGTAAGCAGCTTTCTCTTGCTGGGTACCTCCATAGGCGTACGGCGCTATTTCGGCAAAGTAGAAAGGCAATTCGCCCAGTCCCCATTCTTTGCGCCACAGCTGCACCATATCGGCCAGACGCTCGGCGTATGTTTCATGACGGCCTACGTTAGACTCGCCCTGATACCAGATGAATCCCTTTATGGTATAGTTCTGAAGCGGCTTCAGCATGGCATTGTACATCAGCATGGGGCGGAGCATGGGATGCAGGCGTTCGATGGAATCGGGGTTGAGAGATATGTCTGGATAGTTTTCCAGCAGTTCACGGCTTATCCAACCTTCTACAGTGGATCCACCGTAAGCGCTACAGATGATGCCGACCGGAATCCGGAGGGCACGGCTCAACGAAGTGGCAAAATAGTAGGCCGTCGCACTGAAATCGGGTGCGGTTTCTATGGAAGATATGTTCCAGCTACCTTTGCAGTCGGTTTGCGGTTCATAAGTCTGGTGCTTGGGAACGGTGAACATACGCACCCCCTTGTTCTCGGCAGAAGCTATGATGTCATCCGCTCCGTTCATGATGCAACAGCCGGCAAAACCTTTCAGGGGCATTTCCATATTGCTCTGGCCGGAAGCAAGCCATACTTCACCGATTAGGATATTCTTCAACGTAGTTTTTTCTCCGTCATCAAAAGTTATCTCATAAGGCGTGTATCCTGCTGCCGGAGTCTCCACGGCAAGCAGCCAACGGCCATCCTTATCGGCACGGCAAGTCATTGTCTGTCCGTTCCACGAAGGCGTGACGCGTACTTCGGCTTCCGGAGCAGCCGTTCCCCACAGTTTCACTTCAGTCTGCTGCTGCAGTATCATGTTGTCGCCTACCAGTGCAGGCAGTTTTACTTTAGCGCCCAGCGAGGCGGCGCAGCATAATAGAATCAATGCAAGAGTCTTACTTTTCATGGTATATTTGTGTTTAATACTATACTCGGAATCAATAACGTGAGCAAAAATAAGGCTTTTTTGCTCACGTTCTCCGTTTCATGTGCAAAAAGTGGGTGTTTTTGCACATGTGCTCAAACAAAATTATACATTGATGTATTATACATTGATGTATAATTTGTATATTTGTCATTAAATCAAGAACAGAAAGCTTATGAAATCACCTTTTCAATACGGCACACTGGTTGATAAAGAAAGTTTCGTCAATCGGGTAGAAGAACGAAAGCAACTGAAAGAATTGCTTGGATCGGGCATCAACGTAATGCTTATTTCACCGCGCCGATGGGGAAAATCGTCGCTTGTAAAAGTAGCTATGGACGAACTGACACAAGAAGACAAGCATATCCGTGTCTGCTTCATTGATGCATTCAGCATCAAGACGGAAGCTGAATTCTACCGCATCTTTGCGCGAGAAGTCATTTCTTGCGCCGCCTCCACCCTTGAAAAGAGGCTTGAAGATGTGAAACAGTTTCTTAAAGCCGTTTCTCCCAGTATCACATTGAAGAGCGACCCAACCGATACCCTCTCCTTTGACCTGAAATTGGAACTGGAAGAAAAAAGTGTCATGGAGATACTGGAACTACCCGAAAAGATAGCAGCTGCCAAAGGCATACACCTGATTGTCTGCATCGACGAGTTCCAACAACTGGCACTACTACCCGGCTACAAAAGTATGGAGGGAAAAATGCGCTCTGCCTGGCAGAAGCAGCAACAAGTTTCCTATTGCTTTTACGGAAGCAAGCGGCATATGATGATGGACATCTTCAACAATTCTTCTAACCCCTTCTACCGCTTCGGACAAGTACTGTTCCTGCAAAAGATAAAGAAAGAGGAATGGGTGCCCTTCATCGTCAATGCCTTCCACCGGACGAACAAAGAAATCAGCGAACAGCAAGCAGAACAACTGTGCGACATCGTGAAATGCCATTCGTGGTATTTGCAACAGTTGTGCTATTTCATCTGGAGCGGTACGTCTGAAAAAGTGACAGATGAGATTATCGAAATCCGTACCCGCCAACTGATAGACACCAACATGCCTATGTTCATGAACGACACCGAGAACCTGACTGCTGCCCAAACTGCCATGCTTCGTGCTGTAGCCGATGGTGAATACCGCTTCAACTCCATCCCCGTAGTGCGGAAATATGAATTGGGCAGTGCACAGACCATCACACGCAACAAGCGTATGCTGACAGAACGTGATTTCATTGAGAAAGAAGGAAACAAGTATGCTTTCTCCGACCCTATATTCGAGCTTTGGTTCAGAAGGGAGTATTGCTAAATGCGAGAAAGGGCGTGAGCAGGAAGTGATGCTTCCTGCTCACGCCAACAACTAAAGTTTCATAGACATTAAAATGCTTCTTCCTTGTAACTCATACATAGTAGACTCTATTAAGACCATCTTAGTACTTATTCCACTCATGCACAGGTTTCTATCCTATGATTATCAAACAGCCTCTGGCCTTGAGAATCTATATATTCAGTATGTACATATACATATACATCTGCATTCTCCAAATCCACTTCTTTCAACTCTGATAAAGAATATTCAAGTTCAATAGAGGCATGCATTTTCTCCGTTATCACAACCGGATTAAATGACTTACAACTATATGCATGATTCACTTTCGTAAACTCATTTAGTAACTTAGGATGGTAAAGATTAATATGGCTATTGATTATTACTGCATTTTGCCAGTTCTTATTTACATAGGTAACCACAATACGTATCATATCATCCCTGATTATTCCATCACAAGCAATCAATGCTATTTTTGTTTTCTTTTCTATATATTTACGATAAAATGGGATTCCAGCAACAATTGCTGATATGACTATAGACAAAATAGAAATTACTAAAGATGCTATTTCCATACAAATTCTTTTTCTAATTCTTCATTCCATTTCTATAATATTTAAAGTTCTCCATGTTTCACTATTCTTATAACGTTCTTTACATCCTTTAGGTACATATATAACAAGTTCACCATTTGTCCTATAAAAAGTTCTCTTTTCAATAAAAGGAGGCTCCTCTCTATTTATATATATTTTCGTAAGATTTGTACAACCGGTAAAAGCATTGTCGCCAATACCAGCAATACTTTTGGGCAAAAGCATAGAAGTCAAACTAGTACATTCCCAAAATGCATTATCATCTATAAAAGTAATATTATCTGAAAAATTAATATCAGTCAAACTATTACATCCCCAAAATCCTGCCTCTCCTAACATTGTAATGGAATTCGGCATATTAATAACCCTCAAATTTTGACAAGAATAAAAAGCAAATGGACTTATAGTCTGAATACCATCAGGTATAGTTATTTCATCTTTTAATCTTGGACATGCTATTAATTCAGACACACTTTTATCATATAGCACACCATCTATTGACGTAAAACAAGCACTATTTACATCTACATCAATAAATGATAATCCAGATAGAAATTTAAATATCCCATACGGTATAGTGACTGTTTCTGATGGAATATTTAATTTCTCTTGATAAATACAATCATAAAAAGCATATTCATTTATTTCTTTTACTGTATTAGGTATATTAATAATTTTCTTTCCTGCGGCAGGATAATAGATTAAGGTTTCCTGCTTTTTATCACACAGCATACCATCTATCGAAGCATACCAACGATTCTCTGAATCAACATTGATTGAAACCAATTTATAACAGCGATTGAATGCCAATTTATCAATAAAAGAAACGTTCCTAGGTATATTTACAGAAATCAAACCGCATGCGCTAAAAGATTCCCAACCAATACTTCTACAGTCATCTGGAATGGAAATATTTTCTAATTTTTCTGAAAAGAAAAATGCTTGAGCTTCTATTTTCTTTGTATTAAAAGGTAAATATATAGAAATGAGATTAGTGTGAGAAAAACAACCTCCAGGAATTATATTATCTATATTTACACTACTACCATATTGAGAATAATTTGTTCCACCCGAACAGATAGTAGCTTGAGCAATATCCAATTCTCTTAATTGCCCTAATGTTGGATTTCCGTAATAATCTATTCCAGCCATCTCGCGAATAAGACGCAAATCAGTACCATTTATAAAACCACTTATCTCCAGATGAGTTATTAAGTTCGCCTCCACATTTAATAATTTCTTTAGTGTACCTGCTTTTTCAACATACACCTTAACATGTTTTTCTTCTATTTGTTTTGCTTCTTGAATAATCCGAATAGTATCAGCTAAAGTACTCTCTATAGAAGTAAAAACAATGTTCCCAACTCTAGATTTTACTTCTGAATTTTCTTCAATATGAAAAAAGAGCCTATCTTGTTTAAAACTTTTAGTTACTACATTTTGCACTAACTTTATCCATTGAGAGTTTTCTTCATCAATATGTATATTATAATTGACATTAGTTTCTACTGATATTTCTATAGTCTCTCCTTTTGCTGTAATATCGTATTCCTTTTGCGACAACAATATCGCATCTTTCTGCACCTGGACAATCTTCAACGTATCTGCCACAGATTTATCATTCCTATCATAATAGATAATTTCGGCCTCCCTCTTGTCATAAGTTTCATTCGAGGCAATCGTATAATAAAGCGTATGGCTGGAAACACTTCTCGTTACGGTTGTGGTAATCCAATCTACCTGCGGCATTTTCACATCAAAGTCAAAATTGCTGTTCAGTTCTACGGTAATTTGTTCTCCTTTATCAGAAACGGTATATTCATTCTTAGTCAACAATAAAATGCCTCCTCCTGTCTGATACACCTTCAAGACTTCCTCCAATTCACCGCTTCGGAAGATGATTTCTCCTTCGCGCTTGTCATATTCCTCGCTCTTGCTGATGTAAAACTTCCGCATAGTTCTATCCATGTCAGTTCTTGTAGCAGATTCGTGCATTTGATTATATCCTTTGTCGCCCATAATTATTTGCCCGGAGCCAGAACCTTCACGTATCCAGCTTTGATATTGCTCTGGAATAACAACTTCATAAGTAACATTTGCCTTTACCTCCACCTGGATTTCTCCTCCGTTCTTATCTACTTCAAACTTTGCAGTAGTCAGAGTGATGGCATCTTTCTGTTTCTGCGTTACTACGATACTCTTAGTCAAATCACCGGCTGCCAAGTTCAATACCACGTTACGGTCATCGACTCCTTCATTTCTTATTACTTTAACTAAGACTTGGTTTTCTCCGGCTTTTCCCTTATTGGGGAACACCGTACACCAGCTGACATCACCGCCTGACTGTGAAACATTTATCGACCAATCTTTATTGGTTGTAAAAGAAAGAATCGCTTCGCCACTATCCGAAGTGAAATCCAAGCTTTTAGTAAAGTAAATCTCACTATCAGGGTTAGGGATAATCTCTGCCGGAGCATCATCATCCGAACAACTGCTCAAAGCGGTCAACAGGCACAAGACTGCCATTGAGTACAACAAACGCACATAGATGGAACTTTTAGAATTCACTTTAAATAGAATCATAACCAGATAGTATTAGTCCTCGCGTTCCTCCGAGAATATAAAAAAAGACAGCGTGGAACTGCGTGCTATTCATCGTCTTTGAAGGTCCTAGGAAAACCCGATACACAAATGAACAAACAGCAGACCCACGCCGAAACCAGCGTAGGAATCCTCTGTACCATTCTTGTGTATCTTGAAAATTTCCTAGGTTCTCAAAGACAAGAATGAAGCACAACGCTTCTTACAATATCATTTCACAAAACATTGAAGCTAAGGACACTTCCTTGCTTCGATGGCAAATTTAACGATAAAGAATGAAAACAAGAAAAAGATTGGAAAGTATTTTTAAGGCTGATACCTACAGAAGATAAATATGATTTTGTCATTCTGACACTTTGTATTTTCTATCGCACGAGAATCCCGTATTTCCGACCGATTATCCACACAGAAAGAAATACGAGAGCGAAAATCCATAAGTGTCAAGTTATAAGCATTATACCAAAACGAACGTCCTTCCAATAAATCGAAATCACACCTCCGAAAGCCCTGATACACCGAAAATGCAAAAGCAAAAGAACGTTTTACTAAAACAGAGTAACCGTTTTACTAAAACGCAATACCCCTTTTAGTAAAAAGCAATCACCCTTTTAGCTTAAAGGTGTAGCCAATTTCTGCATAAAAGCCCTACAAAAGCGGAAGAATATGCAAGAAGAACGCATCTTTATGACCCCAATATCCACAATATATCCTAAATTCGTCCTTCTGCCCAACCATGTGCGGCAGAGAAATCTACAGAAACATTACTTTTTGTCAAAAATATAAGGATATTACTGCCTTTCAGCACCTTTTATAACAACCCATGCAGTTCCCACGCCCACACATGCCGTATTCCTTCATTGGATGGCAGACAGAAATCATCAAGCGAAACAACCAGTTTCTCATAATTATCTTGTATCGACTCCAACGAAGCATACTCACGACGCATCGTCTGCTCGTCAACCAACATATAAGTGGATTGCAGATAAACCGTGCGGTCGCCTTTCCGTGCCACGAAATCCACTTCCTTCTCTTTGGCACATCCGGTATAGACATCATAGCCTGCCCTGAGTAACTCCAGATAGACAAGATTCTCCAGTTTATAACCCACACCATAGGCTGTTCCGGGATAGAGGAAATTCTTAAAGGCAAGGTCGTTGATGTAATATTTCGCCGTACCGGACAGTATTTCCTTTCCGCGCAAGTCAAAGCGTTCACAACGATACGCCAAGAACGAGTCTTCGATATAGCCTATGTAGGCAGCCACAGCATCATAGCTCGTCTTCCGGCCCTGGCTCTTGAAATAGTTCACGATGTTGCCGATGGACACTAAATTAGAGGCATTGCCTACAAGAAACGCAAAAAGGTCCTCAAGCAGTCGGGGGTCACGTATGCTGTAGCGTTGGATGATGTCCTTCAGCAAGATGGTGTCCTTCAAGGCAGACAAGTAATTGCGCTGCACCTCCTGCTTTTCGGGCAAGACAAAAAGTTCCGGGATTCCGCCCGTATTCATATAGCCCATATAGCTCTCACGGTTCTGTTCCAGATGCCTTATCTCTGTATACTCCTGATAGCTGAAGGGATATATCGGAAATTGGACGTATCGCCCGGAAAGCAGCGTGGCAAGCTCACCGGACAGCATCCGTGAGTTGGAGCCACTGATAAAGAGCTCGTACTCCTCGGTATAGTCCTGCGAATAAGAATTGACCGACTTTTCCCATTCTTCGATGAGCTGCACTTCGTCGATGAAAATATATATCCTTCCCTGAGGGTGCAGTTCGCTTTTATAAAGCGCCACCAACTCTTCCAAATCCTTGTGAATCTTCAAGAAAGCAAAGTCGCTCAGTTCCCGGTTGATGAACAAGGTGTTCTGCGGAGGGACACCGTTTCTTATCAGTTCCCTTGCTATCTGTCTCAACACATAACTTTTTCCGGTACGCCGCTGACCGATAAGCACCTTTACAAGACGATTACCTACGTAGTCCATGATTCTGCCGGTATAAGCTACCCGCATGAAACCGAAGTCAAAATCTCCTTCTGTCCAGAGATTGTACTTCCTAAGTATATCCATTCTTTCGTCCATAACCTAAACTTTAGTTGCAAAGATAACAATTTTCGGTTATAAACGGACATTTCCATCAATTCTTTCGTCCATAACCTAAAAAGTTTGCAAAAAAGGCAAGAATTTCGATTATAAACGAAAGATTCATTTAGACAAGCAAGGAGGATACTTCCTTTCCGCATCCCCCTTTATCGGCCGGATATTCCCTCTATAGAATCATCATTATTGCATCTATACTTCCACCGTGCTGCATCTATAGATGCAGCAAATCCCTTAACCTATCCTAATAATGCTGCTTATTGTCACCTATTTAGAAGCGAAATCATTATATTTGCGCCCATATATGCCAATACGTTGACTAAGCGATGGCAAAACAGCTTGTAAAAAACAAAACTGAATAATAACGAATTTCATCCGAATGAAACAGTACAAAACCGTAAACAACCTTGTAGGCTGGATTACCTTCCTCATTGCAGCGACGGTCTACTGCATGACCATCGAACCTACTGCAAGCTTTTGGGACTGCCCGGAGTTCATCACCACCGGCTATAAGCTGGAAGTAGGACACCCGCCCGGCGCACCGTTCTTCATGCTGGTAGCCAACCTATTCTCACAATTTGCTTCCGATGCCTCCACCGTTGCCAAGATGGTGAACTACATGAGCGCGCTGATGAGCGGCGCATGTATCCTGTTCCTTTTCTGGAGCATCACGCACCTGGTACGCAAACTTGTGGTGACAGACGAAAACAATATCACACGCGGACAGATGGTCACCATCATGGGTAGCGGTCTGGTGGGCGCACTTGCCTACACGTTCAGCGATACCTTCTGGTTCAGCGCTGTGGAAGGCGAGGTGTATGCCTTCTCCTCACTGTTCACTGCCGTCGTATTCTGGCTCATACTGAAATGGGAGGACGTTGCCAACGAGCCTCACAGTGATCGCTGGCTGATTCTCATTGCCTACCTGACCGGTCTGAGTATCGGCGTGCACTTGCTGAACCTGCTCTGCCTGCCCGCCATCGTACTGGTATACTACTACAAGAAAGTACCCAACGCCAATGCCCGAGGCTCCCTGCTGGCATTGCTCGCTTCGGGCATACTGGTAGCAGCCGTACTCTACGGCATCGTGCCGGGTATCGTGAAAGTGGGCGGCTGGTTCGAACTGCTCTTCGTCAACACGCTGGGCATGTCCTTCAACACGGGTGTCATCGTATATATCATCCTGTTGGCAGCCTGCCTCATCTGGGGTATCTACGAAAGCTATACCGAACGCAACAAGGCACGTATGGCACTCTCGTTCATACTCACCATCGCCATGCTGGGTATCCCGTTCTACGGACACGGTACCAGCTCGGTAGTTATCGGTGTCATTGTCATTGCCGCATTGTGGCTCTACCTCCGTCCGAAGACGCAGGCAGCCGTCAAAGAGAAATTCCGCGTATCGGCACGCACGCTGAACACCTCGCTGCTCTGCACCATGATGATTGTCATCGGATATTCCTCGTATGCACTTATCGTCATCCGCTCCACCGCCAACACGCCGATGGACCAGAACTCTCCGGAAGACATCTTCACACTGGGCGAATACCTGGGACGCGAGCAGTATGGCACACGCCCGCTGTTCTATGGCCCTGCCTTCTCCTCGCAAGTGGCACTGGACGTGAAAGACGGTTACTGCGAACCGCGCATCAAGTACAACGGCACGAAGTTCATCCGCAAGGAGAAAGCTACGCCCGACGAAAAGGATTCGTACATCGAAATCCCCGGACGCATTGAGTACGAATACGCCCAGAACATGCTGTTCCCGCGTATGTACAGCAGTGCCCATACACAACAATACCATGCCTGGCAGGACATCAAGGGTTACGATGTGCCCTATGACAAATGCGGCAACATGATTATGGTAAACATGCCCACACAGTGGGAAAACATCAAGTTCTTCTTCTCCTACCAGCTCAACTGGATGTACTGGCGCTACTTCATGTGGAACTTCGCCGGACGCCAGAACGACATACAAGGCAGCGGAGAAATTGAACACGGCAACTGGATTACCGGTATCCCGTTCATCGACAACTGGCTGGTGGGCGACCAGAGCCTCTTGCCTCAGGAACTGAAAGACAACAAGGGACACAACGTATTCTACTGCCTACCCCTGCTGCTGGGTATCATCGGCCTGCTATGGCAAGCCTACCGTGGGCAGAAAGGCATCCAGCAATTCTGGGTGGTCTTCTTCCTCTTCTTCATGACCGGTATTGCCATCGTGCTCTACCTGAACCAGACTCCGAGCCAACCGCGCGAACGTGACTATGCCTACGCCGGTTCGTTCTACGCCTTCGCCATCTGGATTGGTATGGGTGTGGCAGGACTCGTCCGTCTGCTTCAAGACTATGCCAAGATGAAGGAACTGCCTGCTGCCGCCATCGTTTCCGTAGCCTGCCTCTTTGTCCCCGTGCAGATGGCAAGCCAGACTTGGGACGACCACGACCGCAGCGACCGCTACATGGCACGCGACTTCGGCCAGAACTACCTGATGTCCCTGCAAGAAAGCGGCAACCCGATTATCTATACCAATGGTGACAACGATACCTTCCCCCTCTGGTACAACCAGGAGACCGAAGGTTTCCGTACCGACGCCCGTACCTGCAACCTCTCGTACCTGCAGACCGATTGGTACATCGACCAGATGAAGCGCCCCGCCTACGACAGTCCTTCTCTCCCCATCACCTGGGACCGTATGGAGTACGTAGAAGGCACCAACGAATACGTCCCCATCCAGCCTGAGTACAAGAAAAGCATCGACCAGCTCTATGCCGAAGCCGAGAAGCAGGCACTGGACGGTAATCCCGAAGCACTAGTCAATGTAAAGAAAGAATTCGGTGACAACCCGTATGAGCTAAAGAATATCCTCAAGAACTGGGTGCGCAACAAGAATCAGGACTTGAAGGTGATTCCTACCGACAGCATTGTCATCAAGGTAGACAAGGAAGCCGTGCGCCGCAGCGGCATGATGATACCGGGCGACTCAATCCCCGACTACATGCACATTTCGCTGAAAGGCAAACGCGCCCTCTACAAGAGCGAGTTGATGATGCTCGAAATGCTGAGCGAGGCCAACTGGGAACGCCCCATCTATATCGCTGTCAGCGTAGGCAGGGAGAACCAGCTGAACATGGAGAACCACTTCGTTCAGGAAGGTCTTGCCTATCGTTTCACTCCGTTCGACACCAGTAAGACGGGCGTGACAATAGACTCCGAAAAGATGTACGACAACCTGATGAACAAGTTCAAGTTCGGTGGCATCGACAAGCCGGGCATCTATATCGACGAGAACGCCATGCGCATGTGTCACTCTCACCGTCGCATCTTCTCCCAACTCGTGCAGCAGCTGATGCGTGAGGGCAAGAAAGACAAGGCAAAAGCCGCCCTGGACTATGCCGAAAAGATGATTCCCGCCTACAACGTGCCTTACGACTGGCAGAACGGTGCCGTACAGATGGCGGAAGCCTACTACCAACTGGGCGAAACCGCCAAGGCGGACGAGATGATGAAAGCCCTTGCTGACAAGGCTGTAGAGTACCTGACCTGGTATCTGAGCCTGGACGACAACCGCTTCATGATTTCTACCCGTGAATTTGAATACCACTGGGCTGTACTCGATGCCGAGGTGAAGGCCATGAAGAAGTACAACTCCAAGCTCGCCGAAATCTACGAGCCGAAGGTGGAAGAACTGTATAATATGTATGTGGACAGAATGAAGGAGTGAGAATAAGGATTAGGGATTAAGGATTAAAGGATTAGGGATTAGCCTGTGCAGTTCATCACTAATCATTAATAACTAATCCTTAACCCCTAATCCTTAATCCTTAACCCCTAATCCTTAATCCCTAATCCCTTAATCCTTAATCACGTGTTTATAGAACAACCTCCTGAGTTTTTTCGCAAACTATATCCCGGTGCAGTCTGGAGGATGGACCCCAATGAAAAAGCCGTTTATCTGACTTTCGACGATGGCCCTATCCCCGAAGTAACTCCCTGGGTGCTCGACCTGCTGGATAAGCACAACATCAAAGCCACCTTCTTCATGGTAGGTGACAACATACGGAAGCATCCGGACGAATTCCGGATGGTCGTTGAGCGTGGGCACCGCATCGGTAACCACACCTTCAACCATATCCGTGGATTTGAATACACGGCCAAGAATTATCTGGGAAATACCGAACAGGCGAAGATTTTCATGGAAATGGGTGGGGACATCAATTGCAATGTGGAGAAGGTTCTCTACCCTCTCTTGTTCCGCCCTCCCCACGGCCATATGTTCGCCAACCAGTATCTCACGCTGAAACGAACCTACAAGATTGTGATGTGGGACCTCGTGACCCGCGACTACAGCAAGAAGCTGCGCGGTCCGCAAGTGCTTGCCAACGTGATGCGCTACGCCCGCAACGGCTCCATCATCACCTTCCACGATTCCCTGAAATCCTGGTGCAACGGAAACCTGCAGTACGCATTGCCGCGCGCCATTGACTTCCTGAAGGAAGAGGGATATGAATTCAAAGTATTATAAACTTGAAACAGCAGAAAGTTACCAACATCTGCTGTCACAATAAATTCCACATAAAATAAGAAGGGGTTGTCTCGGCAAAAGGCAACCCCTTACATTTTATAGGCTCATGTCCTGTTCCACAAGAATAAACAGATGTTTTATAATTACCAAGTAAATGTACATCTGTATTCATCCCACTGGTCTTTTACAACCAGTTCCGTAGGATAACTGTCGGAATTCAATGTCCATGTAAAATACATATCGGACACAGAGTCCTCGCCATTGTATGTATAATGCCCTACAAGCGGCAGATGTTTCGTAGCCTTACCAAGCATACCTCCATAATAGGCATATATCATCTCGTCCATATCCACATCCAGTATTTCATCAAACAACATCAGGCAGCCCTTATTCTCGATAGGAGCTGTTATATTATCCGTCGTATAGTCTATGGCAGCACTATACTCCCACTCGTCATTGCTGTCGATAATTCCGTCACCATTGAGATCCCCACTAGCTACATAACGTGTGGAAGTCTTCACCACATCTCCATCCTTATAGGTGATGTTCGTTATTTCACCATCGCTTTCAGAGCGTTTCATTACAACCAGATGGCCTTCAGTGTCGTATTCCATCTCCCAAGTAAACTCATCGGCATCGGGAGTACCAGCGTGGTCTATTGAGTTGCAAAATTCCACATAACCATCGCTGTTGAGCTGCAAGTTCAGTTCTGTAACATCGCCCTCTTCATCCGTCACGGTGATTCTTGCTCGGTCCTTTGCAACATCTGCCTTTGTAGTAGCGGGAAAGTACTCAAAGACGGCTTTATCCCCATCCTCAGTTGTAATGTTCGTCACCAGCCCTTCTTCATTGTGAGAAATCGCCATGCCCGAAACCGACTTCGGAAGCCCTCCCGTAAACACTTGCGAAGGATTGACCACAGTGGCGGTGTTTTCGCCACCCTCACCATTCTCATTTTCGTCATCGTCACTGCAAGCAGTGAATCCCAAGCACAACGCCACACCCAACATGGAGGCAGCCATCATTTTAAACATTTTCATAAGTTACAAATCTTGTTTTATCCCCATCCCTCTAAGGAAAATCCATAATAACAAAAGTATAAGGAATGCCGTCCGTATCTCACGACAACAAGACTCTGCCATTCAAACCCGGACAGATACTTTTGGCCATTTATCATTCCCAGACAAAGCTTAATATTTTTTGCAAAGTAATAAACTTTTCCTTTCACTCCTTGTCACTGAAAAAGGTGATTTTTCAGCCACATACAGAAAAAATTCAGCATCTCCAATAAAAAGCAAAATGAATAAGACGTATATTTGCAACAACTAAGCACAGATTGAATTCCACTAAAATATACCGATATGAGGGTACGCCATACTAAGCTATTATCACTCCTCTTTTCTTTAACCACTATCCTGCTTCACGCCGGAGAAATACCAACAGACACTCTGTTGGCACACTTCTACAACCGGGCAGCCAATCTCATGGAAGAAGGACACTACGATGAAGCGCAACGTAGCTTCGACAGCGCCTTTGCCACCCGGAACGTAAAGCACTCCTTCATGTATCCCATCTTGCTGAACGAACAAGCCACACTGCTGGTCTATGTGGGAAAGACAGAAGAAGCCTTTGCCATGAAAAAAAATGTGCTCCCCTACCTGCCGCAGATAGATGATTTGGAAAAGCACATCAGCGTATACAACGATTTGGGCCTCCTCTACCGTCAGCACCAAATGAATGACTCTACACTCTACTATTACAATAAAGCACTGGACAGTGCCTTGCAATATGGGGACGAAAGCTGGATAGCCCACATCTGCAACAATGTGTCCATCCTATACTTCAATATCAGGCAGCTGGACGAAGCCGAAAAGTATACCGACATGGCCGCCGAACATGCCGCCAGAACCGAAGACCCATTCGTAGCCTTCACCACCTGGCAAATCAGGGCAACCATAAAGGCTGAACTGAACAAGCTGGATGATGCTGAAAAATCCAACCGCAAAGCCTGGAACATTGCCTGCCACGGAGAGGGAAACGAAGACCTATGGAAGATACGCTGCCTGCCCGGCATGCTGAGACTCTTTGAACGAAAAGAACAACCCGATTCCATAGACCACTACTTGAAATTGGGGAACAAACTACTACAACGGGTACCATCCAACTCCATCGCTGCCATAGGATTCATACAATCGAGGGCAGCCACCGAAACAAACCGCAAAAACTATGCCCGCGCCTTGAAGGACTTCCACTGGCTGCGTAACCGGAAAACCGGTACCGAGCCCAAAACATTATTTACACAAATGGCACGATGCTACGATGCCTTGGGAAACCCCAAACTGGCCTACACCTATATGGATAGTGCCCGCATGTGGACTGATACGCTGGCACAGCACAATCTGACGCAACAAATGGCAGAATTCAACGTGAAATATCACACACAAGAAAAGGAATTGGAGATAGCCCACCTGCAACAAGAACAACTGGAACACCAAGCCTTCCTGCTAAAAGCCTCCATTGCTGTAGCCCTTCTGTCTGGTCTTGCTCTCATTACTTTGTTGACGCTCCGCCACAAGAAACGAATGGCCGAAAAGAAGATTGAACTGCTAAAGCAAGAAAACGAACTGAACTCGGCACGCCGCTACATTGAAGGGTTGGAAGAGGAATGCAAATATTTTGCCAAGGAACTGCATGACGGTATAGCCAACGACCTGCTGGGGCTGCAAATGAAGATAGAAACTTCTGCCGGCAAAGGGAATGAGCAGGAACTGGCCTCACTCGTCAGCAAACTGAGAAACAACGTGCGGAATATCTCACACGAACTGATGCCTCCCGAATTCGAGCATCTCAGTCTAGACCAGATACTCGACCGTTATGCTGCCAAACTGACCGAGAACACCGGCATAGAGGTCAGCTATCATCCAACGGAGAACAACGCATCACGCCATCTTCCCAATGAAACCGCTTATGAGCTGTACCGCATCGTACAAGAGCTCACCATGAACATCGTGAAACATGCCTCAGCCAGTCATATAGTCATCAGTCTCCGTGCCGACAATGAAAATAAATATACCCTGCAAATTACAGACAACGGTAAGAATGCAAACAAGCAACAAACAGCAACAAACAACAATGACGGCATAGGATTGCGCACCGTAAACGACCGTATCAGAGCCATCAACGCTACCGCCAATGTATGCTCGTCAACAGAAAACAACGTTTTCACCCTACTGCTTAACATAAACGAATGAAACCAAACAAAGAAACATACAGAATACTGGTAATAGATGACCACCCGATTGTTGCTGAAGGCATCATCGCATTGGCCTCGCAACTCGAAGAAGTGACGTGCAAAGGAGCCACTTGTGCAAAAGACGTGGAACAACTGACCCTCAAAGAGAGATTCGACCTTTGTATCATTGACCTTGAACTACCGGATATGAATGGATTCCAACTCATATCCCACCTTCACAGCCGGATACCCGAATGCGGCATTTTAATCTATACCATGCATGAAGAACCTTGGATCATAGCCAAATTATCCACCCTAAACATCAACGGAGCTGTTTCAAAAAATGCCAGCACCAGCGAATTGAGAGACGCCATCAGTACACTGAAAAACGGAACCAGATACTTCAGCAATGTTTTCAGCGAACTGGACAAGGAAAAACAAAACACCCTACCACATGCACTTCCCGAATTGTCGAGACGTGAAAAAGAAGTGCTCGCCTATCTCTCGCAAGGACTGAGCACTTCTGAAATATCCCAATTACTATTTCTCAGCATCAATACAATACAGACTTACCGGAAGCGCCTGATGGAAAAACTGGAGGCCAAAAACGTTGCAGAACTTGTCTACAAGGGGAAGAGCTTATTCTGAGAACATTTGTCATTCGTCCGGACAGTTACAAACCTCCAACTTCTCAATCTTCTCCGTCTGAAAAGGAAGAAAATCAACTTAGCGGATACTCACCGTCATCGGATTGCGCACCTTCTGTGCAAAATCAGCCATGTATCGGTTCCAGGCTTCAGCAGTCTTGATGTCCGCGCGGTCCCA
This sequence comes from Bacteroides sp. AR20, assembly GCF_964250605.1. Classification (NCBI taxonomy): domain Bacteria; kingdom Pseudomonadati; phylum Bacteroidota; class Bacteroidia; order Bacteroidales; family Bacteroidaceae; genus Bacteroides; species Bacteroides sp. AR20. The sequence continues at coordinate 10,523 of NZ_CAXUGK010000015.1, read as the reverse complement.
GGCAAAGCCCCAGTAATACACGTAGTCAGCGCCCGGCTCATAGTCGCTGACAACCAGTACATGACCGTCCGCATTGTTACGTATCTTCTTCTCCTCTATGGGGAAAAGCACGGTTTTGGCTTCCTTCACAACGGCAGGGAAAGCGGCCCCCATAAATATCTTGCCATTATCCGGTCCGGTAGTGGGGTCTACATACGTCATATAGCCACCGGCGGCATCAGCCACCACAGCACCGTCCGGTTCGTGCAGCACAATACCGGTAACAATGGGCAAAGATTCCTTTAGATTGCTATACGAAACGGCAGTACGGTTCAGATGAGAACCGGCATCCAGCGTAATCAGACGTGTTTCCACCACCGCAGTATCCCCTTTCACAGCCAACGGATTGAACTCCAGCTTCACGGTGAAGCGCAACGGACCGTTGTCCAGCACCTCCTGCGTCTTGTAGCACCACGGATAGATAATGGTATCATTCACCATCAATGCAGACACTCCGGCTCCCAATGTTGGACCTACTGCATAGCAGTCCATGCCATAACCGTGGTCTATATGATAGGAGAATGTGCGTACCAGCTCATCGGCTGCCTTCGGGTCTGTCTTGCGCAATTCATTAACCTGCTTCCAGGAGTCTGCATCCAGTTCCTTGGCATACATGTCTTCCAGTACCGGTGCAGCAGTGCCTCGCTTCGTAAACAAGTCGTAGCCGAAACCGCGTTCACCCCTTGCCTGCAATGCAGGACCGTAGGCACGGAAGCCTACCAAGTCGTTCTCCCAGGCCATGTCGTCCAGACGTTCGGGATACTGCCGCCCACAAGCCCTTACCTCCACATCGACGGGAGTACCGGCCTGGACGGTATATGCAGCCGATGCATTGGCAGCTACCGTCGCAGGGAAGATTAATTTGTCATCGTAGGTCACTTGGTAAGGCACCTGCTCCCCTTCGACATTCAGAACCACAATCTGTGCGGTGTCTGCCAGATTCAGAAGGTTTGAGATTTCGGTCATGGACACCTCTACCATCTCATCGGAACGGTCCATCGCTAACGGATTGGTTACCGTAACAGTCACTATCTTGCTATCGTTGCAAGCAAGACAGCAGAGGGCCGCCATACATAATAAAAGAAAGTTTCTCATATAATCATTGCTTTTTCCTAATCAGTTGTATAACTTTCTTTTAGGCGCGGATTTCGCGGATTATACGGATTTTCCTTATCCTTTCCGCGAAATCCGCGTAATCCGCGCCCAAAAGAAAAAGGTGACAAGTGACATTATCCTGCCACTTTATCACCTTCTCAATTATCCTTAAATTTATTTCGGTTGCTTTCCGATATAAGCCAAGATACCTCCGTCTACATAGAGGATGTGACCGTTTACCGCATTAGAGGCTTCCGATGCCAGGAACACTGCCGGACCGGTAAGTTCTTCCGGAGCCAGCCAGCGGCCTGCCGGAGTCTTGGCGCAGATGAACGAGTCGAACGGGTGACGGCTACCGTCGGCCTGCTTTTCACGCAGCGGAGCAGTCTGCGGGGTAGCGATGTAACCCGGACCGATACCGTTACATTGGATGTTATATTCACCATATTCAGAGCAGATGTTGCGAGTCAGCATCTTCAAGCCACCCTTGGCAGCGGCATAGGCCGACACAGTCTCACGACCCAGTTCGGACATCATAGAGCAGATATTGATAATTTTACCGTGGCCCTTCTTCATCATGGCAGGCAGAACAGCCTTTGATACGATGAACGGAGCATTGAGGTCGATATCGATTACACGACGGAAGTCAGCAGCCTCCATCTCGTGCATAGGAACACGGCGGATGATGCCGGCATTGTTTACGAGGATATCAACAGAGCCTACTTCCTTTTCAATCTGGGCTACCATGGCCTGAACAGCAGGTTCGTCTGTCACATCACATACATAACCGCGTGCCTTGATACCCTTTTCAGTATAGGCAGCCAAGCCTTTGTCTACCAACTCCTGGTTGATATCGTTGAAACAGATAGTTGCTCCTTGCTCTGCAAAAGCTGAAGCGATAGCAAAACCGATACCATAAGAAGCACCTGTAACAAGGGCTACTTTACCTTCCAAAGAAAAATTCAAATACGGATTCATAACGTTAAATTATTAAGTTTAAATAAGTGATATTCTATTTATGTACGATTTGCAAGTAGTTTATACTCAATGGAAACTTTATTTTGGGAGAATGCCTTCCCTATAAGGAAATCGCAGCGAATGCTTTTCGTATCGTAGCTTTTCACATCATCGGGATGCTCAGCATAGCGAATTTCATAGTTCGTTTTCATGATTGCACTACATTTAATAGGTTATAACTTCAGCCATCAAATACACATCGTTTGCGTACACGATGCAAATGTAACAAAAGAAAATGGAGAAACCGTATAAATTTGTGTCAATTATATAGCAATATCGTTCAAAGATTCGTAAAAAGAAAAAATCTATACCTATAGTGCCAACAAGAGGGGGAAAGAATAACAAAAAAACCCACTAAAACTTGCGATTTTAGTGGGTTTTTAGCTGCAATTAGCTGTATCGTAGTTGGACTACCAGGATTCGAACCTGGACAAACAGAACCAAAACCTGTTGTGCTACCATTACACCATAGTCCAAACATAGGGCTTTCTGTTAAAAAGCGGTGCAAAGATAAAAGGAAGCCCCGAAATATCCAAATATTTCGGGGCTATTTTTACTGCCGAAGCATCATTTCCTTAATTACTTCTCTTTAGGCTACCGTTATTTGGCGATAATCAGATAGTAATTCTTCTTGCCGCGCTGTACCAGCAGGTATTTTTCGTCCAGCAGGTCGGCTGTCGTAATCACCTGGTCGAAAGCAGCCAGTTTCTCCTTATTCAGAGAAACGCCACCGCCTTGCACCAGCTTACGCATCTCGCCCTTGGAAGCGAATACAGCAGCATTATCCACGAACAAATCCACCGCCTTCACACCGGCAGCCAGTGCATCACGGGATATTTCGAACTGGGGAACACCCTCGAACACAGCCAGCAGCGTATCTTCGTCCAACTTCTTCAGTGCATCGGAAGTTGCATTGCCAAACAAGATGTTGGATGCATCCACAGCAGCGTTATAGTCCTCTTCGGAATGAACCATGATAGTCACTTCCTTGGCCAGGCACTTCTGAAGGACGCGCAAATGGGGAGCAGCCTCGTGCTCGGCCGTCAGAGCGTCAATCTCCTCCTTGGACAGTGCAGTGAATATCTTTATGTAGCGTTTGGCATCCTCGTCGCTCACGTTCAGCCAGAACTGGTAGAACTTATATGGAGAAGTGTAGCGCGGGTCGAGCCAGATGTTTCCGGACTCTGTCTTGCCGAACTTGCCACCGTCGGCCTTCGTAATCAGCGGGCTGGTCAGTGCAAATACCTCCCCACCGTTCGTACGGCGAATCAGTTCGGCACCAGTGGTGATGTTACCCCACTGGTCGCTGCCACCCATCTGGAGCTTGCAGCCTTTGGTTTCATACAGATGAAGGAAGTCGTACCCCTGCAACAGCTGGTAGGTGAATTCCGTGAAGGAAAGACCGTCACGTGCCTCACCGTTCAGACGCTTCTTTACAGAATCTTTCGCCATCATATAGTTCACGGTGATGTGCTTACCCACTTCACGGGCAAAATCGAGGAAAGTGAAGTTCTTCATCCAATCGTAGTTGTTCACCAACTCGGCACGGTTGGGGGCATCCGAATCAAAATCCAGGAACTTGGAGAGCTGGGCCTTCATACCGGCCAGGTTGCGCTGCAACGTCTCTTCCGTAAGCAGATTGCGTTCGGCAGACTTTCCGGAAGGGTCACCAATCATACCCGTAGCACCGCCAATCAGTGCCAACGGCTTGTGTCCGCAACGCTGGAAGTGACGCAAAATCATCACACTGCAAAGGTGCCCGATGTGCAAAGAGTCCGCAGTAGGGTCGAAACCAATGTATGCAGTCACTTGTTCCTTAGCCAGAAGTTCTTCCGTACCCGGCATCATATCGTGGAGCATGCCACGCCATCTTAATTCTTCTACAAAATTCATCGAATGATTAAGTTATCTGATTAATTATTTAAGTGATTATCTATGAATTGTTTGATTCCTATTTTAATCTGCGCAAAAATACGACTCTTTATTCGAAGAAACAACTCTTAGGGTTTAAAAAAGACTTTGCAGACATTTCTCCGGAGTGTTTCTCCAAGCTCCTCGGGAGAGATGCCGCGCACTTCGGCAGCGCGTGCATACAATTCCCCGATGGAAACTTCGCTTTCATCCGTTTCGATGAACAGCCGGTCGGCAGGTACCCGGCACAAGGCTGCTTCCTGGTATTTCTCCCCGAATGAAAGGTAAAAGCCATGTTTCAGATATTCCTCCACCAGCGCCGCCTTGCCACGGAAACCATGTATTATCCACGGATTCGACGGGCGCAAGTCCCGCTTCACCTTCAGCAGTTCATCAACCGCCTTCACCAGATGAATCACCAGCGGCTTTCCCACTTCCTCTGCCAAACATGCCTGGCACCTGAACACTTCCACCTGCAAATCCATCGGAGCATCTGCCAGCTTGTCCAGCCCGGCTTCGCCCACGGCAAGTACTTGGGGATGGCGCACTAACTCCTCCAGGCCGCACACCCTGCTAGCCACAGCACCTTCGGCTCCTGAGTGTTCACCTCCACTCCGACCTATATGCCAGGGATGTATCCCCACCGAATACCATCCGCCGCTCTGTGGAGAGAACGTTTCGGGATAGCAATTTGCAATGGCAGTTCCGGGTACTTGCGGAAGCCGGTGTGTATGTATGTCAACTGGAATATTCATGGAACGGGATCATATCCGGAACCTCCCCAGGGATGGCAGCGCAGAATGCGCCTGACTGCCAGACAAAACCCCTTGAAAGGTCCGTGTTTCTTGATGGCCTCCACCGCATATTGCGAACAAGTGGGGGTAAAACGGCATGAAGGCCCTATCATGGGCGATATGCACTTCTGATAGAAATAGATGGGAAGCAGCAGCAGATATGAAAGCAGACGCTTCATGACACCTGCGGAGTTTGCTCGGTTTCAGCATTTGCCGCTACCTTCTCGGCAATGCGTGCCAAAGCTGTCTTCATACGGTCCTCGATGACAGAAGAGTCTACCAACTGGTCCGAAAGATAGATGAAGGCCACGGCCAGACGGCACTTTTTTTCCGTCAACACTGCCAGCAGTCCGTGTTTGTTCATGCGGTAGGTTTCACGTATCTGGCGTTTCACGCGGTTGCGCTTCACCGCCCGCTTGAAACGGCGTTTCGAGACACTTACAAGAATGGAAACGGGTGCCTCCAGCTCCTCCACCGGCAGATACACCACACGCAAAGGGAAAACCGAAAACGAACGTGAGCCGCCCGCAAACATCTTCTCTATCACTTTCTTCTTGTCCAACCGTTCGGACTTACGCAAGGTATTTGGCATGGGGTGATGAGTTATAAGTTATGAGTGATGAGTTATGAGTGATAAGTTATGGGGCGATACAAAAACGAGCTACAAGTACCTGGCGACATAAAAGCACAACCACTTGTAGCTCAATTTTATAAATCCATTGTTATGCCTACAAGCTATAAGCAAATCACTCATAACTTATAACTCATAACTCTTTTTACTTTCCTTTATTATTTTCCTTGATAAACATGTCAAGCGCCGCCGTCATTGAGGGTGCCTGCACGCTGGGAGCTTCCAGGTCAAGACGAAGCCCGGCATCACGGACTGCCTGGGCAGTGGTAGAGCCGAATGTTCCGATCTTGATTTCCTTCTGGTCAAAATCAGGGAAATTCTTCTTCAAGGCACTGATGCCTGCCGGACTGAAGAACACCAGCATGTCATAATCAAAAGCCTCATCTGCAGCAAAGTCATTGCTGACAGTACGGTACATGACAGCTTCCGTGTGCTGAATCTTATTCTTATCCAGCAGATTCTTCACGTCATCATTGTGTACATCCGACATTGGTACCAAGTACTTTTCAGTCTTATGCTTAACAATGGAAGGTATCAAATCGTCAATCTTCCCGGTGTTTCCGAAGAAAATCTTACGCTTACGATACTGCACATACTTTTGGATATACAGAGCAACGGCCTCCGTCACGCAGAAATACTTCATTGTTTCGGGAATTGTCACACGCAATTCTGTACACAAGTGGAAGAAATGATCAATAGCATGACGCGAAGTAAAAATAACGGCAGTATGATCCAATACCGAAATTTTCTGTTGTCTGAACTCTTTCGCTGAAAGGCTCTCCACTTTGATAAATGGGCGAAAATCTATTTTCACACCATACTTCTCGGCGATGTCGTAGTAAGGAGATTTCTCTGATGCCGGTTTCGGCTGCGACACAAGTACTTTCTTAATTTTCAACGTCCTAAAATTTTATTATCAAATAACTGTTTAGCTGCATCACACCTTGATATAACACAAAACAAGGCATGATTTCAAGGGCACAAAAGTACACAATTAAAAGCAAACCGCCATATAAATTGTTACAAAAAAGCTTTAACCACTTGTATAACATCAATATTTTAGCAAAAAAGGCTAAAATCAATCCTATTATTATCGTCAGCTGCAAACTCAAATCAAAATAGACTATGAACAGAGCAAACGGGAAAAGGGCGAATCCCAAGTAATAAAGTAGCGTAGAATAGGACTCAAGCCATAGTGTTGTAACACTTTCGTCAAAAAAAATCCAACCCAGAAAAGAGTAGAGCATCCACTTCAAGCACAAATAGAGGAGACACACACCGATGTAAATCCCCAGCAGAAATCCCGGCGGCACATGGTGTACCAATTCCGGCTGTATATCATTGAAGTAGCTGAAGATACAGACACCCACAAGGATGCAGGTTTGCAGGATGAGCAACAGCAGATAGCGCATATCGGCGGCTGTGGAAGTGGCAAATATGCTGGTACGTTCGCGATGAAGCAGGAAATCCTTCACCAGCTGCAGCAGGAACTTGCGGCTGCGTGACAAAACATAGGCCGACAGAAAGAAACAGCACAAAAGAACCACGGTGATGCCATCGTCCATTCTCGGAGAATATGGGATAGGAATCCCCTCCGTCCCCACTACTGCACAAGCCATCAACAGTCCTATCATATTGCAGCGAATTTACGGATGGAGGCGTCCCACAAGGGAGTGGTATGTATCAGTTCCACGGCTTCCTGCGGCGTCTGAGCCACATGCCAGATGGCACCGTGCTGCACGCGCATGAAGTTTTCGTCCACTGCCTGCCGGAGCATATCGAGCAGAGGGTCGAAATAGTTCTTGACATTCAGTATCACAATCGGGTTCAGATACAGTCCGAGTTGCTTCCAAGTGATGATTTCCAGCAGTTCTTCCAGGGTGCCGCAACCACCGGGCAGGGCGATGACGGCATCGCTCAGGTCGGCCATTGTCTTTTTCCGCTGGTGCATGCTTTCCACTTCCACGAGTTGGGTAAGTCCGGTGTGATGCCATCCCTGCTCCACCATGAAGTGGGGAATGACGCCCGTCACCTCTCCCCCTGCCCGGAGTGCCGCATCGGACACAGCGGACATCAGTCCCATATTTCCCGCACCATTAATCAGGCGAATTTGCCGCTGCCCCAGCAAAGCGCCCAGCTCACGGGCTGCATCGAAATAAACGGAATCTATCTTTGTGCTCGAAGCACAATATACGCATACGGAATTTATCTTGTTCATCATCTTGCCACACCCTTTTTTAGGTATCGCCACAAAGGTACATGATTTCGGGGAGATTTGAAACAAGAGAGTCTTATTTCCAAAGTTCTTCCGGATTTGTGGTGCGGACGCTGTTCTCGAACAGCCATTGGGTGCCACCGCTCCGAACGGTAAATCCGACGGGAATAGGTGCAAGTCTCCGGTCACCCGGCAAGGGGTCGCCTGTTTCATCGTCCATGCGGCTCAGTTCATGCATGCTGTACCAATAGTTATTTTTGGCCATATACGTGTCATAGTATTGCCCTTCATTTGCTTTTCTGTTTATAGCCTTACACAGACCGTTCGATAGGAAAAAATACGAAAAAGCTCTTCCTTCTCACTCATATCTGTCAATTTTCCATAAATTTGCAATGGACCTAAAACATCATGATGTGAAATACAAACGTTGGATTTACTTAACCGTCACTTTCGTCATCATATTGGCAGGACTTGCTTCCCGGAAATATGGCAATGCATTGCCTAAATTTATTGCAGAGTATATTGGCGATACACTTTGGGCAGCTATGGTCTATTGGGGATTACGCTTTCTCTTCCCTTCGGCATCCATACTCAAAGTGGCCGCAATCTCCTTACTGTTTTCTTATTGCATAGAAATCAGCCAATTATACCAGGTCGATTGGGCGAATGCCATACGAAACACCACGCTCGGAGCATTGGTCTTCGGGCATGGATTTTTATGGTCGGATATGATATGTTATACTGTCGGGGTAATGTTATCTGCCACCGTAGATTCTTGCGCTTCCTTTTCTTCTTCGGATGAAGCAGTATAAAAACAAGACGCGGACAAAGGAACACAGATTCTATGCAAGCCGCTATTATCCCCGCCAAAAGCATTCGTAGGACACATTTCACGAGGCTACACCTTTTACTCCGGATGGCTACACCCTTTCTATGCGATGGTATAGCCATCTGCAAAAAAGGGTGTAGCCCGGCACGGAGGATAGTTACAACATTAGAAATGGTATGACTGTTATATGACAAAAAAATATCCTAACATGCAAGATATGGGATATCTGATGTTAGGATAACGATAAAAATAGTCAATTCATATCAAGGCAAGACGGCCTAATTATCAATACAAAAGAGACTGCGTTTGTTTATGATAAACTGCATTTTTCTTTTGAAGATTTACGGCTATTGACAAGAGAAGCTACTAAATAAAAGATATTAATGATTACATAGCATAGAAAAAACTTCCACACTTTAATCGTTTCTTTTAGCCACTCCTCAACCCATAAGATATCAATCTTATCCCCACATCGATTTTCAATCTCATATTTATAACTAATTTCACAATTAATAATTGCGTATATAATTAATAATGAAAGAATTATTGATGTGGCAACAAACACAATTCTAAGCCATTTCATAATCTATCTTGTTTTATAAACTACACCTCCTGGTTTGGATATTCTCACTAAATGATTCTGCATTGATATTGGAAGAACAAATCTGTTGACAATAGGAATAGTAGTCCATGTTCCCAAATTACTTGTTTGTTGTAGCCTTGTCCCTTTCAGAGCATTTGACCCACTTTTATTCAACACGTCAGATACCATTGTTGTACAATTATTACTTGTCAGCTTATATTCATCAATAATACGAGCAGAAGAACTGTTATAATAATCACTTTTAGGATTATCTGGCATTGTAGTTGACATATTAATTAAACTTTTCGTCTAAAATATTAGCAACTTTTTCATCTGCCACATCTGTTACTACAAATACAGACATTCCACCAGCTGCTTTTTTTGTCATTGTAAGCTTTTGCTTCATCCCCCATTAACTTTAAAAGAACACCGGAACCATTTCCTAAAGAATTAGAGCTTCTATCTGGCCCTTTATTAGTTCCATTGTATCGTCCGTAGCTATAAACAGTCATATTAGATCCTTCACCAACACTAATCCATGTGTGACCAAAGGACTGAGTTTCAGTGCAAATTCTAATACTATCTCCATTCACATCAATATTAACAACCGGACTATTCGCCCCGTACTGATACGGAGACATCGAATAATACTTCTCGGCAAATCTGTCATTAGTCGTAAACCTTCCTAACGCCGTATCATAATGTCTCGCCCCATAATCATACCAATTCAAACCCTTCTTCGTATCAAACTCCTTGCCGTTATACTTGTAAGGCTGGGTATTGCCTGCAGTGGCAAATACACCACCGAAAGGGTAGTAATGGTTAGTTTCCTCCACAGTGCCAGACTGGTTGATCACTACACGGTTGTTACCCTGATGGTCCTTCAGATAGTAATGATACTGCTGGGTACCGGCCAGGTTGATGTAACCCTCTTCTGTGAGTAACAACTTCTGAGTACCGTTTTCATAGATCACATTACCGCAATAGTCAGTCGTTGTGGTTGTACTGCCTATCTTATGGACTGTTCTCAGTTTCGTGCCGTCAGCACCATAAGTATAGGTAATCGTGCTACCATCACTGAACGATACCGTACTGGGCAAATTTAATACATTATATTGAATATCGGCAATTCCCTTATTCAAATCTTTCGTTAAATTACCATTGACATCGTAGGCATACTCCCCTGCGGCGCTTGCACCGTTCACAAAGGCAGTGTTTGTACCGTATGCAGCGGTACTCACCGCATCCTCCACACAGCTCAACTGATTACCGGTCAATGTGTAAGTCAGGTTATCAAGCAGGCCGTAGGCACTGGCACCAGTCTGGCCATAACGTTGCAAACTCTTGATGTTACCGTTCTTGTCATAACCCGTAACGTTCTCCGAGAAGCGGTTCGCATTCGTGCTGAT